>NZ_JAMLIG010000003.1:0-300000 GCF_023954305.1 Mesorhizobium sp. | reverse complement strand
AACGTTTCGCATACCTGCCTGACCGGCGCAGCCGGCGGGCAGTCACAAGTGTGGTTCATTGGAGGAAAAAAAATGACCATGATGACGATGACCCGGCGCACCGCGCTGGCACTGCTTGCCGCAACCGCTCTGGTTCCGGCTGCCTATGCCCAGGACAAGGTTCTGAAGATCGGTTCCATCCTGGCTCTCTCGGGCCCGAATGCATCGATCGGCAAGGAATCGCATGACGGCGCCCAGTACGCGGTCCGCAAGCTGAACGAGGCGGGCGGCGTCGAGATCGGCGGCGAGAAGTACAAGGTCGAGCTGATCAATGTAGACGACGAGTCGAAGGCCGAACGTTCGGTCGCCGGCGCTGAAAAGCTGATCGGCGAGGACAACGTCCCGGTGCTTCTGATGCCTGCTTCCAGCACGAGCACGCTCGCGGTCGTGCCGGTCGCCCAGAAGAACAAGCGCGTCGCCATGTCCTTCGTGGCGGCAGCGCCCGCTGTCACGGCGCCGGAAAACACTTTCTCGTTTCGCACGACACTGACCTCGGTTATGAACATTGCGCCGTCGGTCGAGTACCTGATCAAGGAACGCGGCGCGAAGAAGATTGCCTATATCGGCCGCAACGACGACTGGGGTCGTTCGGCCGGAGCGGTGATCAACGACAAGTCCAAGGAACTGGGATCGAGCGTCGTCGTCGAAGAGTATTTCGATACGGGTTCGACCGACTTCTACGGACTGCTGACCAAGGTGCGTGCTTCCGAGCCGGACGCGGTGATCGGCGCGGCATTCGTCGAAGACGGCGTGTCGATGATCAAGCAGTACCGCGAACTGCAGATGTCGCCGTCCTTCCTGTCGATCGCCGTCATCTGGGCTTCGCCGACATTCGTCAAGGCCGCGGGCACGTCGATGGGAGGCATCTACATCGCCACCGGACCGACGACGTCTTCCTCGCCTAAACTCGAGGCGTTCAAGGCCCAGTTCAAGGCCGATACGGGCGGCGACGCGCTGCCCTACAACGTCACCGCCTATGACAACGTGATGCTTCTGGTCGAAGCCATGAAGAAGGCCGGCAGCACCGATCCGGAAAAGCTTGCGGAGACGCTGCGCAACTTCGAATACAAGGGTCAGCTTCAGACCTACAAGTTCGACAACTCGAACCAGTCGCAGGTCCAGATCAACGTCAACGAGTTCAAGGACGGCAAAGTCTCCGTCATTTCCTCTCTGATGACCAAGTAATGCTGGCGGGTCCCGGCGCGGCGACGCGCCGAGACCCGGCTTTCTGATGCAGTCACCGGTTACCGTCCAATTCGAGATCAGGCAGGCGGTCGCGTTCGTCACGCTTGATCGCCCCGAGGTCCTGAACGGGATCGACGTCCCGCTGGCCAGGGCGCTCGGGCAAGCGATCGATCAAGCACTCGACGGCGCGGCCAGGTGCATCGTGCTGCGCGGCGCCGGTCGGGCCTTCTGCGCGGGCGGCGACGTCTCCCGTTTCGATGGCAGCGTGCCGTTCGCGACCGTCGCCGACCGCACCATGTCGACCTTCCATCCTGTTATCCTGAAGCTTGCGAATGTCGGGCTGCCGACCGTCGCCGCCGTCCACGGCGCCGTGGCGGGGGCAGGGCTCGGCCTGATGCTCGCCTGCGACTTCGCGATCGCTGCGAGCGGTACGCGCTTCACCCCTGCCTATCCGAAAATCGGCGCGACGATCGACGCCGGCATGTCGTGGTTCCTCGCCCGCGCGCTTGGCACGCGCAAGGCGCGGGTACTGGCGATGCTCGCCGACACGTTTGATGCCGAGGCGGCAATGCAGATGGGCCTCGTCAATCGTGTCGTTCCTGCGGAGGCGCTGGCTGTCGAGGCCGAGGCTTTCGGCCAGCGCCTGGCATCCGGGCCGACTGCTGCCTACGCGACGATCAAGCGGCTGGTCGACGTCGCTCACGACAGCAATCTGGCCGCGCAGCTCGACGCCGAACAGGCCGGCTTCGTCGACATCGCCAAGAGCGCCGACTTCGCCGAAGGGCTCGCCGCATTCATGGCCAAGCGGCCACCATCATTTTCGGGGAAGTGAAAAGCCCATGCGCTTGAAGAAGATCGCGTTCCTGACGCCGCGCCCCGGCATGAGCGACCCGGACTTCCGGGCCTACTGGCGTGGCACGCACGGGCCCGTCGTGGCCGGTTCGCCGGGTTATGGCGCCTGGCGGCTTCGCTACGCTCAGAACCACATTGCAGGGCCAGGGCCGCTCGGCTCGCCTTTCGACTTTGCCGGCATGGCCGAGTTCTGGCTGCCGGGCACGTCACCCAACGAGGACACATTCTCGCAGACGCCGATCTACCGCGATCGCATCCGCGTCGACGAACTCAATTTCATCGACATGGAGCGGACGGTGTCGATGACGGCGACCGAACAGGTGGTCAAAACGGGTGCGGGCAAGGCGAAGCTCGTCGTCCTGTCGAAACATGCCGATGCAGCGGCCGCCGGCGGAATCGAACGGGCCTATTCTGATTTCGCGGCTGCCGCGCTTGCCGTTTCGACGTTCGGCTCGGGCCTGCTCGGATGGACGGCGAGTCATGTCGTGCCCGGCTCGTTCCGCCTGCCCGGCGCGCGTTCCATCGACGCGCTGGCGGTGGATTGCGTCGAGGAGTTCTGGTTCTCCGACGAGGTGGCGCTGGACAGGGCTTTCGGGTCGAAAGATGCCCGCGCCGTCATCGCGTCCGCCCGTGGCCGTCTCTTCGACGAGGCGGCGACAAGATCCTTTCGGGCAGAGGAGATCGTCTTCTTCGACGAACTCACCCGCGCCTGATCACGCTCAAAGCGTGATCGGGAACTCGCGCGAGATGAACGACTGCGAGTAGCCGACCTTCACGAGGATCTTCTCGTCCTCCTTGATGTACTTATGATAGCCATCGGTGGCGAAGGCGGCATAGATGTCCTCCGGCTTGTCGAACCACATCTGCGGTGAACCGTCGAAGGAATCCTCCTGCGAGAGCGCCCCGCCGGCGAGCGTCACGAACGAGCCTGGTACGAAGTGATTCTGGACATAGGCACGCACGAAGGAAAAAAAGTCCTTCTGCGCCTGGATGATGTCCGCGTGGTTGCCGCGCCAGTATTTCTGATACTCCTCGACCGTCGAATCCGGACGCCGCTTCGACAGGAATGTTCCCTTCACCGCGGCGGTACCTGTCTTGATGACCTTTTCGTCAGCCAGGACTGTCCGCGACTTGTCCGGATCGATGCCGGACGCTCGGGCGGCTTTGACGGAACGCGCCGTATCGAAGGCAGGGACTGCATCGTCGCCGAGCCACGCCTCGACGAGAAAATCGAAGCCAAACCCGTCACCGCGGGGCCCCTTTGCGATGGCTTCGCTGTAGACCGCCTTGCTGACGGGCGTATCCTTGAGCAACGCGGCGGCATAGGCCGTGGCGAGTTCCTTGGCTTGGTCCGGTTCTTTCGGTGCCCCGAACGCGCCCAAAATGAATCGTTTTTTGGACATGGCGGATGCCTCCCTTGCGTTTCACGTGTTTCCGAACAATATTCGATTTATTGCGCGGATCAATGCGCTTGTCGCCTGATCCTGAGAAACAGAAAGTGATTTGAAGTACCTCAACGGCGGATCGGGCGCCGGAGTATGCGGAAGAACCGACCAATGATCGGAACAGAATGACAGTGCCTACGGTCCATAAGCCTGTGTCGACCGAGTTTCCAGACGCGCCGGAGGCAGGCAATTTACGCGAGATCGCCGATGGCGTGCTGTGGCTGCGGCTGCCGCTTCCCTACGAGCCCGGCCACGTCAACTCATACCTGATCCGCGACGGCGACGGCTGGACCGCCGTCGACGCCGGTCTGTTCGACGAAGCGACCTGTGCCATCTGGCAGAAGGTTCATGACCGTCTGCCCGGCCGCGGCATCACCACCGTGCTGGCGACGCATTGGCACCCCGACCACCTCGGCGCCGCCGGATGGATCTGCGAGACTTTCGGTGCCTCGCTGGCGACCAGCGAAAGCGAATACCTGAGGGGTCTCGTCGTCCAGTACATGCCGAAAGACGAGGGCGATGCGCTGGAGCGGGACTTCTTCCTGTCGCATGGCCTTGCTCCCGAGGACACCGAACTATGGGTCGCGAACGGCCGTCGCTTCATGCACGACACCTATCGACTGCCGGCCACCTACCGAAAACTGTCCGCCGGACGAAAACTCGCGATCGACGGGCGCACATTTGACATTCTCGTCGCCGGCGGCCATTCGCCCGAGGAAGTCTTGCTGCATGACGCCGGGCGCGGTCTGTTCTTCTGTGCCGATCAGGTCGGACCGCGCATCGCGCCGACCATGGCCGTGCAGCCGACGGACCCGCTGGGCGATCCCCTGAGCCATTTCCTCGCCGGCCTGGAGACGATCGCGGCCGCCTGCGGACCTGACGACCTGTTCCTCCCGGGCCACGAGGCACCGTTCCGCGGCTTCCACGCGCGCGCCGACGAGTTGCGGACCTTCTACGCATGGCGCTGCGACCAGGTTGTCGCGGGCTGCCGGGAAGGATCCAAGACGGCAACCGAGCTTCTCACCTCGCTGTTTCGCCGGCGTCCCGGACCGATCTGGATCGGGTTCCTCATCGGCGAGACGCTCGCCTACGCGAACTACCTGGTCGGCAAGGGCGCGCTGGAGCGCCAGATTGAAAACGGTATCGTGCGCTTCGCAAAAATCAGGCCATGACCCCGCCATCGGCAAGGTAGCTTGCGCCCGTCAGATAGCGCGCCTCGTCGCTTGCGAGATAGGCGATCAGCCCGGCGATCTCCTCGGGCTCGGCATAGCGTCCGAGCGGAACGCTTGCCTCAATGCGCGCTCGCATGGAGGCCGGATCCGACGCATCGTTGCCCGCTTCGATCGCGCGCATCATGGGCGTGTCGACCGGAGCCGGACACACGGCGTTGACGCGGATACCGTCTTTGGCGGCTTCGAGGGCGGCGGTCTTCACCAATCCGATCACCGCGTGCTTGCTGGCCGTGTAAGGCCCGAGGCCGGCGCGGCTGCCGCGCAGGCCGGCAGTCGAGGCCAGGGCGATAATCGCACCGCCACCGGCACGGCGCATAGCCGGAATGAGATGCTTCACGCCAAGGAACATGCCGCGCACGTTGACGGCCTGCACCCGGTCGAAATCCTCGACGCGCGTCGTCTCGAGCGGCGCGACCTTGCCCTCCGTACCCGCGCTCAGCACGGCTGCGTCGATCCGGCCAAAGCGGTCGACTGTGGTGGATAGCGCGCGGATGACGGCCGACTCGTCCGAGACGTCGCAGCCGAGATGCATGCTGTCCGGATCAGGCGAAGCCGCCGCGGTCCCCGGCAGATCTAGGCAGGCCACCCGTGCGCCTTCGCTCAGGAACCGCCGCACGCACGCGGCGCCGATACCGCTCGACGAGCCTGTGACCAGCACCACCTTCCCGACGAAGCGCCGCATCAGGCCTTGCCTCGGCCGAGCCGATAGAAACGCGCGGCGGTATCGTGGAAAAGCGCGCCCTTCTCGTCGTCGGATGCGCCGGATGCGAGGCGTTTGAAGGCGTTCCACAGGACGGGATAGGAATACATCGCCTTGTCGACCGGAAAATTGCTTTCGAACATGCAGCGGTCGACGCCGAACAATTCGATGCAGGTCTCGACCTGCGGACGCCACGCATCGGCGAGTTCCGCCGAGCCGGGAGGCAAGGGGTTCTCGTGCCAGGTCGGCCCGCAGATGATCATGCCGAGGCCGCCGATCTTCACGACGACGTTCGGGCACCCAGCGAGCTCGGCCATGTCCTCGCGCCACGCCGCCAACGTCTGCCGCTCCTGCCCGCGATAGGGGCCGACCCCGATCACGCACCCCAGATGGTCAATCACGATCGGCAGGTCGGGCAGCGCGCGCGCGGCCGCTGCCAGTTCGGGGATCTGCTGGTGGTAAAGCATGGCGTCATAGGAAAGGCCGAGGCGCGCTGTCGTCGCCATCCCCTCCCTGAATTTCGGATCGGCCAGCATGCCGGCCGGAGCGGGCCTGAGGACGATTCCATCCGGAAAATTGGTGTCGCGCGACACGCTGTGACGGACGCCGCGGAAGCGTCCGCCGGCGGCCTCGACATGCGCGTCGATCACGCGCTCGACGTTGCTGCCCAGCATCAGGTCGGCGTAGCCGACGATGCCGGCGGCGATCTTCGTGTTCACGCCGCGATCTGGGGCGTCCTCGGCGATCGCCAGGACTTTTTCGGTTTCGCCGACCGGACGCAATTCGTCTGGCCCAGTCGTGCGATAGCCGTAGTGGGCTTGAACAAAGACGGTCGCCTCGACGCGGTGTCCGCTGGCGAGGTCGGCCGCGAATGCATCCAGAAGGTAGTGGTTGCCTTCCTGGGTCCAGAGGTGATGGTGCGGATCGACAATCGGCAGGTCCGGCTCGATGATCTCTTCTTCGACCTTTGCCAGCCAGTCCGAGCGCGGTGGCGGGTAGCGATAGCGTCCGGTGATGTCGAGGCTCATTCCGCTCTCCCGTGTCGAAAACGAAACTATTTCGGCTCCTGATCGCATGCAAGCGTCATTGCTGACGCTTTGCGGGATGGCATGGAACGGTTTCGATTGAATTGGCGGTGGAGACGAATATAGTTCGGATATTTCGAACAGGGAGGTCCGCGATGTTGCCGAAGAGCCGCGACCGCGTATTCCACTATGTCCTTGAGCGGCGCGCCGTGGAAACACCCGGCAAGCCGTTCCTGGTTATGCGCGACCGTTCGCTGTCCTATGCGCAGGCGAACGCCGCGATCAATCGTCTGGCGGCCGGCTTCGCCGCCGAAGGCCTGGCAAGGGGCGACCGCGTTCTGGTGATGATGCCGAGCGGCATCGACTATATCCTGGTCTGGCAGGCCCTGTGCAAGATCGGGGCGCTCATGGTGCCGGTCAACGACGCCTACCAGGGCCGCATGCTTGCAAACCAGGTCGTCGATGCCGATGCCGTCATGGCAGTCGTCGCGCCCCGCTTCCTTGAACGCTGGCGGGATCCCGGCGCCGGCGTGGCAGCCCCGGCGACCATCGTTGTCTATGGCGATGCGGGCGGCGAGGGACCTGTCGGCTCGGCGCGGCTGATCGGCTTCGACACGCTGCCGCGCGGCGATGGCTCCAACCCGCCACAGGTGGTTGAGTATGTCGACCCGGCAGCGATACTCTACACGTCCGGAACGACCGGCCCGTCCAAAGGCGTGCTGTACGGCCATGCCCACGCCTACGCGACGGCGGCTCCGCTTGCGGAGTTCCTCGGGCCGGCCGACGTTTTCTACATGTTCCTGCCGATGTTCCACACCGGTCTGCCGCACGTGTTCGGCACCGTCCTGATCTCCGGCGGGACGCTCGCCATCCGCGAGAAATTCTCGACGTCGGAATTTTGGGAAGACGTGCGCCGGTTCGGGGCGACATCGACGCTGCTCATCTCGACCATGCCAGCCTACCTGATGTCCGCGCCGTCCGATCCGCGCGACGGCAACAACGGCTTGCGGACCATCTTCATGACTCCGCTCTTGAAGGATATCGATGCGTTCAAGGACCGCTTCGGGTGCCGGCGGATCGTCACGCTCTTCAACATGACAGAGGCTTCGACGCCGCTCATCACCAGTGTCGACCTGGTCAACGCGCAGACCTGCGGGCGTCCGCGACCGGGAATTTCGGCGCGCATCGTCGACGAAAACGACGAATCGGTCGCGCCGGGTGTCGTTGGCGAACTGGTGCTGCGGGCGGACGATCCCTGGGAATTCAACCTCGGCTATTGGCGCAATCCGGAAAAAACGGCTGAGGCTTGGCGCAACCAGTGGCTCCACACCGGCGACCTTCTGTCGAAGGATGCGGCTGGCAACTATTACTTCAAGGACCGGCTCAAGGACGCGATCCGCCGGCGTGGCGAGAACATCTCGTCCTTCGAACTGGAAAGCGAAGTGAAGGCGCATCCGGCCATCGCCGAATGTGCCGCGGTCGCGGTGCCGTCGCCGATGGGCGAAGACGAGGTGAAGATCGTCGTCTCGCTGTTCCCCGACGCGCAACTCGACGGGCCTACGCTGATCGACTTCCTCGTGCCGAGGCTGCCTGCCTACATGGTGCCGCGCTACGTCGAGTTCCGCGACGAGCTCCCCAAGACGCCGACCGGCAAGATCCAGAAGATGACGCTGCGCAAAGGCGGAAACGCCAATGCCTGGGACCGTGAGGCCTCGGGCAGGCCCGGCGGGCCTTCACGCAAGCCTGCCTGAAGCGCTGAACGGAGAACCGCGATGACGCAACCGAACAAGAACCCGTATGCGCTGAAGGAAATCTTCCTCGCCGACGGGCTGGCCGAGGACGAACGCCTGTGGGTGAAATCGGCCGACGACGTCGCTTTTCGGCCGCTCTTCATGTCTGCTTCGCAAGGCTACTGGATGACGATCGCGCGTATCCGCCGCTCGGGCATCGTCTCGCGACACAGCCATCCGCAGCCGGTGCATGGATACACGATCAAGGGTCGCTGGCGCTATCTGGAGCACGACTGGGTCGCCAAAGCCGGCAGCTACATCTTCGAGCCGCCAGGCGACACGCACACGCTGGTGGTCGATGCTGAGGGCGGCGAGATGATGACCCTGTTTCAGGTCCACGGATCGATGGTCTATGTCGACGAAGCCGGCGCCGTCACCGGTTACGACGACGTGTTTACACGCATCGAGCAATGCCGGCGCCACTTCGAGGCCGTCGGCCTCGGCGCATCCTATGTCGAGCGATTCATCCGATAGCCGATCAGCTCGCCGCGGCGGTTCCTGCGAGGGGCAACGCCAACGGAATCATGGCGGCTGCCGCAAGCCGTGCCTTGTCCTTTAGCCATGCATCTGGCCGCGTCGCAGCGGGATGCGGCACGACGATCGGCTGATAGCCGGCGAAGCCGAGCCGCACCGCCACGCGTCCGCAGACGTCGACAAAGGCGTCAGTGATGACGACTGCCGCCGGAACGCCGAGGCGCTCCAGTTGCAACGCGTCCTGCAGACTGCAAGCGCTGCAGGATCCGCAGTCGCCGAGCCCGGCAATCAGCAGGTCGGATGAGCGCGCAAGCCCCGCCGCCGTCTCCTCGTCGATGGTGAAGGCTGCCGACGGCTTCGAATGGACCGTCACGCTGGTCACCGGAAAGTGGCGGGCCAGTTCTTCGGACACATAGGTGAGGAGCGGCACGGTCTTCGGCTTGCCGTTGTTGAGCAGCGTGATGCGCAAGCCGCCCGCGGGGATGCGGCGGCGCGCTAGCGTTCCGGTCGGCAGAACTTCCTCGACCAGGTCGGGTCGATAGACGATAATCTTTGCCATCATTTTTCTCCTATTCCGCCGCTGCCATTCCGGGCAGCACGATCTCGCAGGAATCCGGCCCGCAATCGGGCAGAGCCTCCCCCGCCGGTCGCACGCGGCGGGTCACGGCACGGATATGCTTGTTAGGCGAGAAAGCGGGAATGTAGGCCGACCAGCCCGCGCCGTGGCCACCAGCGGTGACGATGAGCAGGTCCTGCTCCGACATGATCGTCGGGTATTTCCCGTCGGGCGAGGGCGGCAGGTAATGCTGGTTGCCCTCGACCTCGAGCGGAACGCCGGCCGAAACGAGTTCGGCTGGGGTAACGCGGGTCTGCTCGGTAAGAAACGCCCGCACCCTGGCCTGCGTCCAGCCGCAATCTCGCAGTACGAACTGGTGCTCCGGCCCGAGCACGATGATGCCCTGGCCGCCCTTGCCGACGATGAAGGTGGCCGGCGCCTTCATGATCGAAACGAAAGTGCGTAGCAACGTCTCGGCGTCGCCATTCGAATGGCTGCCGATCTGACGCGGCGCCTCGGTGGCCATGATGGTGACGGTTGTATCCTGCCGATCGAAACCGAGCTGTACCCTGAGCGGCTGCCACGGCTCGGCCGGATCTTCTTCCGCGAAGCAGAGCGAATACTTGCCCGGATTCGCCATCGACGATTCGTCCTGCATGCCGGGGCGCGCGCCGATGACGTTCATCGCGACGAGCCGCACGGCCCGTCCGATCGTCGCGTTTGCCCGGTAGCCCGGTCCGAACAGGTTGCCCTTCGCATTCAGCCCTATCTCACGCGCCATCGGGCCGCTGACGACGATGCAGGCAGCCGACCCACCGGTGCTGGTCAGCGCACCGTTGGCGTTCCAGAGCGGATCGAGCATCCCCCGCAGCGCTGCGAGAACGATCGGAAAATAATCAGGCTTGCAGCCGGCCATCACCGCGTTCACCGCGGCGAGCCCCGCCGTCACGGTGCGCCGCTTGGCCGGTACGGTGCCGAGAACCTCGTCGGCCTCCACCCCTCCGCCCGCCAGCATCGCCTCGACCCGGTCGGGTGTTGGAACGACGACGGGCAATCCATCCGTCCATCCGCGCTCGATGAAAAGCTCCGCAGCATCGGCATCATCCATCTCGACCAACTCAAGCATGGCAGTCCTCCCGATGCGCGAGCATTTGCGATCTACAGTAACCGAACTAAGTTTGAGCTTCAATGGAAATGGCATCCCATTCCGGCGATATGCATGCGCCGGGTTCCATCATTCTTATGGATGGGGAGTATCACAGATGGCGATTGACAGGTCGCCAAAACGTGGGTAAAGACGAAAAATATTCGGGTATGGAAGACGTTAGAAGACGCTTCTACCGCAATAGGGAGGAATGACATATGTCGAAGGGCTTCATTCATAAGCTGGCCGGCGCGACCATTCTGGCGGCCGGCATTGGATTTGCGTCGCTGGCCGTTGCCCAGGACGCGCCTGGCGTCACGAAGGACGGCATCAAGCTTGGCGCCTGGTCGGCGCTTACGGGCCCGTTCGCGGTCTATGGCGTGCCGGGTGTCGCTGGCCAGACTGCTTACTATGGATCCCTGAACGAGAAGGGTGGCGTAAACGGCCGCAAGATCACCGTCATCACCGAGGACCACGCCTACAACCCCCAGCAGGCAGTGGCGGCAGCCCGTAAGCTGGTCGACAGCGACCAGGTTCTGGCGATCCAGGGTGCATACGCGACGGGCCCAAGCGCCGCGACGTTCCCCTATCTCGAGCAGCAGGGCGTTCCCTACATTATGCCATACGGCGGGGCGTTCGACTGGTACACGCCGGTTCGGCCATTGATCGTCGGCGGATATGCGCTGCTCGACTATCAGGCCCGTGCGCTGGGCCGGTGGGCAGGCAAGGACGGCTTCAAGAACGTGCTCGTCGTGCATTCCGCGGTCGCCGCCTTCGAGAAGGTCGCGAGCAATGTCGAGCCGGGTCTGCGTACGGCATCGGCCGATGCCAAGATCGAAATGATGCCGGTCAAGATCGGCACGACGGACTATGCCCCGATCGCGCTCGAGATTGCGGGCAAGAAGCCGGACGCCATTGTTTTCATCGGCACCATCAACGAACTCTCTTTGCTGGCCAAGGAACTGAAGCAGCAAAACGTTCCGACCCAGCTCTTCACCTATGGCGGCAATGTCACGAGTGACCTGATCAACTTGGGCGGTGAGGCGGTAGAAGGGCTTCGTAGTGTCTCGATTACCAAGCCCATCGAAGCTGATGATCCGGCGGTGAAGGAGTATCGCGACGCGCTGGCCAAGTTCACGCCGAACGAGAAGCCGGACTACGGTTCGTTGCTCACTTTCGCGCTTGCGAAGATTACAGCGGAGGCAATCCGTTTGGCCGACGAACCATTGACGCGTGAGACGCTAATTCGTGGGTTTGAGAAGCTGGACGGTTTCGAAACCGGTATAATCGGTAAGATCACGATCAAGCAGGATCGTCATCTTGGAAGCACCGAAGTCCTTCCGGTTGAGATCAAGGGCGGAAAATGGGTCGCTGTCCACGACCAGTTCGTCGACTCGCTGGGCGAATGGTAGTCCTCCCAAGACGCTAACCATCGCTGCCTGCGGGCTCCCTTCCTGGGAGCCGCAGGTTTCCACACCGGGGGAGATGCGCAGATGCACGACCTGCTTCCTGTCATTGCCGCCGGGATCGTCAGCGGCTCGGCATACGCGCTCCTGGCGCTCGGCATCGTCATCATCTTCCGTTCCACGGATACCGTGAATTTCGCGATCGGCGATACCGCGACGCTGGGTGTCTTCGTCTCCGTCACGGCCATGCAGGCGGGTGTGCCGGTTGCCGTCGCGCTGCTCATCGCCATCGCCTTCGCCGCCCTGTTCGGGGTGGCCACCGAACGTTTCCTCGTCCGCCCGCTCGGTGCGGGTCACAAGAGCCTTTTCATCGCGCTTGTCGTCACCATCGGCCTCGGCCTTCTCATCCACGCCTCCATCGGCGTGATCTGGGGTCACAGGCCGATCACCATTCCAGCCATCGTACCGGGCACCGTGAATGTGGCGGGTGTCGCGCTCACCTGGAACAAGGTCATCGCCACCGGCATCGCAATCGTCGCGATGGTCGGAGTGGCCTGGTTCTTCCGCTTCACGACGGTCGGCGTGGCTATGCGCGCCAGTGCCGAGGACCATTTCGCCGCCCGCATCGTGGGCATCAAACCCGGCCGCATCGCCGCACTTGCCTGGGCGCTTGGCTGCGGGCTCGCGGCGATTGCCGCCTTCTTCCTCGCCATGGACACGTCGGCGAACGCCAACCTTACCATTTCCGCTCTCTTCCGTGCCTTTGCGGGCGTGTTTCTGGGTGGGCTCACCAGCATGCCCGGCGCGGCGGTCGGCGGCTTCGCGATCGGCATCCTCGACAACATCGCGGGCCGGTATCTCTCGGCCAACTATCGCGACACCATCGTCTTTGCGGTGATCGTGGCGGTGCTGTTCATCAAGCCGGCCGGGTTCCTCGGCGCCGGCAGGAAGGAACGGGTATGAGCCCGCTTCTGCGTCGCCTTCTGATCGTCGCCGTTGGTGTGGCGGCCGGCACGCTCGCCGGAGTCCCCGGCCTGATCGGCGGCTACCCGCAATTCGTCATGGCGTCGGTCGCGTTCTTTTCGATCGTGGTGCTCGCCGTGTCGATGGTTGCCGGCCTGACCGGAATCTGGTCGCTCGGCCACATGTCCTTCGTGGCGCTTGGCGCCTATTTGGCGGCGAACCTGTCGCTGATCGGTGTGCCGGTCGAGGTTATCGCCGTGCTTGCCTTTGTGATCGCCGCCGCTGTCGGCTTCGTGCTGGGTCTGAGCGCGGGCCGCTTCTCCGTGCTCTATTTCGGTCTGCTGACCATGGCGCTGTCGCTCGCCGCCAGCGAAGTCATCGGCCATTGGTCGGACTACACCGGCGGCGACGAGGGCATGCCCGTCATGCCGGCGCGCATCTTCCTGCTTGGCATTGATTCACTCGGGCTTCAGGGCGCTGTCGTGCTGACCATCGGCCTGGCGACATTCTCATTCCTGCTGGCTGACTTCGTCTCGCACGGTTCGCTTGGCCGCAAGTGGCTCGCGGTCAAGAGCCAGCGCGTCGCCGCGACGGCCATCGGCTTGAAACCGCAGATGGAGAACGCCAAGGCATTTTCGCTGTCGGCGGGCATCGCATCGCTGGCCGGCCTCGGGATCGCCTACTCCATTTCATATCTCGACCCGGTAGGCTTTGAGCTCAACGTCGGCGTGCAGCTTCTGGTCGCGACGGTCGTTGGCGGCGCGGGCAGCCTGCTCGGCGCGCTTCTTGGCGCCGCGTTCATCGTGGTCGTTCCAGAGATGGCGCGGTCGGTGCCGACCGTTGCGATGTTCGTGTTCGGTCTCTCGACCGTGCTGATCCTGCTGTTCCTGCGCAAGGGCATCGTGCCGACCGTATCGGCATGGATTTCCCGAATGCTGGGTCGGGGCAAGAGGCAGCCAGTCGGGGCGGCCCATTCGTTCCGCGCCGAGGCGGTTGCCGATCTTGTTCGCCAGTTGCTGCCTGCCGCTACGGACACGCTCGAGGTCAGTGATCTGTCGGTCCATTTCGGCGGCGTACGGGCACTCGATGGCGTCAGCCTGACTGTTCCGCCGGGCAAGTCCGTCGGCCTGATCGGCCCGAACGGCGCAGGCAAGACGACGCTTCTCAACGTCATTTCCGGCTTCTACCAGGCGACCCGCGCCGGTGCGGTGAAGCTCGGCACGACCGATCTGACGACCCTGCCTACGCATGGTCGCGCCGCGGCCGGCTTCGGTCGCACCTTCCAGCACGCCGAACTATTCGGCGAACTGACGCTGAGGGAGATGTTCGAGACCACCGCCGAACTCGGCGCGGCGCGGCGCAAGGCTGCCGGCCTGGCGGCAATGTCGGCCGGTGACGTTGCACAGCGCATCGTCCACGGCCTCGGCCTTTCCCCCTATGCGGACCTTTTTCCCGGTGAACTGCCCTTTGGCATCCAGAAGGTCGCTGACGTCGGGCGGGTGCTGGCCACCGGCGCATCGGTGATCGCACTCGACGAGCCGTTCGCCGGTCTCGATACCGGCGAACGGACCGCCATCCGCACCATCCTCCAGGGCATGCGGCAGGCTGGCGTTTCGATCCTGATCATCGACCACGCGGTCCAGGAGGTCATGGACATCTCGGATCGTGTCGTCGCCTTCGAGTTCGGCCGCCTTCTCGTCGAGGGGCTGCCTCAGGATGTTCGGCATCATCCCGAGGTCCTGCGCGCCTATTTTGGCACCTCCGAAGTGGCAGCCGTGAAGAAGGTTGTCAGCGCATGAGCAACGCCCCGCTAATCTCGGTGAAGGGCGTCGGGCACCGCTACGATGGCGTGCTTGCGCTCGATGGTGTCGACCTCGACATTCCGGCTGGCGGCTTCGTCGCGGTGCTCGGACCGAACGGCGCCGGCAAGTCAACGCTAGCGCAGATCGTGGCCGGAGCGCTACGTCCCCTGAAGGGGCGGATCGAACTGTCCGGCGCGGACGTGACGTCCAGGGCCGGCCGCCAGGGGCTGGTCAGCTCGGGCGTCGCGCTTATCCCTGAAGGCCGCCGGCTGTTCGGACAGCTGACAGTGGATGAG
The DNA here is from genome assembly GCF_023954305.1 of Mesorhizobium sp. Lineage (NCBI taxonomy): Bacteria > Pseudomonadati > Pseudomonadota > Alphaproteobacteria > Hyphomicrobiales > Phyllobacteriaceae > Mesorhizobium > Mesorhizobium sp. Next base: position 285,091 of record NZ_JAMLIG010000003.1, on the reverse strand, counting down.
AACCTCATGCTCGGCGCCTACGGCAAGCCACGCACCGAGCGCGGTGCACGGCTCGCGAAGGTCTACGAACTTATGCCCGAGGCGGTCCGCAACGGCAAGGATCGCGCAGCCGCCACCCTTTCCGGTGGCGAGCAGCAGATGCTGGCCGTTGGCCGCGCCCTGATGGCAAAGCCGCGCGTCGTCGTCATCGATGAACCGTCGCTCGGTCTCGCACCGATCCTGACCGACAGGGTTTATGAAGTGCTGGACGGCCTGCGCCGTGACGGCGTGGCGGTTGTGGTGTTCGAGCAGCTGGCGACGCACGCGATGAAGTATGCGGACCAGATCGTCGTCATCGACCATGGCCGCATATCGCACCGCGGCTCGGTCGACGACGAGGCGACAGCGGAGGCGCTGCGTATGGGCTACCTCGGGCACGGCTGATCGTCGGGTGGCAACACGATATTAGTTCGGGACTTATGAGGATGGCTGCCACTGACCGGCGCGGGTTCCATGCGAAAAGCATAAGCCCCCTGCGGCGAAGTGGCCGCGAATCTTCGCTCAAGTCGCTTGCAAGCCTTCTATAAGTCGAATATAATTCGGAAATTGAATGGTCGGGCGGAGTTCGGTTGATGTCTTCGGGAACGACGAGGGGCCTTTCGGACAGCCTGACGCAGGAGCGCATCGTGCTGGCGCTCTCGGTGGCGCTCTTCGCGGCGTTCGGGCTGTTCGCCCCCGGTTTCCTCACCGCGTCCAACACCCTGTCGCTCATCCAGAACGTCGCCATTCTCGGCCTGCTGGGCATCGGCATGTCGGTGACCATCATTGGCAGGGGAATCGACCTGTCGATTGTGGCCATCATGGCCATCAGCGTGGCGTGGTCGCTCTCGCTGTTCGAATCCGGCATGGGGGTCGCACCGGCGATCCTGCTGGGCTTCGCATTCGCGCTGCTGATCGGGGTGATCAACGGCGTGCTGATCGCCTATGTCGAGATCCCGGCGATCTTCACCACGCTTGCGATGGGAACCGTGGTCTACGGCTTCGGCCAGTATTTCCTCGTTCCGATCGACGTCACCTACGTCAACGAGAGTATCGGCTGGATTCACCAGATCGGCGCCGGCCGAACACTGGGCATCCCCAACTCCGTCATCAGCCTGGCGGTGATCGCCGCGCTCGGCTTCTTCGCGCTCCGCTCGACGATCTTCGGGCGCTACCTCTACGCGATGGGCGACAACCCGGCATCGGCCCGCGTCGCCGGGGTGCCGACCCGTCCGCTCATCGTCGCCAAATACGTCCTTTCCGCGCTGGTCGCCTTCGTCGCCGGCGTCGTCATGGCGATGTCCGTGGACTCGATGAACACGCGCATCGTCAACTCGACGATCGTCTACGACGTCATCCTTGTCGCCGTCATCGGCGGCATCAGCCTGAGCGGCGGCAAGGGCGGCATCCTCAACGTCCTCGTCGGCACGCTGCTGATCGGCATCCTGCTGAACGGCATGACCATCCTGAACATGCCCTACACGGCGCAGAACATCGTGAAGGGACTGATCCTTCTGTTCGCGATCGTGGCCGATTCGATCTTCAACCCCCGCGACGAACAAACGTCCCAGCAGGGCGACATCTGAGCGGGTTTTCAGCGCGGCCCCGTGCCGCGCCAAACGGGAGGTAAGCATGAGGTGGAGTTCTTTCTTGAAGGTTGCCGTCGCGGTCGCCGCCCTGGCGGCGCCGGTCGCCGGCGCCGTGGCCGCGGAATTCGATGACGGCCAGATTAACGTGACGCGCGACACCTTGAAGGGCAAGCGCGTCGGCTTCGTGCCGATCTCGATGGGCTTCGACCTGCCGCAGGTCTGGTACGAGGGCCTGCGCCGCGACGCGGAGCGCTACGGCTACGAGATCGTCACGCGCGACGCGAATTGGAACGTGCAGGCCGGCGCCCAGGCGATCAACCAGCTCATCGGCGAACAGGTCGATGTCCTGATCGTCCACCCGCTCGAGATGCAAGCCTACGCCAAGCTGATCGACAAGGCCAACGCGGCCGGCATCCCGGTCATCCAGATCAACCTGAAGTCGCTCAACACCGGCGACGCCTATGTGGGCGCCAACTGGCATTCCATCTTCGTGCAGACCGGCGAGGAGATCCTGAAACGCTGCGGCAAGGACGCCGGCGGCAACGGCAAGGTCGCGCTGGTCCAGGGTGTTCTCACCACGCCGGGCAGCCAGATCGGCCGCCAAGCGCTTGCGGACTTCTTTGCGGAGCATCCCGATCTGAGCATCGTCGCCGACCAGGCGGCGGACTGGGACGCCACCAAGGCGAAGGCCGTCGCCAGCACCATCCTCAAGCAGAACCCCGACCTGTGCGGGTTCATCGGCTTTTGGGAGGTCCAGGACATGGGCATCGCGGCCGCCATCAAGGAGGCCGGGCTGCAGGGCAAGGTCGCGCTGGTGACGTCAGGCGGCGGCGAGCAGAAGTCGGCTTGCGACAACGTCGCCAACGGCAACTTCACGGTCAATGTCAGCTATGACGCCCGCGGCCAGGCGCGCGACCTCGGCACCGTCGTCACGACGCTGCTGCAGAACAAGCCGCAGACCCCCGGCTCGCACCCGATCGGCGTCTATTCGCACAATAAGGTGATCACCGCCGACAACGTCAATGCGGGCGTCTGCTGGAGCCTAGACGACGTGAAGAAGTACGGCCCCTGATCGACCGGCGCCCGCTGTCCCTGAGGGACGGGCGGGCGTCGCTCCTTCCCCGCGACCTTTAGCTTCATTGAGGGATCATGTTTTCGTCCGAAGCCTATGCACGGTGGCGCTACCGGCTGATTCCCGACCACGCTGTCGGCGAGCTGTTGGCCAAGAACTGGATCGACAACGCGATCCCGTTCCTCATGCTCGTGCTGTCGGTCGCGTTCTTCAGCGCGCTGATCCCGGACTTCTTCGCGGCCTACAGCCTGGTCGACAATTCCAGGCAGATCGGCGAACTGCTGCTGGTCGTGCTCGGCATGACCATCGTGCTGCTGGCGGGCGGCATCGACCTCAGCGTCGGCGCCATCTTCGCCGTCGCGACCTTCAGCTCGCTGGGCATGTTCAACGCGCTGGGCTGGCCCGTGCCGGTGGTGACGGTCTGCGCGCTGGCGATCGGCGCGGCAATCGGCGCGGTGAACGGTCTCCTGATCGGCTACATGCGCCTTCGGGCCTTCCTGACCACGCTCGTCACCCTGATCATCGTGCGCGCCATTTTCGACACGCTGGTGCTCAACTACCAGGTGGCCGTCTCGCGGCCGACCCAGCGCTCGCCCGTCTGGGACTTCTACGGCGACGGCGCGGTTCTCGGCGTGCCCTTCAGCTTCGTCGTGGCGGTCGTCGTCGCCGTGATAGCTCATGTGGTGCTGACGCGGCTCAGGCTGGGATGGCACATCCAGGCGGTCGGCGGCTCGCGGCGCTCGGCTTACAATGCCGGCATCTCGGTGCGCCGCACGGTGTTCCTGACCTATGTGATCTCCGGCGTGCTGACGTCGGCCGCGGCCGTACTCTACGCCGCGCGACTGGGGGCGTCCGGCACCGACACCGGTGTCGGCCTGGAAGTCGCCGCCCTGACCGCCGCCGTGCTCGGCGGCGTAAGCCTCGGCGGCGGCAGGGGCTCGGTGGTCAAGGCGATCCTCGGCGCCTTCATCGTGCTTGTCATCCAGTCGTCGCTGACCCGGCTCGGCTTCGGCTCGGGCGCCGGCGTGCTAGTGATGGGCCTGCTGCTGCTGGCCGCCGTGGCGATCGACGTCAAGTGGCTCAAGAACCGGCTCAAGGTGCTGTCAAAGGTCTACGTGTCGCCCGGCTACATGGCCCTGCCGGCGGTCGAGACCATCGACGACAGATCCGCCTACGCGCCGAACGACAAGCTCCATGACGTGGAGCTCATCGGCCTTGGCGAGATCGACGGGCCGGAGGACGTGATTCTCGACGAGGCGGGCAACCTCTACTGCGGTTCGCGCCATGGCGACGTGCTGCGCTTCCTGGCGCCCGATCACAAGAAATGGGAGGTGTTCGCGCATATCGGCGGCCATCCTCTCGGCATGGCTTTCGACCGCGACAGCAATCTGGTCGTCTGCGTGTCCGGCATGGGACTCTACAAGGTCAGCCCGGCGCGCGAGATCACCAAGCTCAGCGACGAGACGAACCGGAGCTGGTTCTCGGTCATCGACGACTCCCGCATGCGGCTGGCCGACGACCTCGACATCGCTCCCGACGGTTGCATCTTCTTCAGCGAGGCAACCATCCGCTTCGACGTGTCGGAGTGGATGGTCGACGCGCTGGAGAGCCGGGGCAACGGCCGCATCATCTGCTACGACCCGTCGACCGGGACGACGCGCACCATCCTGCCCAACCTGGTTTTCCCGAACGGCATCTGCGTGACCCATGACGGCCAGTCGATCCTCTACGCCGAGACGTGGGGATGCCGGATCACCCGCTACTGGTTCGACGGGCCGAAGGCCGGCACCAGCGAGCCGGTGATGCCCAACCTGCCGGGCTATCCCGACAATATCAACCGCTCCTCCGACGGCCACTACTGGTGCGCCTTCGTCGGCATGCGGGCGCCGACCTTCGACCTTGCGATGCGCATGCCGGCGTTCAGGAAGCGGATGGTCGACCGCATCCCACACGACGAGTGGATGTATCCCAACATGAACTCGGCCTGCGTCATCAAGTTCGACGAGAACGGCAACGTCTTCGACTGCCTCTGGGACCTCGACGGCCGCAACCACCCGATGATCACCTCGATGCGCGAGCACAAGGGCTACCTCTACCTGGGCGGATCGCTGAACAACCGGATCGGCAAATGGAAGATTCCGGATGCCGATCCGCAATGGACCGGCATCCGCTCCTATTGGGGAGGCGTCCGATGATCGGCGTCCTCAGGCGGGCCTACGATTCGTTCCGCGGCAGCGGCGACTACTCCATCACCGTCCCGCCGATGGACGGCGCGCTGAGGCCGAACAACGCACTCGAGGAGGCCGACCTCGTCGCCGCGGCTCCCGGCGCCGATAATGTCGTCAGCGACGGCGGCCGTGTCCTGTTCTCCTCCGGCGGCGATCTCCTCGCCCTCGACGCGGCAAACAAGGCGGCCGTCGTCGCTTCCCATCCCGGCCGTATTTGCGCGCTCGCGATGCGCGGCGACGCGGTGGCGGTCGGCCTCTCGTCGGGAGGCGTTTTCGTTTCGGGCGGCAAGCATGACGGGCGGTCGTTCGAGCCGTCCGCCGCGCCTGCATTGAACTGTCCGACCGCGCTCGCCTTCGTCGACGACGACACGCTGGTCGTCGCCAACGGCTCGGCGTCCAACGGCCCGGACGATTGGAAGAAGGACCTGATGCAGCTCAATGCCAGCGGCACCGTCTGGGCGCTCGACCTCGCATCCGGCGCGTCGAGACGGCTTGCCGACGGGCTCGCCTATCCGAACGGCCTGCTTCCCCTGGCCGACGGTGCCTGCGTGGTGTCGGAGGCATGGCGCTACCGCCTGCTGCGCGTCGCTCCCGGACGGCCGGACGAGGTTCTGCTCCCCGACCTGCCGGCCTATCCGGCGCGCCTGTGCGCCACGTCGTCCGGAAAGGGCGCCTGGCTGGCGCTGTTCGCCCCGCGCCGCCGCCTCGTCGAGCTGGTGCTGCGCGAGAAGAGCTATCGCCGCAGGATGATGGCGGATATCCCACAGGATTATTGGATCTCGCCCAGCATCCGGCCGATGTCGAGCTTCCTCGAGCCGCTCCAGGGCGGCACGCTGAAAAAGCTGGCGCGCCTGAAGCCTTGGGCGCCGTCGCGCTCCTACGGTCTGGTGGTGAGGCTTGACGACGATTTCCAGATCGTCGCGAGCTTCCACAGCCGCGCGGACGGCACGCGCCACGGCATCTCGAGCTGCGCCGTCCTTGGCGACCGCCTGCTGGCGGCGAGCGCGGGCGGCGACGCGCTGGTCTCGATCGATTCCGGAGACCTGTGAGCATGTCCGCGATCATTGAAATGAAGGCCGTCACCAAGGAGTACCGCGGCGTGCCCGCCGTCAAGGCGGTCGATTTCACCCTGCGCAAGGGCGAGGTGCACGCCCTTGTCGGCGAGAACGGCGCGGGCAAGTCGACGCTGACGAAGATCCTGGCGGGCGTCACGCAGCCGACGTCGGGCGAGGTGCTGCTCGACGGCAAGCCCGTCCTGTTCGCCGCCCCGGCCGAGGCGCTCGCCAACGGCATCGCCATGGTGTTCCAGGAGAACAGCCTGGTGCCGTCGATGTCGGTCGCCCAGAACGTTTTCCTCGGCGACGAAAAGTTCTTCAACCGCATGCGCGGCATCTACATCGCCGCGCAGCAGCTCATGGGCTCGCTCAACTTCCTGGTCGATCCCTGGGCGACGGTAGGCACGCTCGGCGCGGCCAAGAAGCAGATGGTCGAGATCGCGCGGGCCGTGCGCCAGAATGCGCGCGTCATTATCTTCGACGAGCCGACCGCATCGCTGACGCCGGAGGAGATCGCCCATTTCTTCGCGCTGATCGGGCGCCTGAAGGAGCGCGGCGTATCGATCATCTTCATCTCGCACGCCATCGAGGAGGCGCTGACCATCGCGGACCGCATCACCGTGCTGCGCGACGGCGAGCTGGTGATCAGCGAGGATGCCGCCAGTCTCGATCGCGACAAGATCATCCGCGCGATGGTCGGCCGCACGCTGTCCAACGAGATCTACCGCCGCGAGGATGGGGTGAGCCGCACGCCGGGCCGCAAGGTCCTGGGCGTCCAGGACCTGTCGCTCGGCAACATCGTCCGCAATAACTCCTTCACGATCTATCGCGGCCAGATCACCGGCATCTTCGGCCTCATCGGATCGGGCCGCACCGAGACTGCCAAGATCGTCGCCGGGGTGCTGAAGCGCCGCTTCTTCCATGGCGGCGACATTCTCTTCAACGGCAAGCGCGTGCGCTACCGCGTCCCGCGCCAAGCCGTCCGCGACGGCATCGTCTACGTGACCGAGGACCGCAAGATCGAAGGCTTCTTCGACAACATGTCGATCGCTGAGAACATCCACACCGCCTTCCTCACGGCGGGTCTGGGCAAGGGCCTCATCCTGCGCATGAACGAGATGCGCCAGCTCGCGGAGCACTGGAAGAAGGCCCTCAACGTCAAGGCGATCAACGAGAACGCGCGGATGGTCGAGCTGTCGGGCGGCAACCAGCAGAAGGTGGTGATTGCGAAGGCGCTCGTCCAGAAGCCGCAGCTCATCATCTTCGACGAACCGACGCGCGGCGTGGACGTCGGGGCGATCTCGGAAATCCACCAGCTCATCGGCCGCCTGGCCGACGAAGGACACGGCGTCTTGCTCATCTCCTCCTACCTGCCGGAGATACTGAACCTGTCCGACCGGATCCTCGTGTCGCAGAACGGCCGCATCGTCGAGGAGTTCACGCCGAGCGAGGCGAGCGAAGAGAAGATCATGTACGCGGCCGTCCACTGATGTGGGGTTGCGTGTAAAGACGTGACGCGTGTCGGCGCGTCAGCGAGAATGGAGACGAGATGACCATCAAGCCGCAGGATATCGCCACGCTTGTCGAGCTGTTCGAGGCTTCGGACTGGGACGAGCTGCACGTGCAGATCGAGGGGATGCACATCTTCCTCTCGACAGACCCGAACGCGCGGCTGGCGTCCACGCCGGCGACCGCCGCCACCATCTCGGCCGGCCCGGTCGCGGCGCAGCCGGCCGCCGCCTCTCCAGTCGCGCCAGCAGCCGTGGCGCCGGCGAAGGCTTCGGCAGCGGCTGAGGTGCCGTCCTCCTGGGTCGCCGTCAAAGCTCCCAACCTCGGCACCTTCTACCGCGCGCCGAAGCCGGGTGCCGCGCCATTCGTCGAGGTCGGGCAGTCGGTCGATACGGAAACCGAAATCTGCCTTCTGGAAGTGATGAAGCTGTTTACCGCGGTACGCGCCGGGGTGAAGGGGACGGTGCGCCGGGTCTGCGTCAAGGACGCCGACATGGTCGAGTTCGGCGAAACGCTGTTCTACGTCGAGCCGGCCTGAGCGATGCCGATCAAGCGTCTGTTCGTTGCAAACCGGGGCGAGATCGCCGTGCGCATCCTGCGCACGGCGAAGAAGCTCGGTATCGAGACCGTGCTGGGCGTGTCTGCTGCCGATCGCGAAACGCTGGGCGCGGAGATGGCCGATCGCACCGTTATCCTCGGGCCGGCACAGTCGTCGAAGAGCTATCTGGACGTGAACCTCGTCGTTCACGCCGCCAAGGCGACCGGCTGCGACGCGCTGCATCCCGGCTACGGGTTCCTTTCCGAGAAGCCGATCCTGTCGAAGACCTGCGAGGACGCGGGCATCATCTTCGTCGGGCCGCGGCCGGAGACGATTGAGACAATGGGCGACAAGCTTGCAGCGCGCGCCGTTGCGCGCGACGCCGGCGTCCAGACTGTTCCGGGCACCGACCACATCGCAACCGCCGAGGACGCCAAGGCGGCCGCAGCGAAACTGGGATTCCCGGTGGTCATGAAAGCGTCGGCCGGCGGCGGCGGGCGCGGCATGTTCAAGGCGGCGAGTGCGGCTGAGCTGGAAGCCTCCTTCGAGCGTGCGTCGCGCGAGGCCGAGGCTGCTTTCGGCGACGGCCGGCTCTACATGGAGCGTTTCGTCGAGCGGGCGCGCCATGTCGAAGTGCAGGTCATCGGCGACGGCGAGGGCAACGTCGTCCATTTCGGCGAGCGCGACTGCACGGTCCAGCGCCGCTATCAGAAGCTGATCGAGGAAGCGCCCGCGTCGGCCGTGCCGGACGCCGTCCGCAAGCGCCTGCATGAAGCCGCCGTCAAGCTGACCTCCTTCGCGAGGTATCGCAACGCCGGCACCGTGGAGTTCCTCTACGACGTGGACCGCGTCGACTTCTACTTCATCGAGGTCAATTCGCGCATCCAGGTCGAGCACCCGGTCTCGGAAGAGATCACCGGCGAAGATCTGATCGCCATCCAGCTGCGGGTGGCTGCGGGTGAGGGCATCGGCCTGAGACAGGACCAGATCTACGTCTCGGGCCACGCCATAGAGGTGCGGGTCAACGCGGAGGATCCGTTCAACAACTTCTCACCTGCACCAGGTCGCATCACGGACTGGTCTGCGCCGGTGGGCGAAGGGGTTCGGCTCGATACCCATGCCAGGCTTGGCTATTTGGTGCCGCCATTCTACGATTCGATGATCGGCAAGCTGATCGTTCGCGGCAAGGATCGCGGCGAGGCTGTCGAGCGGCTACTGGCAGCCTTGGCTGCCTTCACGCTTGAGGGTCCGAAGACGACCCTGCCGCTGGCCGCCTACATCGTCGCGCACCCCGATTTTCAGGAAAACCGCATCACTACCCGCTGGCTGGAGGACAAGGGTCTTCCGGGATTTGGGCACTAGGAGCATCCGCCATGGCGCACATTGATTTTCTCGACGAGACCATGCGGGACGGCCAGCAGAGCCTCTGGGGCTTGCGCATGCAGGCCGGCATGGCGCTGCCCGTGTCGCCGCTGCTCGACAAGACCGGGTTCACCACCATCGACCTGACTGGCGGCGGCATGCTCGACGTGCTGACCCGCTACTGCCACGAAAATTACTGGGAAGGGCTCGACCTGCTCGTCGCGTCGATGCCGAACACGCCGGTGCGCGCCGGTCTGCGCTCCAACGCCAACGTCACCTTCGGCGTCAGCCCGGACGCGCTGATGGACCTTTGGGTACGCCGCCTCTGCGCGCATGGCGTGCGGTCCTTCTGGATCTACGACGTGCTCTTCAACATCGACAAGATGCACCGCATTGCCAAGGTTGCGAAGGAAGCCAACGCGCAGGTTGCGGGCGCTATCATGTATGCGCTATCGCCCGTGCACACCGAGGAATTCTTCGCCGACAAGGCAGATCGGCTGTCGGCCTCTCCCGACATCGACACGATCCTCCTCTACGACACGGCGGGCGTCCTGGAGCGCGAGCGGCTGAAGACGCTTGTGCCGGCGATCGCCGCCAAGGCACGCGGCAAGAAGATCGAGTTCCACTCCAACAACCTGCTCGGCATGTCGGCCAAAGCCTATCTCGACGCCGTCGAATTCGGCGTCAGCGTGCTCCACACCGCAAGCCGGCCGATGGCCAACGGTCCGTCGGTTCCCTCGACGGAGATCATGGTCAAAAACATCGAGCTGAAAGGGCACACCCACTCGCTCGACACGTCGCTGCTCAAGCCGGTCGCCGATCATTTCGAGGCGGTTGGGAAGGCGGCCGGCTTCCTCGTCAACCAGTATGCCGAATACGACGTCTTCTCGATCGAGCACCAGATTCCCGGCGGCATGATGGGCACGTTCAAGGCCCAGCTCGCAAACCACAACATGATGGACAAGCTGCCCGAAGTGCTAGCCGAAACGGCGGCCGTTCGTAAGGATCTTGGATATCCCGGCATGGCAACGCCGTTCTCGCAGCTGGTCGGCATCCAGGCGGTCCTCAACGTCGTCACGGGCAAGCGCTACGGCACGGTGCCCGATGAGGTGGTGCAGTATGCGGCCGGCTTCTACGGACAGACGGTGGCGCCGATCGATCCCAACGTGCTCGACAAGATCATGTCGGTCCCGCGCGCCAAGGAGGTCGTGGCGAACCCGCCGCAGCAACCGACGCTTGATGACCTGAAGAAGCAGTATGGCACCCAGGACGAGGACGAACTGATCCTTCGCGCCACCGTGCCGGAAGCCGATATCGTCAAGATGCGGGCCGCGGGGCCGGTCAAGCGGACCTATCCGCTGTTGTCCTCGCCCGAACTCGAACGCGTCCGCAAGCTGATGAAGCTGACGCGGACGCCCGTGGTTGAGGTGCGGTCGGCCGCCATGACGGTGTCGCTCAGGAGAAATTCGAAGTGAGGCAGGCCGTTATCGTATCGACGGCGCGCACGCCGATCGGCAAAGCATCCCGTGGCGCGTTCAACGACACGCAGGCGCAGGCGCTGGGCGGCCATGCGATTGCCGCCGCCGTGTCACGCGCCGGGATCGACACTGCCGAAGTCGACGACGTCGTTATGGGCGCGGCCATGCAGGTCGGCTCGACGGGCGGCAACATCGCACGCCAGTCCGCGTTGCGCGCGGGCCTGCCCGTCACGGTGCCTGGCATGAGTATCGACCGCGCCTGCTCGTCCGGCCTGATGGCCATCGCGACCGCCGCCAAGCAGATCGTTGACGACGGGATGACCGTGACGATCGGCGGCGGCGTCGAGTCCATTTCGCTCGTACGCAAGGAATATTCCGACGCCTCGCGCAAGCAGGATCCGGTGCTCGCCGAGCGCATGCCGGAACTCTACATGACGATGATCGAGACCGCCGAGATCGTCGCCGACCACTATGGCGTCACGCGCGAGGCGCAGGACGCGTTCTCGCTCCTCTCGCAGCAGCGGACCGCGGAGGCGCAAGCGAATGGCCGGCTTGCCGAGGAGATCGTCCCCGTCGAGACCGTGATGGCCGTCACCGATACGGCGACAGGCCAGACGACGCGCCGGCCGATCACGATCGATTGCGACGAGGGCAACCGCCCGCAGACGACGCTCGCCGATCTCGCCGCGCTGAAGCCGGTATTTGAAAACGGCCAGCGGGTGAAGGCCGGGCGTTTCATCACGGCCGGCAACGCCTCTCACCTTTCGGACGGCGCGTCGGCCATGGTGCTGATGGAAGCCGCGGAAGCCGAACGGCGAGGCCTGCAACCGCTTGGTGCCTGGCGTGGCATGGCGGTCGCTGGCTGCGATCCGGCGGAGATGGGCATCGGCCCGGTTTTCGCCGTGCCGAAGCTTCTGTCACGGCATGGGCTCACGGTCGACGATGTCGATCTCTGGGAGCTGAACGAGGCATTCGCCAGCCAAGCCGTCTACTGTCGCGATAGGCTCGGCATCGATCCCGACAAGCTCAACGTCGACGGCGGGGCCATTGCCATAGGGCATCCCTACGGCATGTCCGGCGCGCGCATGGCGGGGCACATTCTGATCGAAGGCAAGCGACGGGGCGCCAAATGGGGCGTCGTCACCATGTGTATCGCCAGCGGCATGGGTGCGGCCGGCCTTTTCGAGATATTCTGACCGGCGATCCGCCGGCACAAAAAGGAGAGCATCATGAACATCGAACGATCGTCCTCCGTCGCAAGGCCCGCTGGTTCCTGGCTTTCCGGCATCGCCGGCCAAGTAGCGCTGGTCCTGGCCGGCACAACGCTACTGGCCCTTTCGGCGAAGATTTCGGTGCCGTTCTTTCCGGTGCCGATGACCTTCCAGTCGCTGGTCGTGCTGTTGATCGGCGCCGCCTTCGGCCCGCGCCTTGGCGCGCTGACGCTGGCCGCTTATCTGGTCGAGGGCGCGGCGGGGCTTCCCGTCTTCGCCGGTACTCCGGAAAAGGGCATCGGCATTGCCTACATGGTCGGCCCGACGGGCGGCTTCCTGCTGGGTTTCCTGCTCGCCGCGACACTGGTTGGCTGGATGGTGGGCCAGGGAGCCGGCCGGTCGGTATGGGCTGCCGCGCTGGTGGTCTTGGCGGGCAGCGTCGCAGTCTATATGCCTGGCTTGCTGTGGCTCGGTGCGGTCGTCGGCTGGGACAAGCCCGTTCTGGAGTGGGGTCTCTATCCCTTCCTCTACGGTGACGCGCTTAAGCTCGTCATTGCTTCGCTCGCCTTGCCGGTGGTCGCGGGACGCCTCTCGCGCGGCTGAGGCGCGAGTGGGGGAAGCGCATGTACGACGAAACCGACGAAGCGCTGGCGACGATGCAGCTCTCCTTCAGGGAGGGCTACTTCTCCGGCCAGACGGCGATTATCACCGGCGGGGGCAGAGGTATCGGCAGGGCACTGGCCTTCCAGTTCGTCCGGCTCGGCGCGCGCGTGGCGCTCAATGGTCGCGATCCCGAGCGGCTGGAGGCCACGGCGGCCGCGCTGAGAGGCATCGGTGGTGAGGTCTTCGCGCGCGTCGCCTCGATCCGCGAGCCCGAGCAGGTGCAGGACTTCGTCGCGGCCGCCTCGGACCATTTCGGGGGCATCGACGTGCTGGTCAACAATGCCGGGGGCCAGTACGCGCAGGCGGCCTTCGACTTTTCCGTCAAAGGCTGGAAGGCGGTTGTCGACAACAATCTGAACGGCACTTGGTTTGTCACCCAAGCCGTGGGGCGGCACATGCGCGATGGCGGACGATCGGGGTCGATCGTCAGCATCGTCGCGCAGACGAACCGTGGCATGCCGGGCGTTGCCCATTCGGCTGCGACGCGCGCGGCGGTCGTCAATCTGACCCGGACGCTGGCGATCGAATGGGCGCCGAACCGGATCCGCCTCAACTGTGTCGCACCGGGGGTCACCGCCACGGAAGGCATGGAAGTCTATTCAGAAAAAGCGCGTGCCGAACTGCCTAAATCCAACCTCATGAAGCGCTTCGGCACTGTCCGCGAAGTCGCCGATGCCGTCTGCTTCCTGGCGGGCTCGGCGAGCTCTTTCACCACTGGCGAGGTCATCGCCGTCGATGGAGGCAACCATATTTGGGGTGACCAGTGGACAATCCCACGCCCGGCATACTTCGAGGCGTGAGCCAGATCATGCTCTGGAGCTTGATTAGCTCTGCCTTTCTGCGACAGACAACAGTCGACAAATCTCAGTCAGCAGTCCCGAGCATAGTTTCGATGAAGCGCTGCAACGTCGGCTGGCTGTCTCCTTTGCGCCAGACCAGATCCAATCTAAACCGGATGCTGAGTTCGTCAATCTTTCGCAGTATGACGTTGCCCGGGCACCGGTCGCGATTGGTGTCCGTGACGAATGACAGCATCCCGCCGACCGACACGAGCCCCAGCGAAACAGATTCGCTGGTCGTCTCCTGAACGATGTTGGGCGACAGGCCACAATTGAGGCAACACATCATCAGCAGATCGTATGTTGCCGGTTGAGTGGACCGCTTGATCCACACACTCGGTTCGCCGCGCAGGTCGGCCAGCTTCACCCTCTCCATCTTCGCAAGCCTGTGATTGCGCGGCATCGCCAAGAGAACGTCCGTGAATTCCGCTGGCAGATGATCGAGGTCCGGACGATCGCCGGGAAAGTGATAGAGAAAGCCGGCGTCGATCTGGCGCGACGCGATCGCATCAATCTGCGGCAAGGAGGTCATATGCTGGATGTCGACGACGACATTCGGATTGGCCGCCCGGAACCGGATGATGGCGTCGACCATGCGGCCGCGAGACGACGCACTTTCCGCCACGCCGAGCCTCAGCCTGCCTGTCTCGCCCTTGCCGGCCGCCTTGGCGCGTTCGGTCAGGTTCTGGAAATCGGAGAGCACCCGTTGAGCGTCGTCGAGAAACTGGCGTCCGGCAGCGGTCAGCCGAACCCCTCGCGGCAACCGGTCGAACAGGTCGATGCCGAACTCGAGTTCGAGTTGCCGCACCTGCCTCGACAGCGCCGGCTGCGCGATGTGAAGCCGCTTTGCTGCCCGGCCGAAGTGCTCATCCTCGGCGACAGCACAGAAGTAACGCAGCTGGCGCAGTTCCATCGCAGGCTCCGTCTGATGCCGGATCGGCATCGATCCGTCACAAATTGATATTGGACAGTATCGGTCATCTGCCGCCAGTGTGTAAAGTCGAAAAATCTTCGACTCGGTCTGGGAGGACCGCAATGACAGCGGCATTTTTCGCGCGATGATCGAGCGAGGCTACCATAACCGCACGGCCATCGTCTCCGCCGGGATGACAGAGCTCTCGTTTGCGTCGGGGCGCAGCGTGCTTGCCCTCGCCGTGGAATCCTGCCGCAGTGCCATCGAGGCAGCGGGCATCGATCCGAAGATCATCGATGGCGTCGTTTCCTTCGCTATGTACGGCGACTCGGTTCCTTCCGAGTCGGTCGGGGCTGCGCTAGGCCTGCGGGACCTCTCCTACGTCATGGACTTTAACCAGGGGGGCCAGTCGGCCTCCTACATGGTCATGCACGCGGCGATGGCCATCCATAGCGGCCTCGCCAAAGCGGTCCTGGTCTACCGGGCGCTTAACGGCCGTTCGGGCTTGAGAGTCGGCCGGGAACGCACGTCGGGTGGGGGCACGGAGCTCCGTTATCCTGTCGGCCTCGTCGCCTATCCCCAGGTGCAGGCGCTCTGGGCGCGCCGTTACATGATCGAAACCGGAGCGACCGAGGACGATCTGGCGGCCGCCGCCATCAATGCCAGCCGTGGGGCCGTCGAAAATCCGCGGGCGCTGCGCCGACGTGAGGTAGATGCGCGCGCATACTACGCCAGCCCCTACATCGCCGAACCCTTCCGCAAGCTGGACTGCACGGTCGAGGTGGACGGCGGTTGCGCCGTGCTGGTCACCTCGCTCGACATGGCGCGAGACCTGCGGCTGGCTCCGGTGGTAATCGCCGGCTCTGGATGGGCAACACATCGCTTCGACCTCGATATGGCCGGCCAGCTGGTCTACGGCGCCCCAGGGCGCAACTATGGATATCACCTGCGCGACAGGCTCTACGGTCTTGCCGGTTTTGGACCGCAGGATATAGATGTCGCCTCGCTCTACGACTGCTTCACCGGTGTGCTGCTTCAGAACATTGAAGGTTTCGGCCTTGCTGAACCGGGCAAGGCCGGCGCGCTGATCCGCCGCTCGCTCGCCGGCGAAGACGTGACCGCCATAAACCCTTCCGGTGGCCTGCTGGCGGAGGGGTATCTCCACGGCATGAACATCGTCGCCGAGGCGGTGTGGCAACTGCAGGGCGTCGCCGGGCCAACTCAGGTGGCGGACGCGCAGACGGCACTGACCTGTTCAGGCGGGGCGATGTGCGGGTCGGCCCTGGCCTTGGTCCGGGACGGGAGCCCGCGCACATGACAGCTGAGTTCGGCATGTCCGCGATAGACGCTTCACTTCGCACCGGGGTCATAACGATCGCGCGGTGCGCGGACTGCGGGGCCGAGCATGCGTTCCCGACACCCAGCTGCTTCGATTGCGGTTCGACGAAACTCGACATCGCCGAACATCCGGGCACCGGCAGCGTGTTTTCCTGGGTAGTCAACCATCATGCTTTCGGAAGCGAGGAGGCCGATTCTCCCTACACGGTGCTTCTCGTCGAGCTGGACGGTGGCGCGCGCCTCTATGCGCGACTGCGGGATGACGCTGCCGTACGCTCCAAGCTCGCCGGTGGCGTCAGGGTCGCCATCGACCGGTCTTTGACAGGGGCTGCCGGTCATCCGGTGTTCGCGCTGGCGGAACAGGCGTCGGACCTCACGCTAGATCCTGCACTGACGAGGACCTGCTACCGCGCCCTGAGCGAGACAGCGAAAACGCGCGGCGCCCATCCGGCTCTCGCGATCATCGGATACCAGACACTCACCTATTCCGAGCTGCTAGCACGGGTCGACCAGTGCGCGGCGATGCTGGAGGGCAGGGAAGTGGGAAAGGGTCACCGCGTGGCGGTCATGTCCAACAACCGTTGCGAAGTGCTCGAGATATGGCTTGCTTGTTCGCGCATCGGCGCGGTCTTCGTGCCCTTCAATCCCGCCCTGCGGGGCCCCATACTTGCCGACATGATCGCGTTAGCCGACCCTGGTCTTACCATCTGCGAACCCGAGTGGACGGAGCGCTTCGCGGCAGCCGCACCGACCATCCCTGCCATCGAACTCGTCGAATTTGGCGAGGGCCGGTTCACCGATTGGGGCGACGGCTCACCGACCGCCGTGTCACGCGATCCAGATGCGCTGACGATCATCATGTTCACGTCTGGGACCACAGGTCGCTCCAAGGGCGTCATGTGGTCGAGCGTGACCATTAACGCGATGGCGCATCAGGTCGCTGCGACGATCGGCTTCGCAAGTGACGATCTGCTGCATACGGCGCTGCCGATGTTCCATGGCAACGCTCTGATACTCAGCGTTTACAATGCGATCACGCTTGGCGCGACAGCCGTTGTCTCCCGCAAGTTTTCAGCTTCCGGCTTCGAAAGCGACCTGGAGCAGTCCGGCGCCACGGCGACCAGCTTCCTCGGGTCGATGACAAACATGGTGCTCGGCCGCTCCCCGGAACGTCAATTCCAGGGCACCTTGCGCAAGGCACTGGTCATACCCGCGCCGGAGCCGACCATCGCCGCCCTTGAACAGCGCTTCGACTGCAAAGTCGCGACTGCCTACGGACTCGCGGATGCGGGAATGCCTCTTTTCAGCGGGCTCCGCTTTCCCAACGGCACCTGTGGACGGGTATTTGAAACACTTTGGGATGCCCGGATCGTCGACCTGGATGGCAATGAAGTGGCGTTGGGCGCGGTCGGCGAACTGGCGGTGCGTCCGCGTAGTATTCGAATCGCGGCACTGGGCTACTGGCGGATGCCCGATGCAACGGAGTCATCGCGCCGCGACGGATGGATACGCACAGGCGATCTGATGCGACGGGATGCGGAGGGCTGGTTCTACTTCGTTGATCGCGGAAAGGATTCGATCCGCCGCAGAGGCGAAAATGTCAGTTCCCAGGAAGTCGAGACGGTCTTCGAGGGGCATCCCGCAGTGCTGGAGTGCGCCGTGTATCCGGTGCCGAGCAACATGTCCGAGGACGAGATCATGCTGGCGGTCGTTCTCCGGCCGGGCGTGGGCGTGAAGCCACTGGACCTGATCATGTTCGCCGAGCCGAAACTGCCGTATTTCGCCATACCGCGCTTCGTCCGCTTCATGGAACAACTGCCCAAGAATTCGACCGAGAAAGTGCTCAAGGCCGAGCTCCGGAAGGCGGGGATCGTCTCCGGATCCTTCGACCTCGATGCGTCCGCTCACAAGGTGGCGCGCTGATGGCCTCGAACGCAGTTCCCGATGGACATCGCCGGGATACGGCTGTGACGATACCGTTCGCGGCGCCCTCGGAATTCGGCACCCTCGTCGAGGTCGCACCGGGGATCCTGTGGGCCCAACTGCCGCTCCCATACCAGCCCGGCAGTGTGAACACCTACCTGATCGCTGATGGCGACGGGTGGTGCGCGGTCGACGCCGGGCTGCTCGACGATGATGCCAAGGCGACATGGGAGAAGATCGTCGCGGCCCTCCCTGGCAGGCGCAAGGTTTCGAGCGTCCTGATCACGCATTGGCATTCAGACCATTCGGGCGCCGCTGCTGGCTCTGCGAGAAGTTTGGCGCACCGTTGATGATGAGTGAGGCGGAATACCTCAAGACCCTCTCGATGGAGTTCTTCCCGCGCATCGCCGCGGGGGAGGTAGAGCGCCGGTTCTATCGTTCGCACGGGCTAGACGCTGAGACCACCGAGGAATGGGTGCGCGGCGGCCACAAGTACCTCTACATGGCCGCGCCGCTGCCTCACGTCTATCGGCGTCTCGTTGCCGACAGTGACCTTGTCATCGGCTCCCGAAGTTTCCGCGTCCGCACCGTGGCCGGACACTCGCCTGAAGAGATCATGCTGCTTTCGGACACTCGTGACGTCTATTTCTGCGCCGACCAGCTGGCCCCCAAGATCGCGCCCAACATCGCCGTGCAGAGCAACGACCCGCTCGGGGATCCGCTGTCGTACTACCTGCGCTCCCTGGACGAGATCGCGCTCGACCGGCCCGATCCGGCACTGATGCTGCCCGGGCACGAACAACCGTTCTTCGGCTTCTCCAGTCGGGTCGAGGAACTCAAGGCCTACTATGCGCGCCGCGCCGGCATCGTCGAGGCGGCCTGCGCCGACGGCCCCAAGACGGCGTCGGAACTCGTCAGTTACCTGTTCCGCAAGCCACCGGGTCCGGTCTGGATCGGATTTGTCATTAGCGAGGCGGTCACCTACGCAAATCACCTCGTAAACCAAGGCCGGCTTTCCCGTCGAGAAGAGGGAGGCGTTATCCGTTTCGCATGCCCGTAATATTGCATGAAAATATATCGGACGTGTTACAGATTATTCTTGCTGTAACTGCGCTACGCTGATGTTTTTATCTATTCATATAATTTAAATCTGACGGTTTATCGAATATCGATGTTGACAATATCCGAATAATAGTCGACTTTTACATCTGCGACCAATGTCGCTTCCAAGGGAGGAAACAATGACTTCACTCAGCAGCAGGCGGGCCTTCGTCGCGGCCGCAATGGCAGGCGTAGCCGCGCTCACCATGTTCACCGTCGCGGTGGTCGCACAAGAGAAGGAGCCGATTGTTATCGGCACTTCCAACCAGTTGAGTGGCCACACCGCCACGGTCGGCCGGCCTTTTGTCGCCGGCGCCAATACCTACATCAACTGGATCAACGACCAGGGCGGCATCAATGGCCGCAAGATCCGGTTCATCGCGCTGGATGACCAGGGCAATCCCGACACCGGCATCGCCAACCTGCGCCAGCTGCTTTCCGAGAACGCTCTTGTGATCTTCCAGCCGGTGTCGAGCGCGGTCGCTGCGCCGATGCTTCCGATCCTGGCCGAGAACAACGCGATCATGGTCTCGTACACCGGCGTCGAGGCGATGTACGGAAATCCGAACTATTTTGCGATCGGTCTGGACACGACCACGACCCTCGGCATCGTCGCGAACTACATCACGTCGGTCGTCGGAGACAAGAAGCCGAGAGTCTCCTTCCTGAACGTCGAGACTCCGGCGTCGATCGGCGCGCGCGATGCCGTCATCGAGAAGATAAAGGCGCTGGGCTGGGAAGTCGGCGAACTGCAGACCTATCCGCCGAAGGTGACCGACTTCAGCCCGCAGATCGCAAAGCTTGCCGCGTCCAACCCGGACTATATCGTCGGGACGGTGGTCGACGGGTTCCTGCCGCAGGTGGTGATGGGAATGCGGCGCGCGGGCATCAAGGCGCCGCTCGTCAACTTCCAGGCCGGGAATGCCGAGTCGAGCTTCAAGACGCTGGCCACGGACCAGTTCCTCGCGGTGCGTGATTTCCTCGACCCGGTCGAGAAGGATCCGGCGATGGACCAGGTCCGCGAGATTGCCGACAAGTACGGTTCGACCGGCGAAATGACCAGCAACACCTTCACCAAGGGCTGGGTTACGGCGGCGGTGACCGTCGCAGCCTTGAAGAAGTGCGAGCCTGACTGCGATCAGGCCAAGCTAAAGGCGGCGCTGCTGACCACCGACTACGACACCGGCGGCCTTGGCCCGCGGATCACTTTCTCCGAAACCCAGCGCGTCGGCGCCCAGTCCGGACGACTTTACAAGTGGGATGCGGCAAAGGACGCCGCCGTGCCTGCCACGGACTTCATCGAGGCGCTGAAGTAGAAACTTCGGCCAGGCCCGGCGGATCGTTCGCCGGGCCGCGCAGGCTGCGCCATTCGACGGCGCGGCCATCGCCGGGCAGGGGAACGCCAATGACACTCAGTCTCTTCGTTGCCGCCATCATCGACGGCCTGATTCTGTCTGGGGTCTATGCGCTCGCTGCGCTGGGTTTCGTCATCATCTATCGCGCGACGGGCGTGTTCAACTTTGCTCAGGGCGAATTCATGATGCTCGGCGCCTACGTCTTCTACCTATTCAGTACTACCTACGAGTTTCCGTTCTTCATCACGGCGGCACTGGTGCTCGGCTCGTTGGCTCTCGTCGGCGCGGGCGTCTTCTTCTTGCTTGTCAGGCCGCTGACCGGACAACCGCTGCTGGCCGTTATCATCATCACCATGGGCGTGGCGATCCTGATGCGCGCCCTGACCGGCCTCTTCTGGGGGACGACAAACCTCTATTTCATGGCGCCGCTGATGACGACGTTCATCGATCTTGGAGGCTACTACACGCTGTCCGCCTATGACCTGGCATCGATCATCGTTTGCCTGCTGACCTACGGCGCGATCATGGCCTTCCTGCGTTTCTCGCCGATCGGCCTACAGATGCGTGCGAGCGCCGAGAACCCGACGCTCGCCTCGCAGCGCGGCGTCAACCTCAACCTCGTCTTCGCACTTTCCTGGATCATCGCGGCGTTGAGCGCGTCGGTTGCCGGCGCCGTGTTCGCCGGTCGCACCGCGGTCAGCCTCAACATTTCGCATTTGGGACTGAGCGCGTTTCCCGCAGCGCTCGTCGGTGGCTTCGACAGCGTCGGTGGCACGCTGATCGGCGCCATCGTCGTCGGCCTCGCCGAGACGTTCACAGTCATCGTGCTGGGCTCCGAATACAAGGATGTCGTCGCAGCGCTCATACTTCTCCTGGTGCTGATGTTCCGTCCCTACGGGATGTTCGGCACCAAGCAGGTGAACCGGATATGAGCAACCTCCGGACCCTTCCCGGTCGCCGGCCATTCCTTGCCGCCGCCATCCTGCTCGTTGTCCTGGCGCTCGCAGCGCAGGTACTCCCGTCATACTATCTTTCGCGGTTCAACTTCCTCTGGATCGCCATTATCAGCGCGGCGGGCCTGAACCTGTTGATCGGCCTCTCCGGTCAGGTATCGCTGGGACAGGCTGCCTTCATGGCGATCGGCGGCTACACTGCGGCGGCGGTGCACCGCTACCTGGGCCTCGACCTGCTCGTTTCGCTGCCCTTGGGCGCAGCGCTGGCCGCCGCGGTCGGGTTCCTGATCGGCATCCCGTCGCTCAGGCTGCGCGGCTTCTATCTCGCCCTCACGACCCTCGCCCTGCATTTCGCGGCGGTGTTCGCGGCAAACAAGTTCCAGCTGCTGGCCGGCGGTACGGCCGCCACGGGCTTCTCGATCGAGCGCGCCATGATCGGCCCGTTTCGCATTGCCAGCGACTATCAGTGGTTTGTGCTTTTGTCCTTCATCGGCCTGCTAACCTTGACCGGGTTTCATAATCTTGCACGTTCGAAAGTCGGCCGAGCCTGGACCGCCATTCGCGACCGCGACATCGCTGCGTCGATCATCGGCGTCGACGTCACGCGCTACAAGCTTCTGGCCTTCGTGGTCAGCTCGGCTGTCGCGGGAGCGGCCGGCGTTCTCCAAGCCTACTATCTGGGCAACGTGGCGGTCGAATCCTTCGCCCTAGAACTCGCCATCTCCTACGTGGCGATCATCATCGTGGGCGGTATGGGAACGGTCGCGGGAACGGTGCTTGGCGCCATTCTGATCCTGCAGCTCCCGTTCTTCATCCAGTGGATCACGTCAATCACGGTGGGTTCCGACGCATCTAACAACTTCATCATCTTCGACCTTCAGGCCGGCGCTTTCGGCGTCGTGATCGTCGCTTTCCTGCTGTTCGAGCCGGACGGCGTCGTCGGCATCGTCAACCGCATCCTCGCCTGGTTCCGGCGCCCCTCAAGAGCGTTGCCTCCGGCTCAAGGCACGACGCGCGGCGATGGCGCCGTGTCGACCGGGGAGGTGCGCTGATGTCCGAGACTCTGCCTCCGGCAAGTGCACCCGCGCGTGGGGGGTCCAACGCGCTGCTGACGGTCGAGGATGTCGCCGTCGTGTATTCGCGCGCGGCACGCGCAGTCGACGGACTGTCGTTCTCCATCGGAAAAGGCGAAATCGTTGCGCTCCTCGGGCCCAATGGCGCGGGCAAGACAACCGCCTTGCGGGCCATTGCCGGGTTCCTGCCGGGCGACCGCGCCGTTGTGGAACGCGGATCAATCACATTCGAGGGCTCGGACATCCGCAAAGTCCCATCGCATCGTATCACCAGCATGGGGATTGCGATGGTCGCCGAGCGCGACAAGATCTTTCCGAGCCTCAGCGTCGCCGACAACCTAAAGCTCGGATCGCTCGCTAATCGCGACAGTTCGCAGAGCGAACGGCTGCGGACGCTCGTCGATCGGATGTTCCCGATCCTGAGCGAGCGCCGCGACCAGATCGCAGGCTATCTGTCGGGAGGCGAACGGCAGATGCTGTCGATCGCCGCCGCCCTTCTCTGCAATCCCCGCATTCTGCTGGTCGACGAGTTGTCCCTCGGTCTCGCCCCCAAGGTGGTTGGCGAGCTGATCGAGTCCCTGCGGAGGCTGAACAGGGAGGAAGGCATGACGATTCTTCTCGTCGAGCAGAGCGCGACAGTCGCATTCGCGCTCGCCAACTACGTCTACATCCTCGGCCATGGCCATATCACCACCGAAGGGGCTCCGGACGAACTCAAAAGACTCGCCGATTTCAGGTCTGTCTATCTGGGAGTTGGGGGAAAGAAACAAGATGCTCGCCTTGGCACCGCCAATTCTTGACATAGACGACGTCCATCTCGCGTTTGGCGGGGTCAAGGCGCTAACGGGCGCAGGCTTCGCCTTGCACGAAGGCGAGCTGACGGCGCTGATCGGACCAAACGGGTCAGGCAAGACCAGCCTCCTCAACTGCATCAATGGCTTCTACAAGCCGCAGCGCGGCACGATCCGCATCTTTGGCAACGAGGGTGTCAAGGCTCGATCGTATGAGATTGCACGCTGGGGCGTTGCGCGAACATTTCAAAACGTCGAGGTGCTTGGCTCGAGCAGTGTGATCGAGAATGTGCTTCTCGGCCGCCATATTCATATCCACCAAGGCATGTTTGCCAGCGCATTGCAGGTTGGCCGATCAGCAGCGGAGGAGCAACGCAATCGCGACGTCGCCGCCGAGATCCTCGTCTTCCTTGGACTGACGGAGCAGGCCGATCGCGCTGTGGGCAGTCTGCCCTATGGCACTCAGAAACTGGTCGAAATCGGCCGTGCGCTGGCGATGGAGCCCAAGCTCCTCTTGCTCGACGAGCCCACGTCGGGCATGACGCCCGGCGAGAAGGAGCTTGTGTCCGATGTGATCCGCAGAATCCGGCTTGAACGGGGCGTAACCCAGCTCCTGATCGAGCACGACATGGCGTTCATCAGCAATTTGTGCAGCCGCGCGGTCGTACTCAACATGGGCGCGGTAATCGCGGACGCCAAGCCTGAGCAGGCGCTCGCCGATCCGGCCGTGGTCTCGTCCTATTTGGGCGTCGAGTTCGCAGGTTGACGCAATGGCCTCCATCGCCGCTATAGCCGGACTGAACCTTGAACGCCACGACGCGCGGATCACCTCCATGGACGCAGTGCCGGCTTTGGGGGAGGTTCCCGCCTACACCCTCGTACGCGGGATCATAGAGGCGGAGATCGGCTTCGAGCTCCGCTGTCCGGCGGTCGACTGGAACTGCAAGCTGCTCTTCGGGGGCGAGGGCGGCTTTGCGGGCACCATGCGCGGACCCGGCAGCCCGTCGGGCGTCGGACTGCGTCGGGGCAATGTCGAAGTCTATTCCGACACGCGTCGCCGTGGCGAAGCACGCGCAGGATTCGAGGCGGTCTATGACGGGCGCTGGGCGTGGCGCCGTCCCGAACGCGTCGCGAACTGGGCACACCGCTCGACGCATGTCGTGCTGCCGGTCGCGCGCGCCATTGCGGAGACGGTGTGTGGCGTACCGGCGCGCCGGTGCTACTTCATGGGATGCTCGGGCGGCGGCAGACAGGCAGCGATGGTCGCCAAACGCTACCCGCGCGATTTCGACGGCATCGTATTTGATTGCCCGTGGCTCAATGTCACCGGCCAGGTTCTGCTGTGGATCCACGTCGTCCGCGCTCTTGCCGCTCACCCCATTCTGCCGGCGCGGCTGCAGAGAATCCGCGATGCGATGCTCAACGCCTTTGGCGACGAGGCCGCTGGGTTCGTCCGCGACCCGCTATCTCCGGCCCGGGATGCCGAATGGCTCGCCTGGCTGCGGGACGGCGATTGCGGCCTGTCGGCGGATAAGGTCGAAGTCGTCAAGGCGATCTACAACGGCGCGCCATCGATCGGGCTGCCGGGCTATCTGCCCGGCGCCGAGGACAAACTCTGGCCGCAGGCGCTGGTCGGTAGCATCGATGGGGGTCCCGGCGAGCGGCTCGTGCTGCTGCCCGAGAATTTCCTGAAGTATTTCGCCGTCGGGCCAGAGGCCGACCTCGCCACGTTCGACCCGCAGCGCGACTGGGCATTGATAAGGCGCTTCGCCGACGAACTGGACGTCAAGCCCGACTTGGCCGCCTTCGCGGAGGCTGGCGGCAAGATGGTGATGATCCATGGCTTCAATGACGTTCGCATCTCACCGCTCTTCACCATCGCCTTTCACAACGGCGTCGTTGCGGCATTCGGCGGCAGCGAAGACCGCGTCGAAGATTTCTTCAGGTTGTTCCTCGTCATGGGTGCTGGACATTGCGGCGGCGGGCCGGGGCCGAACGAGTACGATGGGCTTTCGGCGATCGAACATTGGGTAGAGGAGGGGCGGCCTCCACGTGAACTGATGAGCGTTGCGAGGCGGCCCGACGGAAGCGTCACTGCCACTTCGCATACCCCTTATTTCCGATGGAGCCGGCAGAAATACGATCACCGGCGGTCGCCTGACGCGAGGCGCGGTGAAGCAACGGGAGCCACGAATGCGATCTGACGACATCGCCATCGTCGGGATCGGTGAGACACCTGCACTGCGACGCTCGGGTCACGGCATCAAGCGCATGGCGCTGGACGCCATTCTTGACGCGTTGGCAGACGCCGGCATCGACCCGAAGGAAGTCGACGGAATCGTCACCGAGGGCATGACCATGCCGCGCAGCGTTCCGCACGAGTACGTCGCGGCCCAGCTCGGCATCGAACGTCACTTTGACGCGACCATGTCGCAGGTTGGCGCCGGCATCGTCGGCGCGCCCATGCTGGCGGCGATGGCGATCAAGGCGGGGCTCTGCAAGGTTGTGGTGTCGTACTTCTCGACCGATTGGGGTTCGGACCCGTCCGGTCCCTATGGCTACCACGACGCGTTCCCGGCGAAGTCGGCGTTCGAAAAACCCTACGGCTTCACCGGCCAGCCGTCCTACTGGGCGCTCTGGACCACCCGCTACATGCACGAATACGGGCTGACGGAAGAACAGCTCGGCGCGTTGGCCGTCCAGCAGCGCCACAATGCGATCCTCACCGGGCGCGCCCAGATGAGCAAGCCCATGACCATGGAATCTTATCTAGCTTCGCCCATGGTTTCCGATCCCCTGCGCGTCCCGGACTGCTGCCTGATCAGCGACGGGGCGGGCGCCTTCGTGATGACCTCCGTCGAACGTGCTCGCGACTGCCGCCAGCGTCCCATCCATGTCCTCGGGACCGGCTTCTCATCGAAAGGCAATCCCGACGACTTGTTCTCTCAAGGGGACCACTTGCTGGTGACGCCAGGCGCGTCGGAGGCGCGGATTCAGGCCGAGAGGGCCTCCGGCGTTTCTTTGAAGGATGCCGATTTCGGCGAACTATATGACTGCTTCACGCCCGCATGCCTTCTTCAGATCGAGGACCTCGGCCTCTGCGCCAAGGGCGAGGCAGGCGCGATGGTGGCCGAGGGGCATACCAGCCTCACGGGTCGCCTGCCTATAAACACGCATGGCGGACTCCTGTCCTACAGCTACCGGCTCTCGGTCGAGCACGTCGTCGAGGCGGTGCGCCAGCTTCGCGGCGAGGCCGGCGCTGTCCAGGTTGCCGGCGCCGAAATGGGGTTCGTGACCGGCGAAAGCTTTCCCGACTTCAGCGTGCTGGTCCTCGCCCGATGAACGTATCCGATGCCCGTCCGGCGGAAGCGAAGTACCCCGAGGAGTTCCGGCCCTTCTGGGACGGCCTGCGGCGACAGCGCATCAGCTTTCCGCGTTGCACCGCGTGCCGCAAGACCCACTGGTATCCGATGAGCCGCTGCCCGCACTGCCTCGGCGGGGACTTCGAGTGGCTGCCGGTCTCCGGCAAGGCCAGCCTGCACTCGTGGACCGTAGTCCGGAGGGCGTTCTCTCCCGAATGGGCAGACCGGCTGCCCTATGTCGTTGGACTTGTGGAATTCGCGGAAGTGCCGGGAAGCCGCTTGATCACCAACATCGTCGACTGCGCGGTCACCGACCTCGCGGTCGGCATTGGCCTCGATCCGGCATTCTCGGACGACGGCATCTCGCTGCCTACGGTGCGCTTCCGTCCGTCGGTGCCCCGCACAGGAACTGAGTTCGCATGACAGCTTCCCTCGATACATCTGGTTTGCACACGGTTGCCGATGCCTTCGACATCGTCGCCGGCCGTCATCCCGAGAAGGACTGCATCTGCCTGCCCGCGATGGCCGGCCGCGCCTATCACCCCGACGGCAAGACGTGGTCCTATGGCGAGGTGGCAGCGCAAGTCGCGGATCTGCGCGAAGTTTACGCGGCCGCCGGCTATGGGCACGGACACCGGATCGCTCTGATGTTCGACAACAGGCCGACCTTCGTAGTGCACTGGCTCGCCCTCAATGGCCTCGGCGCCAGCGTCGTGCCGGTAACCCAGGATTCGACGGCGCATGAAATCGCGACGCTGTTGAAGCGTTCCCACGCGGTCCTCGCCATGGTGCTGCCGGAGCGAGCGGAGCTGTTCGAACGCGCCGCCGCGCTGATGGAGACGCCGGTCGCGACCGTGGCGGCCGAATGGCCCGATGCGCTTCCCCCGGCGACGACCACGGCCCGCGCCGAAAGTCCGACCCAGTCGACCGAGGCTGGCCTCCTGTTCACGTCCGGCACCACAGGGGTCTCGAAGGGAGCGATCCTGACCAATGAGTCCCTGATCTTCAACGCCGAGCGTTACATCGCCGCGGGCGGTCTGATGGAGATCACATTCGGCGAGGAGCGACTCTACAATCCACTGCCGGTATATTACGCCAACGCCTTCGCCCACACCAACATTGTTATGATCCTGTCAGCGGGATGCATGATCTTCCCCGACCGCTTCCATCCCGGCACATGGTGGAAGGACATCGTCAAGACCGACGCCACGATCATCCACTATCTCGGCATCATCGCTCCGGTTCTGCTGAAGTGGGAACCCTCGGCCGACGAGCGTGCGCACCGCGTCAAGTTCGGCCTCGGGAGCGGCGTCGATTCAAACCAGCACGTGGCCTGGGAAAGTCGCTTCGGCTTTCCGCTCATGGAGGTCTACGGGATGACAGAACTCGGAATCTGCTCTTTCGCCAGCCACGAGCCGCGGCTCGTCGGCCAGCATTATGTCGGGCAGCCGATCGGCGATGTCGAATACAGGATCGTCGACGCCGATGACCGGGAGGTTCCACCGGGCGAACCCGGCGAGCTGCTGGTGCGGCGGATCGGACCCGATCCCCGGCGCGGCTTCTTCGCGGGATACCTGGATAACGAGGAACTGACGGAACACCTCTGGAGGGGCGGCTGGTACCATACGGGGGACATGCTGCGACAAGACGTCGACGGCCGGTTCTACTTCGTCGACCGGCTGAAGCACATGATCCGTCGCAGTGGTCAGAACATCTCGGCGGGCGAGGTCGAGAACTGCCTACGGCTTCACCCCGCCGTGTCCGAAGTCGCGTGTGTGCCGATCCCGGACTCGATGCGCCAGGAAGAGGTCATGGCTTGCGTGGTGCTGCGGGCCGGATTCCCGGCGACGTTGGAGACGGCGTGCTCGATCATGGATTTCGCCTTGGAGCGCATCGCCTACTTCAAGGCGCCGGGCGGCATCGTGTTCATGGAAGAGCTCCCGACCACGCATACCAGCAAGCTGCAGAAGGACCGCATATTTGGCAAGGGCGAGGATCCCTACGCTCGACCGCGGGCATTCGACATGCGCCACCTGAAAAAGCGCGAATCCGCTCAGCGCTTGTCGGCATGAGCGAGGGGGAGACCGCGTGGATTTCAGGACCCAGATAAGCACTGTCGCCCCCGGCAGCGTAACGCTTCGTGGCTATGCCGCCGAGGATGTCATCGCCAACGCCCCTGCCGGCGAGACGCTCTTCCTTCTTCTTGCGGCGCGACGTCCTTCATCCGTCGAGCTCAAGATCTTCGACGCAATCATCGCCTGCTGTGCCGATCACGGCTTCGCGAACACGGCAGCCGTGGCCGGGCGCTACGTCATGTCCGGTTCTGGCCACCTGCCTGCCGCGCTGGCAGCAGCAATCCTATCGTTCGGCCAGAGCACCGGCACCGCGCATCTGACCGCCGAGATGCTGTCTTCCTTGAATGGCGCGGGTTCCGGCGAGGTGACTGATCAACAGATCGAGGACTATGTCGCGCGCATGTGTGCCGGCCGGCTTGCCGTTCCCGGGCTTGGCCATCCGGTCCACCGCGATACCGATCCACGCGAAACGGCGCTGCGATCCGTGGTCGTCGACGCCGGATTCGCGAGCCGCAGCGCGGTCCTGCTCGATCGCGTCCGCCACATCGCCAACCTGATGATCGGCCGCGATCTCGTGCTGAATGTCGACGGCCTGTTCGGCGCGTTGCTCTTGGATATGGGCTTTTCTCCAGACGCCATCTTCGCCGTAAACATCATCGGCGCCATGCCCGGACTCGCGGCACATGCAATCGAGGAGCGGCAGCAAGGCCGCAGGCTTCGCATTCCGCCCGCCGAAACCATCAGCTATGCCGACGCGCCCGATGGGTTGAATTGGGCCGACAGACGATGAGTATCGACCGGCTGCTCGAATGGAGCGTCGACCGCTTCCGTGATCGCGTCGCAATACAAACCGACTCGACCAGCCGCACATACGGCGAGGTCGACCGCCGTGCAAACGCTCTTGCCAACTGGCTGATTGCACAGGGCGTCTCGAAAGGCGACCGGGTCGGCGTTCTGATAGGCAACCAGGCGGAGTACCCCGAGGCCGAGATGGGCATCGTCAAAGCCGGTGCGGTACGCGTCCCGATGCTGATCAGTTCCTCCGCCGCTGAGCTTGAGCGTTACATTTCGTTTGCCGGGACGAAGGTTGTCTTCGCCTCGGCAGGAAAGGCGCTGGACACGCTTCGCTCCGCACTTCGTCCCCTGCAAAGAGACGAGCTGTCGCCGCGCATAGTGGCGATCGGCGGCGCGGGTCGCGACGAGGACGATTTCGAATCCGTCATCACCGCAGCACCCGACGTCCGACCGCGAGTCGAAATTGACGACGACGACCTGTACGCGGTCCGCTTCACGGGGGGGACCACAGGGTTGCCGAAGGGCGTGATGATGGACCATCGCTGCATGACCAACGTCATCAATAACGTGCTCCTTAACTGGAAGGTCGGCGACGACGATACCGTCTGCCACATCCACCCGCTGTCGCACGCTTCCGGCAAGATCATGTACACGTGGTGGATGCGCGGGGCGCGGCAGGTAATCATGCCGGCCTTCGGGTTCGATCCGGAAGCCTTCCTTCGAGCTGTCGAGCAAGACCGTATCACAACGGTCTTCATGATCCCGACGGCGATCAACATGGTGCTGGATTGCCCGGCGCTCGGCCGCCACGATACATCCAGTCTGCGGCGCATCATATATGGCGGGGCGCCAATGCCCGAACGGCGGATCGTGGATGCCATCAACGCCTTCGGCCCGGTCCTCTACCAAATATACGGGAGCAGCGAGGCCCCGAACATGCTGACGTGCCTGTCGGCCGAAGACCATGTCTTTTCAGGCGAACCTCCCGGCCGCCTGCGGTCAGCCGGTTGTCCGGCCTACAATGTCGATCTCAGAATCGTTGACCAGGCTGGAGCTGATTGCCCCGTCGGCGCCGTTGGCGAAATCATTAGCCGCGGACCGCACACCATGCGCGGCTACTGGAAGGATCCTGCCCTGACGGCAGAGCGGAAGGTTGACGGGTGGATCCACACCGGAGACATGGGGCGGTTCGACGAGGAAGGCTACGTCTACGTCGTGGACCGCAAGGACGATGTGATCATCACCGGTGGCTTCAACGTTTGGCCGGCGGAGGTAGAGAACGCGCTGTGCTCCCACCCAGACGTGGCCGAGGCGATCGTCTTCGGCATAGCCGACGACCGGTGGGGCGAGGCCGTAACGGCGGTTGTCGTGCCTAAGCTTGGCCGGTCGATCGATGCCTCCTCGGTGTTGCGCCATACCGAAGCGCTTCTACCCCGTCACAAGCTGCCCAAACGCATCGACATCCGCGAACA
Organism: Mesorhizobium sp.; assembly: GCF_023954305.1. NCBI lineage: Bacteria > Pseudomonadati > Pseudomonadota > Alphaproteobacteria > Hyphomicrobiales > Phyllobacteriaceae > Mesorhizobium > Mesorhizobium sp. The sequence continues at coordinate 254,378 of NZ_JAMLIG010000003.1, read as the reverse complement.
GCCGCTGCCAAAGAGTTCAGTAGGCAAATTGCTGAGGCGTGCGGTCGCGTCAGAGTACCAGGCTGCGCACGCGCCGCCTTGAGCGGATTGTCTGCAACAGCGCCGGACCGCGCCGGCCCGATGCGTCATCGACGTGGTGCAGGCGCCAGCCTGCCGAGCGCGGGATATTGGTCGAGGGATCAGAGGTGAGCGCGGTCAACTATCCGTTCGGCCGAGAGTTGCCTGTCGGAAAGCCTATGGCGGCCGCCCCGGGTGTGCTTCGCTCTGCGGCTCCCGCCGGTCTTCATGTTGCTTGGCACTTAATTGGGTTCTTCCTCACTTCGTTTGGAGCGGCGATAGCATTCGTGCCCTCAGAAGCTCGGGGCCGGCCCGACCGTACATTGCGCGTTTGAGGTGAGGCGGTTGATTTGGCCTTCGGCCTGCCCGTTGCTCCAGGGCAGCTCGATGGCGTTGTTGACCGCATCACCGAGCCCTTCCAAGTCCTCCCGGACCTTCTTCTCGCGCTGCTTGATGCCGGTCAGCTCAGTTTGAAGGCGCGTTTCTTCGACAATCAGGTCGGGAAGTGCGGACGCCCACTCGGCAGGCGGATGGGGCAGGTCCGCATATTCGGAAAGCTGATCATCTCCCCGACGGTGGTCAGCCGCCAGGGGGGTGAGCACCCAGGACGCGGGCAATCTCATCGTGGCGTGCCTTTGCCGTCCCAATCTCCTTCATGACGGCGTCATAGGCCGCTTCAGCCTGCTCGAGCGCTGTCGTCAGCGTCCGGTAGGCCGAGGCCTGAACGTCGATATCATCGCGCTGCGATTTGAGGTCCGCGATCTGGCGTTTGAGGCCGGCGATCTTCGTCGAGCTGGCGCGCTTGCGGAAAACGCCGTCAGCCTCGGTGACCGCGGTTTCGAGAATGGAATTGATGCCGGCGAAGCCGGCGGTCGCGAGAACAACAACTCCCCCAGATCGCCCTTGCTTTCCAGAATGGCGTTGCCGCCATCTTCCAGCGTCTGATCGTCGAGGGAGAACATCATGCGATAGGCGTCGCGGGTCAGCCCTGCAAGCGGGACGCTCGCTGATCTACGCAGATCGGCGCATACCGTCGTTGGCGCCAGCCTACGATCTGCTCTCTACAATCCCATACATCGCGGATGAGACAGCGGCCCTGAATTATTCGCGCACCAAGAAGATGAGCGAGTTCTCCGTCGACGAGCTAGCCCATCTAGAGCGTGACCCGACCTGAATGAATCGGGATTCCCAAATCAGCGTTGAGATGATTCAAGCTGTCTGCCGGGTTGGAGGCCGGCAAACATGTCGAAAGCTCTGTCGGTCGATCTTCGGGAACGTGCGGTGGCGGCGGTGCGTGAAGGTGCAACGCACCGGGAGGCGGCCGAGCGGTTCGGTGTGAGCGCTGCCAGTGTGAGCCGCTGGCAGGTTCTGGAGCGCGAACATGGTGACGTTCGCCCCAAGGCGCTGGGCGGCGACCGCAAGTCGGCTCGCATCGACGCCCACAAGCAAGCCATCCTTGATGCCCTCGGCCCGGAATCCGATCGTTCGATCGAGGAGGCTCGTCTGGCGCTGAAGGAACAGGGCCTGGTGTTCAGCTTCGGAGCGCTCCAGCGCTTCTTCAAGCGTCACGCCATCACGCGCAAAAAAAGACCGCGCACGCTGCCGAACAGGACCGCCCCGACATCGTGAAGCGGCGGCAGGCCTGGTTCGACGGCCAGCTCGATCTCGACCCCGAGCGGCTGGTCTTCATTGACGAAACCTGGGCCTCGACCAACATGGCGCGACGGCATGGCCGATGCGCTCGCGGCGAACGGTTGAGGGTGGGCGTGCCGCATGGGCACTGGAAGACAACCACCTTCGTCGCCGGACTGCGCAGCCGCGGCATCGCCGCGCCCTTTGTGCTCGACGGGCCGATCAACCGCATCGCCTTCGAGACCTATGTCGACAAGGTGCTCGTGCCCGAACTTGAGCCTGGCGACATCGTGATCATGGACAACCTCTCCAGCCACAAGGGGCCGAGAGTGCGCGAGATGATTGAGGCGGCAGGCGCCACGCTGCTCTTCCTGCCGCCCTACAGTCCCGACTTCAACCCGATCGAGAACGCCTTCTCGAAGCTCAAGGCTCACCTGCGCAAGGCCGCCGAGCGCACCGTCGATGTGTCGCTTGGCCCTTAATTGTAAGAATGCGCCGGTTTCGTCCGGATTTGGCATTTTATTGTGAGAATCGTGGTGGCCGGATTCTCAAATTAACTGCATCTGAGAAGAGGCATTCGACCTGCGAGCTCGGGCTATCATGTTCTCGGTGGCGTCAGTGAATCTCACCCTGTTGTCACCCATCATATGCCCACGCAGCATCCGGAGCATCTCCGGTCCGGCACGCTCGACGATGGCGATTCCCGCCAGCAGAGCCGGCCGCAGGTGAAGGGGCAGGATCGGCTTTGCAGGTGTGGGCAGGTTCTCCTGTCGCTCGGCAATGACATGGTCGAGATCGGGGATGATTGCGCCGAGCACGCGGAAGCGCCAGAGGTCGTGCTCGCGGGGCACAGGCGTCGGAATGCGTCGCATCAGGAGAAGCCGAGCAATGTCGGCTGGCGATGTCCAGGTTCCGATGCCCCGTTCGGCTTCATCGTCGAGCAGCCTTTCGCCATGAACGGCCGCAACGCGATGTTGCCGGAAAGGGGAGGGGAGTTCGCGACCGCCGGCATCCCGGAGTTGGCTTCCACACAGAGGGCACGTTATGCGCCACCCGAGCAGCTGGCTTCGCAGGCTCGGCGCAGGGTCCGCATGTCCCGGGCTGCAGCTCGTGCAAACTTGCTTTGGCCGCGCGGCGATGAGGCGGCGCGATGATTGCGCGACATTTACGAAGGTCATTCGACGCATCGCGGCAGGCTCGGTGGCAAATATGTTGGCCAGGCGGATTTCCTGATCGTTACTCAGTTGGAGATCGGCCGCTCGCAATGAGGAGATCTCCGGTAGGCAATGCCGAAGCATGACCAGCGGAGGAACCGCGTAGAAGGCGGCATGGCGACTGATCCAGGAGGAAAGGAGTTCATCAGAATGGGGCGGCAACACCACCGGCAGCCGTCGTGGAACATCTTCGTTCTTCATGCGAACGCCGCCTCGGCATCGAACTCCGGCTCCCAGTTCTCGACTGCTTCGTCGTTAATGTGCTCGCGGCCGCTCTCGATGGCCTCGACGGCCAGGCTGTTGATCATGTGGAAGATGCTGGCGGTGATACCCTCGGTGATCTGCAGGATCCGTCGCAGCGATTTCGGCGTAAGCACCGAGGGACGACGCAGCGGTGTATTGCGCAGAATCGAGGCCACCAGGGTCTCGAACTGTTCGTTCGCAGCCCACCGGCTCAAGGTGAACTGCTCGAACCGGCGCGCAAGCTGGACGTCACCACTGATCGCCTCCCGGGCCTCGTTGACGCCGAAGCAGATCAGGGAGATCTGCAAACGATTGCTGAGGAAGCGGAGCGTATTCAGAACGATGCGTTGCTCGCGGTAGGATCCGGCAAGTATGTTGTGCACCTCGTCGATGACCAGCACCTGCACGCCGATCGCTTCCATGATCCGCAAGGCGGCTTGCTCCATTTGCGCGATGTCGGCGCGCGGCCGCTGCGGCGCGCCCAGCAGGGTGAGCAGTTCGGCGTAGAAGCGCCGCTCGCCGGGGCGGCTGGTCATTTCCATCGCGAGGACCGGTGTCTTCAACGTGCCCGTCAGCGGATTGAAGCTCGGCGGGTGCTCATCCCGGAACCGCTTCATGATCATGGTCTTTCCCATGCCGCTGTCGCCGTAGATCGCGACCGAGGGCATGCGCGTTCCGCGCGGATGATCAAGAAGCCGGCTCAGCCGATCGAGCGCCTGTTTGGCGCGGGGGTAGAGCACCCAGCGGCGTGATCGTATCGCCCAAATGCGTCGCTCGTCAGTTTCGGCAAGCAGTGCCGCTGCGCTGGCGGTCAGGTGGGAGGCTTCATCGTTCATATTCACTCCAGCTCAATCTGTATCCTCAACAAAGGGTACAGGTTTGCTGGAGTCGACACCGCGGAGCGAGCCCCATCCGCGATCATCCACCTTCGATTTCGAAGAAGCCAACCCGCGTCGTGCCACTGCCGTCTTCTTCGTTGCCGCCTCGACCAATTCTCGCTGGGCGATGGCGGTGCGGACGATGACGCCGGTGTCAACTTCACGGCGGCCTTTCGCCAGAAGGGTGCGTCGGGCGGTCACCGCCTCGTGCAGCGTGATCGAAGGCAGCGTCAAATCAGCATATCGGGCTTCCACAAAGTTTCCCGACGGCCGTCGAACGAAGATGCGCGCCATGTCACGTGGATCGTACTTGACAAGCAGGCGGCGATCAGCGCGACCGACGTCGGCGGTGAGTGCCGCCGACCAATAGCGCAGGCCGAACAGGTGAACGCCAGTCGGCCGCAAAGTGCGCTCCTGCTCGGGCAGGAAGGTCAGCCAGAATCGGAGCCGATCCTGCGGTAGCCGAAGCGGGATCTCGCCCTCGCGCTCCCGCCAGACCGCAATCGGCGGGCGGCCTAGGGAACTGTGGATCGACTGATGGTAGGAGCCGACGATGTCGAGTGCGATGTAGCGCTCGAGTTCCCTCAAAGTCAGCGCTGCGTGCCGCTTGGGGTTGTATTCGCCGAGCTCCTGTTCGTTGCTGAATGTCGTCCCGGGCAGCAGGTGCAGCCTCCCCATCTGCGTGCCGATCAGGCGCTCGATGTGACCGCCGAAACGCGGCTCACCCGGTGGCCGCCACTCGATCGCGATGTCGGCGTCCTGGCATCCTCTCCTGAACGCCCTGCTGCGGAAGTCGGGGCCGTTGTCGACGTGTACCGTGTCAGGCAGGCCGGCGACGGGCCACGGCTCGGCGATCTCACGTTCCCGCAGCCATGCCGATTTGTCGAATACGGAGTGTAGAAGGCACAGGCTGGTCGACAGCCGAGACGGCGCGTCCATGGTGAGATAGAACCCTGTGACCATCCGGCTGCAGACGTCCATCGCTAGCGTCAGCCACGGCCTGCCGATCGGCTGCCGGGTTTCCTCGTCGACGACGAAGACGTCGGCCTTCGTATGATCCATCTGGACGACTTCGAGGGGTCGGGATGCACCGAACACTCCGGGAACAGGCGTCGTCGCCTTGACGATCTTCTGTTCGCCGCGGCGCTTGGCACGCTTCTGGAGGTCGATGTCCGTGAGGCGGGCCACTATCGTCCGGCGATGCGGTGGCTTGAGCCCCGCCGACATGCAGTTTGTTTGCACGTCACGGACCAGCTGCGAAACCGTCGGCCGGGTCTGTTTCAGGTAGTGGGCGCTGATCGTCGCGCGGATGATCTCCTCCCGCTTCTTGTCCAGGGCACGATGACCCTCGGGGCGGCCCCGTTTCCGATCCACCAGAGACAGCACGGTCCCGCCGGCGCGGAACAGCTTGATCAGCCGGTATGCAGTTGCCTGACTAAGGCCGAGTTCGGCTACGAGTTCCGCAACTTCTCCGGCCGTCGCGCCCTCAGAATTTCGCTTCAGGAAGCCGCGGATCGCGTCCGCACGCCTGCACGCTTCATCCCAAAGTGCCTCATCAATTTCATCGGGAAATGGGTCGCTCATGGAGGCTCGCGGTTGAAAAAACTCCGAGAGCCTGATTCTCACATTAAGTGGCAAACGCCAAGAGCGATTATCAAATTAACTGCTAATTCTCAAATTAAGTGCCGGCCTAAGCATTTGGAGTTGTTTGTATGACATTCTCATAATTAAGTGCCAAATGACACGACCCCGTCCAAATGCCCGCCGCCGCCACCAACCCGCCGAGCGCTCCCAGCAGCGCTCCTCCGACAAAACCCGCGCGCCTGCCGACCCGCGCCATCCACATCGACGCAGGAAAAGTGGCGAGGGCCGTGCCGAGGAACATCGCAGCGATCGGCATGGTCGCAAGTTCCGGCCGCGAGGCGATCAAACCGCCTGCGAGCCCGCCGACGGTCATCACCATGACCGACGCCGTCTGGAACAGCGCCTGGGCGCTCGCCAGCACCAGCACCTGGCCCTGCATACGCGACAACATCAGAACACCAGGACCTTGTCGGCGGCGAGCGTTACCGCTGCGAGTTCATCCATGGTGCTTCGGCGGGTCCCTTCGACCAGCTCCTGGTCCGTCATGCCGCGTGCGTCCATGCAGGTGCCGCAGAGGAGGACACTGCCCTTGGCGGCCAGCAGCCGTTTCAGCATTCGCTCGAGGTTGTAGTAGCCGTCGGGCGTCTTCTGCCCTGCCTTAGCCGCGAGGACCGCGTCGGCCATCAGGAAGACTCCGACCTTTCCGTCCGGATCGGACTTCGCAAGGGCGTTGGCGAGGCGAAGCCCGTTATAGCAGCGCTCGGTGCCGTAAGGCGGGTCATTGAGGATAAGCAACGTATTGGACATGGTCTTGCTCCTTCGACGAGCGATATGGTAGTGTAACATTCAATAATTATGTTGAATGACGTAACGAGGCTTTTGCAGGATGTCAATCTCCAACCCGAAGCAGGCGCTCTACGAGCAGTTCGCGCAGGTGGCGAAGGCGTTCGGTAACCCGCAGCGGCTCGAACTTGTCGAGCATCTGGCCCAAGGTCCGCGTAGCGTGGAGGCGCTGGCGGCGAAGCTCTCACTTCCCGTGGCGAACGTCTCGCAACACCTGCAGGCGATGCGTCGCGCTGGCCTGGTCACCTCCGAGCGCGACGGCAAGTTCGTGAACTACAGCTTGGCCGACGACGGCGTGCTCGATGCCTTCGCCGCCATCCGCTCCGTGGCCGAGAAGCACTCGGCGGAGGTAGAACGGGTGGTGCGCGGCTGGTTCGACCGCCGGGACGACATGGAGCCGATCTCGCGCGAGGAACTGGCGGCGCGGATGAGCGACGGCGCGGTCACTGTCATCGACGTCCGCCCCCCAGACGAATACGCGCTCGGCCATCTTCCGGGAGCCATCAACGTCCCGCTTTCGGAGCTTTCGGCGCGGTCGGAAGGATTCGAGCCAGGCCGCGAAGTAGTCGCCTATTGCCGGGGACCTTGGTGCGTCATGTCCTTCGAGGCGGTCGCCGAACTCCGGTCTCAGGGATTGCGGGCCCGCAGGCTAGAGGATGGCATGCCTGAGTGGAAAGCGGCGGGCCTTCTGGTCGAATCTGGCGCTTGACTAATGGGCCGCGCATCCGTGCCGTCCGGCGAGTTGGTCGATTGTTACCGTCCCACGTTCTCGTCTCAGGCGTCGGCATCGTCAATGAGATGGTTGGGAGGTGCGAGCCTGGCCAGGGCTTCCCGGTCGCCGAGGGTGATTGTCTTGCCCGCCACCTTCACGTGATAGGCGAGCAGCGACGCGAAGCATCGCGACAGAACCTCTGGCGCGACGCCGATACGCGCGGCCAGCACCCTCTTTTCGTATGGCAGTTCGAACGTCCCCTTGCCACCCAGTTCGGTGTCCGTTCTCAGCAGCCAGGCGGCAAGCCGCTCGAGGCCGGACCGCAACTTCTGGTTCTTCAACTCCTTCACCACATTGCGGTAGGACCGCGCGAGTTCCATCATCAGCGCGTGGGCGAAGCCGGCGTCCTCTGCCACCGTTTGCCGGACCAGTTCGGCGGGCATCATCAGGATGCGAGCGGAGGTCAATGCGCGCGCGGATTTCAGATAGGGGCGGTCAGTCAAGACCGCGGCCAGGATGAAACTCTCGTTGCGAGTGAGGACCGCGATCGTTGTCTCGCGGCGGCCGTGCCGAGAGAAGATCTCGACCTGCCCGTCCACTACCACGTGCAGGAAATCCGGCGGCTCGCCCTCGTGGACGAGTTCGACATGCGCCGGAAACCGCTGAAGGAACGATTGCCGCAGCAGCGATTCGAGATGCTCCGGGCGGGTTGCCGCAAAGAGCGGCAGCCTGGCCATTTCTGCTTGTTCTTCCAACCTCACGCGAACCCCCGTCTGACAGGCCGCTTCAGGCAGCGATCGATCTCTTGACTGAGATCAACTTGTTTCTTGCGTTCCGTCAAGCAGGCTCAAGCGCCGAGCCCAACGACCGGATGATATATATCGGCGAGCTTCTTGAATCGTGGCGGGCTCGAACCAGGCTTGATTTGGGTCAACCCAACAACGCTCCCGGCCATGTCTGTACCGCACAGACGGACGACGGTGTCCGGATTGTGGTGGGGTTGCGATGCAAGATTCAGTAGGGGTCGATCGCGGAGACCAGTCGCGAGCGCTTTGGCTATCGACGATTTCCTTCACCGTCTGCTTTGCAGTCTGGACGATCTTTGCGATCATCGGAATCGAGATCAAGCAGGACCTGGGACTGAGCGACACCGAGTTCGGCCTTTTGGTCGGCACGCCGATCCTGACCGGATCGCTGATCCGTCTCCCCCTCGGCATCTGGTCCGATCAGTATGGCGGGCGCGTCGTGTTCACGCTGACCATGCTCTCGGCGGCGGTCATGACCGCCCTGCTGGTCTTCGCCTACGACTACCCCACCTTCCTGCTGGCCGCGCTCGGCGTCGGCATCGCGGGCGGGTCCTTTTCAGTCGGCGTGGCCTATGTGGCGAAGTGGTTCCCGAAGGAGAGGCAAGGAACCGCGCTGGGCATCTTCGGCGCCGGCAACGTCGGAGCGGCGGTCACCAAATTCACCGCGCCCGTCATCATGGTCGCTTACGGCTGGACGACGGTGGCGCTGATCTGGGCGGCGGCGCTCGCCATCATGGCCGTCATCTTTTTCGCGATGACGAGCGATGATCCCGATCTTGCTCGCCGCCGTGGCTCGGGCCAGAAGCCGGAATCGATGGCAGCGATGATGGAGCCGCTGAAGAACATTCAGGTTTGGCGGTTCTCGCTCTACTACTTCTTCGTGTTTGGCGGCTTCGTCGCCCTAGCGCTCTGGCTGCCGCGCTATCTCATCGGCGTCTATGGCCTCGACATCACGACAGCCGGCATGGTCGGCGCCGCCTACTCCATTCCGGCATCGATCTTTCGGGCCTATGGCGGGCACCTGTCCGACAAGTTCGGCGCGCGCCGGATCATGTACTGGACGTTTCTCGTCGCGGTCGTATGCACTTTCGTCCTGTCATATCCGCCGACGCAGTATGTGGTCGAAGGCATCAGAGGACCTGTCGCGTTCTCGACGCAGATGGGGCTGACGGGCTTCATCGTCGTCACCTTCGTGCTCGGCTTCTTCATGAGCCTCGGCAAGGCCGCCGTCTACAAACACATTCCCGTCTACTATCCTGACCGCGTCGGCGCGGTTGGTGGCGTGGTCGGCCTGGTCGGCGGCCTTGGCGGCTTCGTGCTGCCCATCGCCTTCGGGGCACTCAACGACCTGACCGGCGTCTGGCAGAGCTGTTTCTGGCTGCTGTTCCTGATCGTCTCGGCTTCACTCGTGTGGATGCACGTCGCCATCCGGCAGATGGAGCGTGCCGCAGAAGCGGAAGGCGTGCCGACCCGCACCTTGCCCGAACTGCCCGAGATGCAACCGATTCATGGACCGGCCAGCCAAGGCGCCCTGGCAGCCACCGGCGCCATCAAAGATTGGCGCCCGGAGGATCCAGGCTTCTGGGCGGGCGGCGGCAGCGCCATAGCGCGCCGCAATCTGTGGATCTCCGTGCCGTGTCTGCTGCTGTCCTTTTCGGTCTGGATGGTTTGGTCGGTGGTCGTCGCCAAGCTGCCTTCCGTCGGCTTTGCCTTCACCAACGAGCAGCTCTTCTGGCTCGCTTCTCTGCCCGGGCTCTCCGGTGCGACGCTTCGCATCTTCTATTCCTTCATGCCGGCCATCTTCGGCGGCCGGTTGTGGACGACCATCGCCACCTGGTCGCTGCTGATTCCGGCGCTCGGAATGGGCTTTGCCGTGCAGAACCCCGACACGCCCTACTGGATCTTCCTGGCGCTGTCGCTGCTGTGCGGCTTTGGCGGCGGCAACTTCGCCTCCTCGATGGCCAACATCTCCTTCTTCTTCCCGAAGGCCGAGAAGGGAAATGCGCTGGCGATCAATGCAGGCCTCGGCAATCTCGGCGTCAGCGTTGTGCAGTTCGTCGTGCCTCTGGCCATCACGGCCGGCGTCTTCGGCTGGCTCGGCGGAGACCCGCAGACCGCGACGCAAAATGGCGTGACCACTACGCTGTGGCTGCAGAATGCGGGCTTCGTGTTCGTGCCCTTCATCGTCGCCAGCGCCTTTGCGGCATGGTTCGGCATGAACGACATCGCAAGCATGAAGGCTTCCTTCGCCGATCAGGCGGTGATCTTCCGCCGCACCCACAACTGGATCATGTGCTGGCTCTACACCGGCACGTTCGGCTCGTTCATCGGCTTTTCGGCAGCCTTCCCGCTGCTGTCGAAGATTCTCTATCCGGAAGTGAACGCGCTCAAATACGCCTTCCTCGGACCCCTCGTCGGAGCCCTGGCGCGCGCAGCCGCCGGCAAACCCAGCGACCGTTTCGGCGGCGGGAGGATCACGCTCTGGGTCTTCATCATCATGAGCCTCGGCGTCGTCGGCGTCCTGTATGCGATTTCGCTGACCGGTCAGCCGCAGTCCTTCCCGATCTTCTTCGCCAGCTTCCTCGTCCTGTTCGCGGCGAGCGGGATCGGCAACGCATCGACCTTCCAGATGATCCCGATGATCATGCGCAAGGAGATCTTGCGGCTTGAGCCCGGAATGTCGGCGGCCGAAAGCACCAAGCAGTCCGACAAGGAGGCCGCGGCCATCATCGGCTTCACCTCGGCGATCGCCGCCTATGGCGCCTTCTTCATCCCGAAAAGCTTCGGCACCTCGATTTCCGCGACCGGCGGGGCGGAGGTCGCGCTCTACTCCTTCCTTGCCTTCTATCTGAGCTGCATCGCCATCACCTGGTGGTTCTACACGCGCCGCGGCGGCCTGCTTTTCGACGTCGAGCACGCAAAGCGCACCGCCCCGACCGTGGCGACGGAGGGTGCGCGATGAGCGTCACAAACAGTCCTTCCGCCGGAAACGCCTTCGGCAAGCGTCCTTTCTGGGCATGGCTCCTTGCCGGGATAGCCATCCTGTTCGGCGCAGCGACCATCATTTCCGGCGGAACGGTTCTGTTCGGCAACGCCGAGACGCGGGCGGCAGCCGGCGCCGTCGTGCCCTTCGTACTCTGGTCTAATTTTCTGTCGGGCTTTGCCTATGTCCTTGCCGGCATCGGGCTGGCGCTTTGGAAGCCATGGGGCGCCTGGCTGGCGGCTCTGATCGCCGCGTCGATCCTTGTCGCTTCGGCAGTCTTCGCCGCCCACGTTATATCGGGCGGCGCCTACGAAATGCGGACGGTGATGGCCATGACGTTGCGCGCCGCAGTCTGGCTTGGCATCGCGCTGGCAGGTTGCCAGGCGCTTGGATGCAGCGGCGCGCAGAGCCGCGCCGCAATCAAGAATCACCGGAATGGAGACAGACGATGAGCCATTTTCTCGACCGCCTGACCTTCTTCAACAAGGTCTCCGAGCCTTTCTCGAACGGTCACGGCGTCACCACGTCGGAGGACCGCAGTTGGGAGGACGGCTATCGCAAGCGCTGGCAGCACGACAAGATCGTGCGCTCGACGCACGGCGCCAACTGCACCGGCTCCTGCTCCTGGAAGATCTATGTCAAGGGCGGCATCGTCACCTGGGAGACGCAGCAGACCGACTATCCGCGCACCCGGCCGGACTTGCCAAACCATGAACCGCGCGGCTGCTCGCGCGGTGCCTCCTATAGCTGGTATCTCTATTCCGGTAACCGCGTGAAGTATCCGCTGATCCGCTCGCGCCTCGTCAGGCTGTGGCGCGAGGCGCGTGCCACGATGACGCCGGTGGCAGCCTGGAAGAGCATCGTCGAGAACCCTGAAAAGCGCGACAGCTACACAAAGAAGCGCGGCCACGGCGGTTTCGTGCGGGCGAAATGGGACGAGGCGAACGAGATCATCGCCGCCGCCAACGCCTATACCGCCAAGACGCACGGGCCGGACCGCATCTTCGGCTTCTCGCCCATCCCCGCCATGTCGATGGTGAGCTATGCGGCGGGTTCGCGCTACCTGTCGCTGATCGGCGGCGTGTGCATGTCCTTCTACGATTGGTACTGCGATCTGCCGCCGGCAAGCCCGCAGACCTGGGGCGAGCAGACAGACGTTCCCGAATCCGCCGACTGGTACAATGCCGGCTTCATCATCCTGTGGGGTTCGAACGTGCCGCAGACGCGCACGCCGGACGCGCATTTCTTCACCGAGGCGCGCTACCGCGGCATGAAGAGCGCGGTGATCTGCCCGGATTACTCCGAGGCCTCGAAGTTCGGCGACATCTGGCTGTCGGTGAAACAGGGCACCGATTCCGCCCTCGCCATGGCGATGGGCCACGTCATTCTCAAGGAATACCACGTCGATCGGCAGGTGTCCTACTTCCGGGATTATGTCCGCCAGTACACCGATATGCCGATGCTCGTGAAGCTGGTGAAGAAGGGCGATTCCTACGTCCCGGATCGGCTCTTGCGCGCCGCCGACTTCGACAAAGCTCTCGACGAAACCAACAATCCCGACTGGAAGACCGTCGCTTATGACGAGGCCAGCGGAAAGATCGTCGCTCCGCGCGGCTCGGTCGGCTTCCGGTGGGGCGAAGAGGGCAAGTGGAACCTCGAGGAGAAGGAGAGTTCCGGAGCCGGGACGCGGCTGCGCCTGTCGCTCGACGAGATCCGGGACGATATGGTCGAGGTCGCCTTCCCCTATTTCGGCAACATCGCGCACGAGCATTTCGCCAGTACCGACCATGCCAGCATTTTGGAGCGGCGCGTCCCGGCGAAGAAGCTGATGCTTACGGACGGGGAAACCCTCGTCGCCTCGGTTCACGATCTCTTCCTCGCCAATTATGGGGTCGACCGTGGGTTCGGCGGCGACAACGTCGCCAAGTCGCTCGATGACGACGTGCCGTACACGCCTGCCTGGGCCGAAAAGATCACCGGGGTTTCGCGCGACAAGATCATCCATGTCGCGCGCGAATTCGCGACCAATGCCGAAAAGACCAATGGCCGTTCCATGGTCATCATCGGCGCGGCCATGAACCACTGGTATCACTGCGACATGAACTATCGCGGCGTCATCAACATGCTGGTGATGTGCGGCTGCGTGGGACAGTCAGGCGGCGGCTGGGCGCACTATGTCGGGCAGGAAAAGCTGCGTCCCCAGGCAGGATGGGCACCGCTCGCTTTCGCGCTCGATTGGGGCCGGCCCCCTCGCCAGCAGAATTCGACCTCCGCCTTCTACGCACACACCGACCAATGGCGCTACGAGACCATCAATGTCGGCGATCTCGTCTCGCCAACGGCCCCAGCCGGACCGTGGGATGGCGCGATCATCGACTACAATGTGCGCGCCGAACGCATGGGATGGCTGCCGTCGGCGCCGCAGTTCGAGACCAATCCGCTGCAGGTGGCCAAGGATGCCGCAGCCGTCGGAATGGAGGCGAAGGACTACGTCGCCAAATCGCTGAAGGACGGCACGCTGAAGATGTCGTGCGAGGATCCGGACAATCCGAAGAACTGGCCCCGCAACCTATTCGTCTGGCGTTCCAACCTGCTCGGCTCGTCCGGCAAGGGCCATGAGTATTTCCTCAAGCATCTGCTCGGTACGACGCATGGCGTGCTTGGCAAGGATCTCGGCGTCGAAGGTCGCACCAAACCGGCGGAAGTCGCCTGGCACGAGCACGCGCCGGAAGGAAAGCTGGACCTTCTCGTAACGCTCGATTTCCGCATGTCCACGACCTGCGTCTATTCCGACATCGTGCTTCCGACGGCCACCTGGTACGAAAAGAACGATCTCAATACGTCCGACATGCACCCCTTCATCCACCCGCTGACGGGGGCAGTCGACCCGGCCTGGGAGGCGCGCAGCGACTGGGAGATCTACAAGGGGATTGCCAAGGCGTTCTCCGACGTCGCGCCCGAGGTTCTGGGAGTCGAGAAGGATGTCGTCCTCAATCCGATCATGCACGACAGCCCGAACGAGATCGCCCAGCCCTATGACGTGAAGGACTGGAAGCGGGGCGAGGTCGAGCCGATCCCGGGACGGACCATGCCGACAGTGACGGTGGTGGAGCGGGATTATCCCAACACCTACAGACGCTTCACGGCTCTCGGTCCGCTGCTGGAAAAAGTCGGCAACGGCATCAAGGGAATAGCCTGGAAGACCGGCCACGAGGTCGAGCTTCTCAGGCAACTGAATGGCGTCGTGACCGAGGAAGGCCCGACCAAGGGGATGGCGAAGATCGTCACCGACATCGACGCGGCGGAGGTCGTTCTCATGCTTGCCCCAGAAACCAACGGGGAAGTCGCGGTCAGATCCTGGGAATCTCTGTCGAAGACCACGGGCCGCGAGCATGCCCATCTGGCATTGCCCAAGGAAGACGAGAAGATCCGCTTCCGGGATATCGTCGCGCAGCCGCGCAAGATCATCTCGGCGCCGACCTGGTCGGGACTGGAGAGCGAGAAGGTCTGCTACAATGCCGGTTACACGAACGTGCACGAACTCATCCCCTGGCGCACGCTGACCGGGCGGCAGCAGCTCTACCAGGATCATCTGTGGATGCGCGCCTTCGGTGAAGGATTCTGCGTCTACCGCCCGCCGGTCGATCTCGGCACGATCAAGCCGGTGATGGACATGAAGCCGAACGGCGAAAAGCAGATCGTCCTCAACTTCATCACCCCGCACCAGAAATGGGGCATCCACTCCACGTATACCGACAATCTCATGATGCTCACGCTGTCGCGCGGCGGACCGATCGTCTGGCTCAGCGAAACCGACGCGGCCAGGGCCGGCATCGTCGATAACGACTGGGTCGAAGCCTACAATTCCAACGGCGCGCTGGTGGCCCGCGCGGTGGTCTCGCAGCGCATGAAGAACGGGACGCTCTTCATGTACCACGCGCAGGAGAAGATCGTGAACGTGCCCGGCTCGGAAATGACCGGCAACAGAGGCGGCATCCACAATTCGGTGACGCGCGCGGTGCTGAAGCCCACGCATATGATCGGCGGCTACGCCCAACTGGCCTACGGGTTCAACTACTACGGCACGATCGGCACCAACCGCGACGAGTTCGTCATCATCCGCAAGGTGAAGAACGTCGACTGGCTGGAGCGTCCGCACAAGGACGCGATGGCCTCCGAAACGCCGCAAGCGGCCGAGTGAAAGGAACACATCGATGAAAATCCGCGCTCAGATTGCGATGGTTCTCAACCTCGACAAGTGCATCGGCTGTCACACGTGCTCGGTGACCTGCAAGAACGTCTGGACCAATCGCGAAGGCATGGAATACGCGTGGTTCAACAACGTGGAGACCAAGCCAGGCATCGGTTATCCCAAGGACTGGGAGAACCAGGACCGCTGGAACGGCGGCTGGAAGCGCAAGCGCAACGGCAAGATCGAGCCGAGGATCGGTTCCAAATGGCGGATTCTCGCCAACATCTTCGCCAATCCGGACCTGCCTGAAATCGACGACTACTACGAGCCGTTCACCTTCGACTACGAGCATCTCCAGAAGGCGCCCGAACTCGAAGCCTTCCCGACCGCCCGGCCGCGATCGCTGATCACCGGCGAGCGGATGGAGAAGATCGAATGGGGGCCGAACTGGGAGGAAATTCTCGGCGGCGAGTTTGCCAAGCGCTCCGCCGACAAGAATTTCGACGGTATCCAGAAGGAGATGTACGGCCAGTTCGAAAACACCTTCATGATGTATCTGCCACGGCTGTGCGAGCATTGCCTGAACCCGGCGTGCGCCGCTGCCTGCCCTTCGGGCGCGATCTACAAGCGCGAGGAAGACGGCATCGTCCTGATCGACCAGGACAAATGCCGCGGCTGGCGCATGTGCGTCTCCGGCTGTCCCTACAAGAAGATCTACTACAACTGGTCGTCGGGCAAATCCGAGAAGTGCATCTTCTGCTATCCGCGCATCGAAGCCGGGCAGCCGACCGTGTGCTCGGAAACCTGCGTCGGCCGCATCCGCTATCTGGGTGTCATCCTCTACGATGCCGACCGGATCGAGGAGGCCGCGAGCGTCAAGGACGAGACCGATCTCTATGCGGCGCAAATGAAGATATTCATGGATCCGAACGATCCCGCCGTGATCGCACAGGCCCGCAAGGACGGCATAGCCGACTCCTGGCTCAGCGCCGCCAGGATATCGCCGATCTGGAAGATGGCGATGGAGTGGAAGGTCGCTTTCCCACTTCATCCCGAATACCGCACCCTGCCGATGGTCTGGTACGTGCCGCCGCTCTCGCCGATCCAGTCGGCGGCGGAGGCCGGGAAGATGGGCATGGACGGCGCCATGCCGGACGTGCGCTCGCTGCGCATTCCCCTCAAATACCTCGCCAATCTGCTGACCGCAGGCGACGAGGAGCCGGTCGCTCTCGGGCTGGAGCGCATGCTCGCAATGAGAGCCTACATGCGCGCGAAAACCGTCGATGGCGTCATCGACGAGAGCATCGCCCGAAAGGTCGGGCTTACCGGCCAGCAGATCGAGGACATGTATCAGATCATGGCAATCGCCAACTACGAGGACCGCTTCGTCATTCCCACGGCGCATCGCGAGGTCAATGAAGACGCCTTCGATCTTCGCGGCTCTTGCGGCTTCTCCTTCGGCAATGGCTGCTCGACCGGCGACACCTCAGTCAATCTCTTCGGCGGATCGGCAGTCAAGGCGAAGAACCCGATGGAGATTGGCTCGTGAAAACACTCAAAGCCCTTTCCGCGCTCCTGTCCTACCCGACGCCGGAACTGATCGAAGCCTGCGACGACATCAGGGCCGTCATCGACCGCGAGGCCGTTCTGCCCCGTGCCGAACGCAAAGCCCTGCACCGGCTTGTCGACGACCTCGCCTCAGGCGACATCTACGATCTGCAGGAGCGCTACGTCCTCCTGTTCGACCGCACGCGCTCGCTCTCGCTGCACCTGTTCGAGCACGTGCATGGCGAAAGCCGCGCCCGCGGTCAGGCGATGGTCGATCTGATCAAGCTCTACGAGGACGGTGGGTTCACGCCGACGACCGAGGAACTGCCGGATTTCCTGCCGCTCTTCCTCGAGTATGCCGCACTTCTCGACGCGCCTGCGGCGATCGAACTCATCGGCCAGCCGGCGCATGTCTTTGCCGCGCTGCGCGAGCGACTGGCCAAGCGGTCCTCGCCCTACGAAGCCGTCCTGTGGGCTCTCGTCAGCCTGTCGAAGGCCAAGCTCGACGCCGCTGCCCTGGCGGCGCTGCGGGCCGAACCGGATCCCGAGCCGGACGATCTCGAAGCGCTCGATGCGGCGTGGGAGGAAGAGGAAGTCCTGTTCGGTCCAGGCGCCGCCTCCGACTGCGGGAAGGATGGCTTGACCTCCCGGATGCGCGCCGCCCGCCGGCCGGCGGAAGGCATCTCGGTGCCGCCACCGCAGAGGCCAATCATCACCCATTCCGTCAACCCGCTGCGCAAGTAGGAGGCGTCGCCATGGCCAGCTACATCAATCACGCCGTTTACGGCTGGTACCCCTATTTGTGCCTCACCGTGTTCCTGCTCGGCAGCGCCATCCGCTTCGATCGCGAGCAGTATACGTGGAAGTCCGGCTCCTCGCAGCTTCTGCGCCGCAGGCAGTTGCGCTGGGGTTCGAACCTCTTCCACGTGGGAATTCTGGTGATCTTCGTCGGACATTTCGTTGGTCTGCTGACGCCGATCGCCGTCTTCGACGCGTTGGGCATCGGTCACGGCTTCAAACAGGGGCTGGCTATCGTGGCGGGCGGCATCGCCGGCCTGATGTGCTTCGTCGGCATCTCTCTCTTGACGCACCGGCGTCTCTTCGATGCGCGCATCCGTGCGACATCCTCGTTCTCCGACACCGCGATCCTGCTCATCCTGTTTGTGCAACTGCTGCTCGGCCTGGCGACGATCCCGATCTCGCTCGGCCACATGGACGGCCACGAGATGGTCAAGTTCATGAATTGGGCTCAGGGCATACTGACCCTGCGCGGCGACGCCTGGATGCTGGTGGCCGACGCGCATCCAATCTTCAAGGCGCATCTGGCGCTGGGGATGACCATCTTCCTCCTCTTCCCCTTCACCCGCCTCGTGCATGTCTGGTCGGCGCCGGTCTGGTATCTCGGGCGGCGCGGCTACCAGGTGGTGCGCACGCGCCGCACGCTCGGTCCGGCGGAGTGATGGCCATGGTCAGCATCGATCCGACGGTCGTTACGCCCAGGAAACGGCTTCAACCCCGCGTCGTCAGCGTCAACGGCGTCGCGATCCCGCGCGAGGCAATCGCGCAGGAGATCCAGAACCACCCGGCGCCGACCCAGTTCGAGGCATGGACGGCCGCGGCCAGCGCGCTCGCCATCCGCGAATTGCTGCTCCAGGAGGCGCGCAGGCTGGATGTGCAGGCCGAACCCATGGCCGACGAGGCCGGCCGGCGAGAGACGATCGACGAGGCGCTCGTCCGGACGCTGGTGGAGCAGGAGGTGGTGACGCCGACAGCGGGTGAGGGCGAGTGCCGGCGCTACTACGCGCAGAATCCGCGGCGGTTCCGTTCGCCGGACCTGTTCGAGGTATCGCACATCCTGATCGCCGCTGCACCGGGCGATGGCGATGCGCGCGTGGCGGCGCGCGCCGAGGCCGAGGTTCTGATCGAGACGCTTGTGGACGCGCCGGAGCGGTTCGCCGAACTCTGCAGGACGTTCTCGTCCTGCCCATCGCGCGAAGTTGGCGGCAATCTCGGCCAGATCGGCCCCGGACAGACGGTTCCCGAATTCGAGGCCGCGCTCGGCTCGATGCCAATCGGCACGATCCGCGAGGTTCCGGTCGAAAGCCGCTACGGTTTTCATATCGTGCGCGTCGATCGGCGCGAGGAGGGACGTCAATTGCCCTTCGAAGCTGTTCGCCGGCGGATCGGCGACTATCTCGACGAACGTGTAAGGCGGACCGCCATCCGCCATTACATCTCCATGCTCGCCGGCCGTTCGGTCATCGACGGGATCGAACTGTCCGGTTCCCCATCTCCACTCGTTCAATAGAGAGGCAATGCCATGCTGCTCGGGAACATAATGAGCGCGCTGCGCGACGAGAGCGTGGCGACGGCGACATTGATGGAACTCGGCGACATTGTACTTGCCGCCCAGGTGGAAGAAGCCCGGGATGCTCACGGGGAGAGCATCGGCGAATACGTGACCGGGGCCGTTCAACGCTTCGCCCTGTTGGCGTCGGACGAGGACTGGCTGGGTCTGATGACCGCGCTCGAGCGCTCCGACGATCCCGCTGGCGCCTGCCTGACCCGCATGCTGTCCTGGTCGCTCGCTCGCGACGCCAGGACCCATTCCGGCAGCGCACATGACGGCTGCTCGTGCGGCGGCGGAGGTTGTCATGACCATTCCTGATCCGGCACCGAGAGGCAATACCGACCGCAATGCTCCCCGCCCCAGCACCTTGCCGCTGGTCGAGGTGATGCCGTCGTCACTCCTCGACGAACCGCTCGCCTACATCTTTGCGGACCACGTTCGCCAACGAATGATCTGTTCAGCGCTGCGCCGCTTCGCCCTGTCGGGCAAGGTAGACCGACGAGAGGCCGACACGGTCGTGACGTTCCTCAGTCATGACGTCCCGCTTGATCACGAGGATGAGGAAATGGATCTGTTTCCCGCCGTCCGACGCAGGGCACTGCGGGAAGACAATCTGAGCGTCGTGCTCGCGCGGCTCTTGGAAGATCACCGGCGAGCACTATCCGTCGTCGACAAAATCGTTGCGGAGCTGTCGGTTCAGTCCGCGGAGGTGGTTCAGGTCAGTTCCGCGGCGCGTGAACTGATGCAAGCCTATGCCTCCAGCGAGAGCAGTCACCTGGCAATCGAGAACGGCATCGTTCTCGCCATCGCCAGGATCAGACTGACCAGAGGCGACCTGGACGCCATGGCACGCGGCATGAAGGCGCGGCGCGGTGTGGCGCACTGATGGCGCACGCGCTCGAACAGCCGCTTGACCGAAATGCCGCCGGGGCAACTGGAACAGCCACGACGAAATGTCATTCCGGCCACGGGAATCATCCAGCATGACGTCCATCGCGATCGGCATCGTCGTAAGTTCAGACCGGGCCGCGGCCGGCCTCTACGAGGATCGCGGCGGACCCGCGATCGAAGCCTATCTCGCCAAGGTTCTGGCGAATGACTGGCGGCCGGAAAAGCGGCTCGTGTCGGATGACCGTGCCGCGATCGAGCAGGCGCTGGTCGGACTTTGCGACCGGGAGAGATGCGCGCTGATCCTGACCACCGGCGGCACCGGTCCAGCGGCGCGCGACGTGACGCCGGAGGCGACCGCGGAAGTGTGCGAGCGCCTTCTACCTGGCTTCGGCGAAGCGATGCGAACCGCTAGCCTCGCCGAGGTTCCGACCGCGATCCTGTCGCGGCAGATCGCCGGAACGCGCGGACAGTCGCTGATCGTCAACCTGCCCGGCAAACCGTCGTCGATCGCGACCTGCCTGGACGCAGTCTTCGCCGCCATCCCATACTGCATCGACCTGATCGGCGGGCCACGTCTTGAGACCAGGCCCGAAATTTGCCGCGCTTTCCGGCCCGCAACCTGAACGAAGGGTTTTTCAATTGTCCCGGCTCTCTCCCCCGACCCCGATTACGGCAATCATCTACTCCGACAGCGCCGCGATCGATGCGGTCATGCGTACCGTGGCCGATCATCTCGTCGGCCAGGGCCTTTCGCTAGCAGGCTTCGTGCAGCGCAATCAGCCCTGTCCAGGCCGCGCCCGCTGCGACATGATCCTCGAGGAACTGTCGAGCGGCGAGCGCTTTGGCATCTCGGAGGATCGTGGCCCGCATGCGCGCGGCTGCATGCTGGACGTCGACGAATTGCTGAAGGCTGTCGCCTCGGCGGCGCGCGGGCTGGAAGTGGGGGTCGACCTCGTGATGGTCAACAAGTTCGGCAAGACCGAGGCCGAAGGCGGCGGCTTCAGACCGCTCATCGCCGAGGCGCTGGCGTGCGAGGTTCCCGTGCTGATCGCGGTACCCTATCGCAACCTCGAAGCTTGGCAACTGTTTGCCGAGACCTATACGACGGACCATGCGATCGAAGCGCTGCCCGGTGACGCTTCCCGCGTCTGCTGGGACTTAGGCCTTTCTGCCTTGCCGCCCAGGACAACGGCGCCGCGTGTCATGCGCGCAGGAGCTTTGGGCGCAGACCGGCCTCGCTCCTCTCCTGATAGTTTGCGCTTCGACAAACAAGTATCCGGCCGGGTTCGCTAGAGTTCCCCTGAGCTGGCGGCGCGGCACGCGTCATGCCCGCTTGCGGTTGAATCTGGAGCCTTGCGCATGACCACTGACCAACTCGCCGAAATTCCGACCATCGACGTACGCACCATCCCTCCCAACGAGCGCCATCCGAGGATTTTCTCGGTGCTTGAGGCGCTGAAGCCGAGTCAGACCTTTGCGATCGTCAGCGATCACGAGCCGCGGCCGCTGCAGTATCAGATACAGGCGAAGTTCCCCGGGCTCTTCGACTGGACCTATGTCGAACAGGGGCCGGAGGTCTGGCGCGTGCTCATATCCAGGGAGCCAGGCAGCGGGTGCGAATGCTGCTGCGGCTCCTGATGCGTCGCCGTTTCCACCCGGGCCTGCGCTGGCTCGCCCCGCATGCGGGTCCGGGGAAAGAGCGAGACAGATGACCGGAACCCCGCTCTCAAGATGGACCATGGCCTATTTCGCCGCGGCGCTGCTGTCGCTGCTGGCAGCAGAGGCCTTGATGACGGTGGGTTACGGATTTCCGGTGGACGGGTTGAAGGCTCCGGCAACCCTCGTGGTGGTCCATCTCGCGGCGATCGGTTGGCTGAGCCTCCTGATGTGCGGGGCGCTGTTCCAGTTCGTTCCGGTTCTCGTGAATCGTCCGCTCGCGGGAACTGGCCTGACGCTGCCCGCGCTCCTGTTCATCATCCTGGGCCTGATCTCGCTGCTGTCGGGCTTCGTCTCGATGGACGGCTTGCTGAACACGGTCGCGCCGTTCCTGCCGATGGGCGGCCTTCTGCTCTGCGTGGGTTTCGCCATGGCGGCGGCGGCGATCGGCCTGACGCTTGCGCGGTCCCGGCCCGTTCCGCTCCCGGCGGCCTTCGTCGCCGCGGGACTCGCAGGCCTTGTGGCCGCCGCCGCGCTGGGCTTCGTGTTCACCCAAGTGCTCGGCGGAACGCTCTGGGCGCCCGCGCTTGCCGAGATCGCCGCCCGTGGCGTCCCTGTTCATGCCGCCGCCGGGCTCGGCGGCTGGCTGGGGATGTGCGCGGTCGGCGTTTCCTATCGTCTCTTTCCTATGTTCCTCCTTTCGCCCGACCCGCAGGGAGCCGGCACCCGCTTGGCTTTCCTGCTCGCTGCCGGCGCGCTGGCGACCGCAGTTGGAGGAGGGTTCGCGGCACTTCTCGCCGGCTGGTCCGTGCCGGACGTGGTGTTGGTCGCTGCGATCGCCGCCGCTGGCGCGGCCGCCTTCTACGGGCGGGATGTCATGCATTTCTATCGCGCGCGAAGACGCAGGGAGCTGGAACTGAACATGAGGATCGCCGCTCTCGCCTTTGTCTCGCTTGGGCTCGCGGTGGTGCTGCTCGCGCCGCTGGCGGCCCTGGCGGGAGCCGAAACGGCGATCGCCGCGACCATCTACTTGGCTGCCTTCGGATGGCTGTCGGGCCTCGGCCTGGCGCAGCTCTACAAGATCGTGCCGTTCATGACCTGGCTGGAGTGCTACGGGCCCGTTCTCGGCCGCGCTCCCACCCCGCGAGTCCAGGACCTTGTTTCGGAACCGAGGGCACGGCCATGGTTCCTGCTTTACTTCGCATCGGTCTGGGCGGGGACGGCCGCCCTGTCGGTCGGAAGCGGTACCGGATTCCGCATCGCTGGCGCAGGTACGCTTGCGGCGACCGCCGCCATAGTCGTGAATCTGGTCCGGGCACGGATGCTCTCGGACGTCGACGGCAGCCTGCGGTTTCCCGAGGGAGCCCGGCGTCCTTCCCTGCTTTACTCTCTTGCCCCGGGCCGGCGCTGAAACGGAGCACGACCATGACGGACTACGTGGAGCTGGACGTCCGACCGATACTGGCGGCAGGCGGCGAGCCGTTCGGCCGCATCATGGAGACGGTGGCCTCGCTCGGACCCGGCGAAGGCCTTCGCCTGCTGGCTCCGTTCCGGCCCGTGCCGCTGTTCGGGGCGCTCGGGTCGCGGGGATTCACGCATCAGGACAGGGAGATCGGTGGCGGAGACTGGGAAGTGCTGTTCACCCCAACGGCCGGTCCGGCTGCGCCGACAGGCGAGGAGTCGGCCGAGCGCTGGCCGAGTCCCCTGATGAATCTCGACAATCGCGGGCTCATGCCGCCGGAGCCCATGGTGAAGGTGCTCGGGGCTGCAGAGGCCATGCAACTGGGAGAGGTGATGGAAGCCCTTCTAGACCGCGAACCCATCTTCCTGTTTCCGCAGCTCGCGAAGCGCGGGCACGAGTGGCAGGGCGGATTCAATCCGGACGGCACCGTCTATCGCCTGCTGGTGCGCATCGGGACGGGGTCATGACTGCCGCGCCGGAATCGGCGGACCGGGTATCGCTGTCGGACAGCGTGAGGGAATCGCTGCGTGCAGTCATCGATCCGGAACTGGGCGAGAACGTCGTCGACCTCGGGCTGATCTACTTCGTGGCGGTCGACGATGGCGCGACGGCGCACGTGGTCATGACGACGACCACGCCGGGATGTCCGGCCGTCGGCTACCTGAAGGAGGGAGTGCAGCGCGCGGCCTTGGCCGTCAAGGGCGTGAGCGCGGCCGAGGTGGCGGTCACCTACGATCCACCCTGGACGCCCGACATGATGTCCAGCCCGCTCGGGCATCGACGACCTGCAGCAAAGCCCCGGTTCTGGCGGCCGAGGTGAGCGCCGGACGATTTCCCTTCGACGGTGTGGTCATAGACGAGCGGTAGGATGCGATACGACGAAGAATCCGGTTGAGACGGTGTGCAGTCAGGCCTCGGACGGCCAATCGAAGGCGGCCCGCTTCCACCTCAGAGCCCCCGTGACATTGGCTGACGCCATGCCGGTCCAGAAATCAGGTTCGGGAAGCGATGGCGTGCCCGTTTCTCCATCTCTACCATTTGCTGCAATTGCAGGGAGGGACCTCCTTCTCCGATATCTTTGGCTAGCGCTTCGTTCAGGCTGCTGTCACTGACAGCGCCGGCTCCTAGTCCATGCCGCCCGGCAGCACGGCCCAAACGATTCTCGCATTCTTGTTGGCGAGCGCCACGGCCGCCACATTGGGATGCCGCCACTGGCGCAACTTGCCGAGCAAGAGGCTTCGCGGATCCTGCTTGTTCCCAATCCCACTCAGAGCTGCGCGCGCGCCGGGACCATCAGCGCGCCCAAGTAGCGATCGCCGTTTGCTGATGCCGAACAATCGCGCGGGCAATGACGATGGCATGTTCGGATAGAAGGCTCGAATCTGGTTCACGAGACGAACACGATCGGCGATCAGGAGTCGCCGAATACGAACGGACTGAACCGCCAGCTGTTCGGTTGACTTCGGCGGCAGTAGCGCATCGAAGGCCGCCCCACCGCTTCGCAGATGGCTTCCGCGTCATTCCGATCAGACTTGTTGTATTTCACACAGGGGGTGACGAACTGAGGACTGACCCACCCTGGCGGCGGTCGAGTCGGATATCTCAACGGGCGAAACAAGCGCGTCTGATGTCGATATCTCTGTCCGATCAGCGGCGTCTTCGGTCTGCTCGCCAAAGTTGGTCGGCTGCAATTCCGCACCGACCCGGTCTCCTTGCAACATTCGCAGCTGTCGAAAGTCAAGCCGGGATCGGTGAACTGCGCGCCACTCGTACAGCTGAGGACCATGCGCGGCGCCAGCGACTACCATATGTGCGGACGTTGCAGCGGCTTTTGCGGAGCTATACGGCTGGCGCGCCGCTCGCCCAACCACGAAATCGTCCACGTTGCCGGAAGCACACCAAAGCCTTGGGAAACGGTCCTGATCGTCTTCGGTCTCATGGGCATCGCCACCGGGGCGTTCCACTGGTCCGCCAGTCCCTGGCTCGTGGCTGCGAAGCAGATGGTCGCCGAACGGTTGCTCGAAGCTGGATGGAGTTGGCCGCTCAAGGCCACCGCGCCCTGGTGGGTTTTCACCAACTACCCCGAGCACAACGACGTCCTGACGCTGCTCGACGGGACGGTTCTGATCGCCTACGTTCTGACGACCGCCCTCGCTTTCGGCTCATTGGTGACGATCCTGCTTGCCATTGCGACGCGGAGCCTCGGCCGGTGGGACGCGGCTCGCTGCCATCATCTGGCGCAGACGCTGATTCCCCTGGCCGGTGCCGGCGTCTTTCTTGGCCTCACCGCCCTCACCATCGGCCAGCTTCGTTCCGACGGCTTCGACCTGCCGTTCGTCGACGCTCTGCGCGCCTTTGTCCTCGCCCTCGCGTCAATCTGGTCGGGAGTCCTTTGCTGGCAGGTAAGCGGCACCTATGCCAGAGTGAGGGGTCGCAGGGCATTGGCCGTATTTGCCATGTCCTTGGGGATGGGCATGGTCGATTCGGGCTGGCTCCTGCTGTTCTGGATCTGGTAGCAGGCCGCGATCTACCCGCGATCGTTCGCGCTGCAGCAGGCCTGTGGCGACCGCTGCCGGCCTTGAAATTATCGACGAGTTGTTTGCGCGGGAGCAAAGAGCCTACCCGAGAACCTGATATCGTAAACTTGGGTCGCGGGCGGTTTCGGCTTGGCCGTCATCGGGGTAGTTCGAACGACGGCAAAGTCGATCGTAGGCGCCGCTGCGATCGAGGGTTCTGACGGGCAAGAGAACTCGGAAGAATCGCAGGAGCAAGGATGACATGCCGGTGATCGATCTATCGAAAGGAACCGACCGTCCCGCCCGTCACGCGGATCTGTCGGTTGTCCGTCGTCTGGCGACATTGATGAAGGATATTCAACTCGATTGTGGATGTCGCTCCCGCCTTGATGAAGCGCTGGCCCGGTTCGCCGCCCTGGAGGAGCGGCGGGCCGCATGTCAGCATCTTGCCAGTGCGCGCCGTCAGCGCGAGCGGATCGAAGCTGTGCTGTTTTTCCTTCAGGATCTTGACGATCTGGTTGCAACCGAGAGCGACCGCAGCGTGTACTTGGATATTGCTCTCCTCTTCGAGGACATTGCGAAAACCGCCACGGCGGGCGCAGACGCCATGCGGCAACTCTGCATGTCAGCCGCGACTGAACCCGATAAAGCCTAGTGGATTGACCCAAACAGAAGAGTCCGATTTAGGATTCCCGCTCGCTTCCAGATGTGAGAGTCTGCGGCATGCGCACGGGAATTTCCATCACTGTTTCATCTGCGGACCGTAGACGACTTGCTGCAATCGTCGCTGATCGAAAGGCGGACCAGAAGCATGTCTGGCGGGCTCGGATCGTTTTGCTGACTGCGGACGGCCTTGGTACGCACGCCATCATGGCCGTAACAGGAAAATCGAAGACAACCGTCTGGCGCTGGCAGGAACGGTTTGCCGAGGCGGGCATCATGGGCCTGCTGTGCGACAAGACCCGACCGCCGGGCAAGGCGCCAATCTCTGCCAGCAAGACCGCCGAGGTTGTTCGCCTGACGCAGGCGCCGCCACCGCACGAGGCGACCCACTGGACCGCACGGGCGATGGCAAAGGCCGTGAGGCTCGGTGTCGCGACGGTGCAGCGCATCTGGGCCGCGCATGGGCTCGCGCCGCATCGTTGGCGCGTCTTTAAGCTGTCGAGGGACCCCGCCTTCGTCGAGAAGCTCCATGACATCGTCGGGCTGTATATTGCTCCACCTGCCCATGCCGTGGTGCTCAGTTTCGATGAGAAGTCCCAAATTCAGGCTCTTGACCGCACCCAACCGGGGCTGCCGCTAAAGAAAGGCCGCGGCGCGACGATGACCCACGACTACAAGCGGTACGGGACGACCACGCTGTTCGCGGCGTTGAATGTCCTGACCGGGGAGGTCTTCGGACGGAATATGCAGCGCCACCGGCATCAGGAGTTCATCCGCTTCCTCAACGCTCTGGAGCGAGACATTCCGGCCGGGAAGATCGTCCACGTCATTCTCGACAACTACGCCGCCCACAAACACGAGAAAGTCCGCGCCTGGCTCGCACGCCACCCACGGTGGACGTTTCATTTCACGCCGACTTCAAGCTCCTGGCTGAATGCCGTAGAAGGCTTCTTCGCCAAGCTCACGCGCCGTCGGCTGAAGCACGGTGTCTTTTGCTCCGTCGCCGAACTCCAGGCCGCTATCAATCGCTTTATCGCCGAACACAACGAGACAGAGGCGAAGCCATTTATCTGGCGCGCCGATCCGGACGCCATTATCGCCAGCCGAACTCGAGGTTTCCTGGCGCTTGGGGCGCCTGGCTGAGTGTCGAGCCGCGCGATTTCGCCGGCCCGGGAGGTGCGGTCAAAGACGGCTTTGCGTCCATAGCAGATGATGGATTTGAAGTGTGCGATTGACGGTCTCTTCGCCGACTTCGATACTGCAGGTCTCGAGCACAGACAATCGATTGGACCCCCATGCCCGAAGCCATCAAGTGCGTCCGTCTGTTCGCAGATGTAGCTGGTGAAAGCCACTTCGAAGACTTTGAGGTGGAGATGTCGGCAATCCAATACGCTCCGCCTGCGCCGGCGTTGCATATTTCAGAACCGACCGAGGCAACGAAGTTCTTCTGGTTTCGGTTCCCCGACAAATGGTCCGATTCAGCTCATCCGTCCCCTCGCAGACAATTGTTCATTGTGCTCGAAGGTGAGGTCGAGGGCTGGACAAGCAAGGGAGACACCCGAATTTTCAGGGTAGGCGATCGCCTGCTGATGGAAGACACCACTGGAAAAGGGCACGGTGCCCGTCCTCTTAACGGCGAAGCGATGGCGGTCGTGATCGCACTGGAGTAGCCGCTTTCAGTAATGTAATCTTCGTCCGGCATTGCGGTCTCACGCACATTCCTCGGCCGCAGGTTCGAAGCGTCAGAGTCAGACCACTAGATTAGCGTCAGTGTATTATGGGGTTCTAGCAATTGTCTAATATCGCGATTATTGCATAGTTCGCGATCTGATATTCTCCGAAATAATACGTCTCTATCTATGCGCAATAGAAAATAGTATCTGCTGCAAGAGAAAATTCAAATATAATATATGGTCTCCTATGTCTCGATTTCAACAGACATGTCTGTCAGAAATACTCGAATTGATCGCCTGTCATCGCTCTATGATCCTCCCTCTGCTCGAAAGGCGTCGGAGAAGCGCGCCCCCAGAATCGAATGGCCTTCCCGGACGGTCCCGTCATCTCTCAATCGTCCGATTGTGCTGCAGAAAGCGTGGCAATTGACGCGATAGTCACGATCCGACCTATGAAACCGGCTCTTCGCCCCATCGCTTCAGTTCATCGCCAGGATCGATGCCGGCCCAGCTGACAAGCCGGGCGGCGAGTTGCCGGATCATTTCGTCGACTGTCGCCATCTTGACGTAGAAAGGCGGTACGGGCGGTGCCACGATTGCCCCCATCCTCGCCAGCGTCAGCATCGAGCGAAGATGCACCTCATGGAGCGGCGCCTCCCGCGGCGCGAGGACCAGCCGGCGCCTCTCCTTTAGCACGACGTCGGCCGCTCTGGTCAGCAGGTTGTCGCCGAGGCCATGCGCCATCGCCGCCAGCGACCGCATCGAACATGGCACGACGATCATGCCGTCGGTTCTGAACGAGCCGCTGGCAATCGGCGCGGCAAGGTTCTTGTGCGAATGCGTGCGGGTAGCCGCTGCTCTCAGACAGGCCAGGCCTTCGGCGCCGAGTTCGTGGGCGACCGTGACCCGTGCAGCCTGAGAAACGACGAGATGTGTCTCTACACCGGCCTTCGACAACAGCCGAAGTGTTTCGAGCGCCAGAATGGAACCGGACGCTCCCGTCACTCCGACGATCAGTCTTTTGGTCATCGTTCGATCCGGTCGGTCGGTTGCGGAAAGAACTCGTTCCATCGCAAGGAGATCTTTCGCTCGATATCCGCCGTCATCCGCAGTTCTTTTCCCCACTCGCGGCTGGTTTCGGATCCGATCTTGCGCGTCGCATCAAGCCCGAGTTTGCCTCCCAGGCCCTCATGCGGGGATGCGAAGTCGAGCTGGTCAATCGGTGTTCGATCCACCTGCATCAGATCGCGCGAGGGATCCATCCGGGTCGCGACGGCCCACATGACATCCGGCCAGGATCGGATGTCGATGTCGTCGTCCACCACGATAACCAGCTTCGTCATCGAGAATTGTGGCAATAGCGACCAGAAGCCCATCATGACACGCCGCGCCTGACCGGCATATTTCTTCGCGATGGAGATCACGGCGATCCTGTAAGAGCAGGCTTCGGGCGGAAGCCAGGCGTCGACGATTTCAGGTAGCTGCTGCGTCAGCAGCGGCTTGAACACTTCGAGAAGCGCCTCGCCGAGCACCGAGGGCTCATCGGGCGCGCGTCCGGTAAACGTGGTCAGATAGTGCGCATTGTCGCGGACGCGAATGCGTTTGAGTCGGAACACCGGATAAGTATCGGGAGCATTATAATATCCGGTATGGTCACCAAACGGACCCTCTAGCGCCGTTCCTGTCGGTGAAACGGTGCCTTCGAGCACAATCTCCGCACTGGCGGGCACGTGGAGTGCGATACTACTGCAAGGCGCCAAGCCAACGCGCCGGCCGGCGATCATTCCGGACAATCCCAGTTCCGACACGCCTTCGGGCGCTGGCATCACTGCCGAGATCAGCGTCGCGGGATCGGCTCCGATGACCACAGCGACCGGCATCTCCAGACCCCTGGCCCGCCACATCCCGTGATGAGTTGCGCCGCCACGCATCGGCAGCCATCGTAGTATGGCCCGATCGCGGTCGATCACCTGCATCCGGTAAACGCCCAGATTGTAGGAACCCGGATCGTCCGTGCCAGGTGGGCGGGTAACGACGACGGGCCAGGTGATGAGCGGACCAGCATCGCCGGGCCAACAGGTCTGTATCGGAAGCAGCGAGAAATCCGGGTCCATATCATTCCAGACGCGGTGCGCAGAAACGATTCTGGGTCGCGCCAGAAGAGCGCTTCGCGCGACGGGAAGGATCCGACGCGCCTCTAGCAGACTCTGCGGTGGTCGTGGCGATCTCATCCAGGCAAACAGCGCCCCAAGGGTTGCCAGCCCGGGGAGGTCGGTGCCGAGCCCCGCGGCAACCCTTTCGCGGGTGCCAAAAAGATTCGTGACGACGGGAAAGCCCGATGCAAAACCACGCTCGTCGAGCGGCATCGCGAAGCGGAGTGCCGGCCCTTTGGCGGCGATCACCCTCCGGTGAAGTTCGGTTATCTCGAGCTGGGTCGAAATCGGAGCGTCGATCTTCTGAAGCTCTTCTTTCCCGTCCAGGTAGGAGAGGAACGAGCCAAGATCGGAAAAGAGTGGAAGGGAGCGGCGATGCATGGCGAAACCCGGCTCGACCGCTTCGTCGGCCTGGCGGCTCTTGCCACGCCGACTGGCCGGGAAGTTTGTCATTTCGCAAAGAGCGGGCGCATCGTGAGAACTATCCTGCAGACAGGCTATCGAGCGGACTGCATCGTTTGAAGGGACATCGCTGATGACGGCAGAAAGTACGGGAGCACGCTTGCCGGAATTCGCCAGGCATCTGTTCCCGACCATTGCCGGCCTGCCGCTCGGCCCGATGCTGACGCTGTCGCTGCGCGCGCTTGCCCGGCGCCAGCCTCGGTTATTCGAACGCCTGGGCGAACACCGTTCTGCCCGCTTTTTCATCGATCCTGTCGATCTTGCCTTTGCATTCACGATCGTTCCCGATGGCGAAAGATCGGTCGTCCGCGTCGTGCGGAAAGCCGAAACAGCGACGTCCAGCGTTGTGATCAGAGGGCCGCTTCTGATGCTGCTCGGCCTGCTCGACGGAACGCTCGACGGGGACGCGTTGTTTTTCAACCGCGTGATCTCGGTCAGCGGCAGCACGGAGGCGGTGCTGGCCCTGCGGAACTCGATCGAAGATGCGGAACTGCTTCCCGCCGACCTGCTCGGCCTGACCGGTTCTTTCGCCCGCGCGGCGAACGCCGGAATACTCGGCGGCCTCGATCTGGCGCGCCGGCTGGCCGCCTCCGCGAAGCCCGGGACATTGCAGGAACCATAATGAACCCGGCGCGAATGGAACTGGTTTGCCCTGCGGGGACACCTGCAACGCTGCGGGCGGCCGTGCAGGCCGGCGCCGACGCTGTCTACTGCGGCTTTCGCGACGAAACCAACGCCCGAAATTTTCCGGGTCTCAATTTCTCGACTGAAGAATTGGCAGAGGGTGTCAAATTTGCCCACGCTCATGGGAGCAAGGTGCTGGTCGCCATCAACACATTCGCCAGCGTCGGCAATGTGGACCAGTGGAGGAAGGCTGTGGATGCGGCAGCTCGGTGCGGCGCGGATGCCATAATCGCCGCCGACATCGCCGTCCTGGATCACGCTGCAAGGAACCACAAACAGACCCGATTGCACCTCTCGGTCCAGGCTGCGGCGGCGACGCCGGAGGCGATCGGCTTTTATGCCGAGACATTCGGCGTCCGCCGCGTCGTGCTGCCGCGCGTGCTGTCCATCCACGAAATTGCCACGCTCAACCGGGCGATCCGGGTCGAGACGGAGGCCTTCGTCTTTGGCGGTCTCTGCGTGATGACGGAGGGTCGCTGCTACCTCTCTTCATATGCGACTGGAAAGTCGCCGAATCTGAACGGCGTCTGCTCGCCGCCCGAAATGGTCAGCTACGACGAGGACGCGGGCGGCACCGTGGCGCGACTCTCCGGCTTCACCATTGATCGCTATGCGCCCGGCGCGCCGGTGGGTTACCCGACGCTTTGCAAGGGAAGGTTCAAGGCCGGAGACAAGACCTCCCACCTGTTTGAAGATCCGGTCAGCCTCAATGCCGGAAGCATGATCGCCGGGCTCAAGGCAGCTGGCGTGACTGCCTTGAAGATCGAGGGGCGCCAGCGCGGCAAAGGCTACGTGACTGAGGTGGTTCGCGCCTTTCGAAAAGCCGTCGATGCCGTCGAGCAAGGCAGCGACGCGATCGAGATCGACCGCATCCTGGCCGGGCAGTCGGAGGGCGGCAGGCAAACCACCGGCGCCTACAAGAAATCGTGGAGATGACCTTGCCCAGAACCGCGTTGACGCTGGGCCCGGTCTTCTTCCACTGGTCACCCGACAGGCTGGCGGACTTTTACCGCCGCATTGCGGACGAAGCCCCCGTCGACCGGGTCCATGTCGGCGAGGTTGTCTGCGGCAAGCGGATGCCATACTCCGATCCCGTTTGGCCCGACATCATCGAGCGCCTCGAGCGCGGGGGAAAGGAAGTGGTGATCTCGACTCTGTCCGCGCCGGCAACGGTGCGGGAGCGGCGGGGCGTGGAGGAACTGTGCACCGACGAACGTCTGCTCGAGATCAACGACGTCACCGCTTTGCCGTCGCGTGCCGGAAGGCCGTTCGTGACCGGTCCCTTCCTAAATGTCTACAATGAGGCTTCTGCGCAATTCCTGATCGATCGCGGCGCACACACCATCTGCCCGCCCGTCGAACTGTCCCTCGACGCAATCGGCCACATAGCACAAGCGTGCCCGGAAGCCGATTTCGAGTTGTTTGCCTTCGGCCGCCTGCCGCTGGCCATCTCCGGTCGATGCTACCATGCCCGGCTTCATGGTCTCCACAAGGATTCCTGCCAGTTCACCTGCGAAAAGGACCCGGACGGGCTTGCCGTCGACACGCTCGATGAACAGGAATTTCTCGCGATCAACGGCGTGCAGACCTTGTCCAACCAGCTGCAGGCCTTCTTGCCCGAGCCAGGCGATCTCGTGTCGCGAGGTGTTCGGCGGCTGCGATTGTCTCCCCATACATCCGACATGGTCCAGGTGGCGAAGACATACAGAGCGCTTGCTGACGGAACGGAGACGGTCGAGGGCGCGCGTTTTGTTCTATCATGCCTCAACCTGCCCGGCACGATGGTCGACGGCTACGCTTACGCCAAGCCCGGTTGGCAAGCGACAGTTTCGGTTTGAGCCTTGGCCTCGAGAGGAAAATGACCAAGATCGCAATCTGCACAAAGTCGCATTCCGCCCGCAATCGCCGTGACTGGCTAGTCCTGCTTGTGACGGTCCTCATGTCAGCCTTGCCTTACAACGGCGTGAACGCACATGCCGCTGGATCGAGCGCTTTGGTCCTGCCGGTAGCGGACACGAATGCGTTGATCACCCTCAAACATGATCATTGTCGCTCACGTTGCGGTGGAGGTGACCAGGCCCGGCAGCAGGGCGATGGCGGCTGCATTTGCCTATCCGGCTGCCTGATCTGCGTCCTGTCGACGGCGGAGGCCACGATCGATGTCCTGCAACGGGAACTGCTGAGCGTCAGACCTGGGCCTACTCTGCGTGAAGGACATATCGCGCCGCGATTAAAGCCTCCAAGACGGATCGTGATCGTCTGAGCGCACGCGGCCACTACGGTTCGTGCGTCCAATGGGCCGTTCCGGCCACAGTCACGAACAGGAGAGCTTTCCCATGAAAGAGATATCACGCCGTCAGTTTCTGATGTTCACAACGGCTGCCGGTCTGGTCGGCACAGTTTCGTCGCTGCCCCTCGCCAGGACGGCCTTGGCATCTTCGGCGAAAGCGTCGGGCTACGTCTTCACCGCGGACGAACTTGGCAATTCGATCAGCCGCATCGACTTACGAAGCGGAAGGGTCGAAATCGCACGCGTCGCCATCACACCTCACAACGTTCAGTACGTTGCCGCCGGCAACCACCTTCTGGCGGTGGGAATGCCGGCTAGCAGCATGGACGGACACAGCGGCGACAGCCACGCGTCGAACCCACAGACGGGCCGGCTGATCGTGCTTGATGCTGACGACCTTGTCTCCGGCAAGGCCATAGCCGTCGACATCGGCGCCCATCCGGCGCATGTCATCGCCGACCGCGAAGGCGGCCGTGCCTTTGCAACGAATTCCGGCGACAACACGGTTTCGGTGATCGATCTCGCGACAGGTTCGATCATCAAGGCAATCGCGACGGGCGACTATCCGCACGGCCTGCGGATGAGCCCGGACGGGACGATTGTCTGCATCGCCAACGTCAATGACGGCTCCGTTTCGGTTATTGACACTGCGACGCTCGCGGAGGCGGACAGGATCGCCGTTGGCGTCGCGCCGGTACAGGTCGGCTTCACCCCGGACGGCGCCCACCTCTACGTCTCGCTGCGCGACGAAAACAAGGTGGGTGTCATCGACGCTGTGACGCGCAAGGTGATCGGGCATATCGATGTCGGGCGCTCGCCCATCCAACTGCACGCGACGCCGGACGGCCGCTTCGTGTACGTCGCGAACCAGGGCACCAAGGCGGAACCGGACGACAAGGTCTCAGTCATCGACGTAGCGAAAGCCCGGGTGGTGCAGACGATCCGGACCGGCAAGGGCGCGCATGGCGTCACCGTCAATGCCGACGGCTCCTTCGTCTTCGTCACCAACATCGTCGACGGCACGGTGTCGCGGATCGATATCGCCACCCAGTCGGTGACCGCCACCTACAAGGTCGGCAAAGGCCCGAACGGAATCACGTTCCGGGCCGCATGACCGACCAATGCGGGCGCCACACTGATCCCGGCGCCCGCATTCCCCGGATTCGGAACGAAACCCGAATGACCGCGCCGCAAAGTCGTCTGGCGCAGCACAAATGACCACCAGTCGAGCCACGCACCGCGCCGACAACGGACATCCGCCGGGCCGCTTCGGATCGCATATGAAGAGGAAGGCGCGCCGTGTCCAGCCAACAAGAAGATGAACCGATATCGCCGGCAGGCGCGCCTGCAGGGCCGAGACCGTTTCAGGTCATGACCAAGCCGAACGGTCCGCGCTGCAACCTCGATTGCACGTATTGTTACTATCTGGAAAAGGAACGGCTCTATCCAGACGTCCGAAAGTTCCGGATGGGCGACGATGTTCTTGAGACTTTCATACGCGACTACATCGCATCCCAGAGCCGGCTGGACGCACAGGATATCTGGTTCTCCTGGCAGGGTGGCGAGCCGATCTTGCTGGGAGTCGACTACTACCGCAAGGTCGTAAACCTACAGCGAAAATATTGCCCGCAAGGTCGAACCGTCCGCAACGCGCTTCAGACGAACGGCACGTTGCTCGATCCGGAATGAGCCGCATTCCTCAAGGAGAACAGCTTTCTCGTAGGCCTCAGCATCGACGGGCCGCGGGATCAGCACGATCGCTACCGGATCGACCGTCGTGAGATGTCGACGTTCGACAGGGTGATGGCCGCCCTCAAGCTCCTGCGCGACGGCGGCGTGGAGGCCAGAATGCGTTCCGGCAGGAGCGGCAGATCGCAGAGTTCCGTACCCAGCGCGCTGTTGACGGCATTGACCACCGCCGCCGCGACGGGCACCGTGGCAATCTCGCCCACCGCCTTGGCGCCGAACGGACCCGTCGGTTCGCCTTCCTCGACAAGCACAATTCGCATCGGCGGCATCTCGGGCGCATTGGCCAGCGTGTAGCGGCCAAGGCTATCGCCGTTCATCCGGCCTGTCGTGCGGTCTATCGCGACGTCCTCGTATAGCGCATAGCCGATGCCGATCTGAATGCCGCCATGGATCTGCCCCTCGACCAGCATCGGGTTGATCGCCCGGCCGACGTCGTGGGCGGCAAGATAGTCCGTGACCCGCACGCGTCCGGTGAGCGCGTCCACCTCCACCTCGGCGAAATGAGCCGCGTAGGAGCCCGGATTGGCCGTCGCACGATAGGTTTCGGTCGCGGTGGGCAGGCTAACGCCACGAGCACTCAAGCGCACAGAGAGTTCAGTCAGCGCCAGCCCCGCACCGTCGTGGCGACGCACCGCACCGGCTTCCAGCCGGAGTTCGCTGGCAACGGCGTTCAGCTCCAGAACCGCCTCTGCCCGGATCGCCGCCGCAAGTGATGCGCCGGCGCGACGGATCGCCTCGCCGCAGATATAGGTCATGCGGCTCGCTCGCGTGCCCAGGTCATAGGGACAGGTGTCGGTATCTGCCGGCACGATGGCGATGTCCGACGCCTCGAGGCCCAGCATCTCGCCGGCGATCTGAGCCAGCGACGTGTCGGATCCGCAGCCGAGATCATGAAGCGCGCAGACAAGTTCCACCCGCCCGTCGGGCAGAAGCCGCAGTGTCGCCGTGGTCTCCTCGTGGAAGCCGGGATAGCAGCCGTTGATGTGGGTCGCGCAAGCCACCCCAACCCCACGCCGCCAGCGGCCTCGCCCCGCGCAGGCCGGATGCCGCGCCTTCCAGCCGAAGGCCTCGGCTCCTTGCACGAGGCACTCCCGCCCGCGCGCATTGCCGAGGTCGAGCCCCTGGCGTGGTTCGATTGCGCCCGGGCCGACGAGGTTCTTGAGGCGCAGTTCCACCGGATCCATTCCCAGACGCCGAGCCGCAATATCGAGCGTGATCTCGGCCACCGTATGGATCTGTGGCGAGCCGTAGCCGCGGAACGCGCCGGCGGGAATGGTGTTGGTATAGACCGCGCGGCCCCGGTAGCGCTCGGCAGGTATGTCGTAGAGGCGGACCAGCCTCTGAAGCATCGAACCGGGCAAGTAGTTTCCGCCTGTGCAATAGGCGCCGATATCCACCAGCGTCTCGGTCTCGCGGGCGAGGATACGTCCGTCAGCACTGAGACCGACCCGCATGTGCCCGGTCACGCTCGACCGCGTGCGCGTCGCGGTAAAGGTCTCATGCCTGTCATAGCGGATCGTCACCGGCCGCCCCAGCTTCATCGCGAAGAAGGCGCACAAGGGGTCGAGAATCGGCTCGGCCTTGCCGCCGAAAGACCCGCCGATCGGCGTCTTGATCACCCGTAGGCGCTCCGCCGGTATGCCGAGCGCCTGCGCGACGACGGCCTGCACTGCAAAGACGCTTTGGCAGGGAGAAAGGAGCAGCATGCGGCCATCGGGTTCGGGCATGGCGATGCAGGCGTGGGGTTCGATGGCACAATGATGACTGCGCGGGGTGGAGATGCATGTTTCCACCACCAGATCTGAGGCGGCAAAGCCGGCCTCGGGATCGCCATGGGTGAAGCCTTCCTCCGCCACCGGATTGAGGAACGTGGGATTGCCGTCGGCTAGCGTCACCGATCCGGTATGGAGGAGCGCGGCCTCGGGCGCGAGGATCGCGGGCAGGTCCTCGTATTCGACCGTGATCAGCCGCGCGGCGCGGCGTGCTATCTCCTCGGTGTCCGCCACGACAGCCGCTACCCGGTCACCGACGTGCCGCACTGCGGACGGAAACATCTGTTCATCCGCCAGCGCATCCTGCCCGCTGAACCAGATCGAACTGTTGTAGTGGCACGCGGGCGTGTTTGCGTGCCAAAAGACAGCGTGGACGCCTTTGACCGCCAAAGCGGCATCGGCGTAGACTTTTCGGACGTGCGCGTGGGGTCGCGGGCTGAAAACGATCGCGCCGTGCAGCAGACCCTCCACATGCAGGTCGGCGGTGAAGCGCAATGCGCCCGTGACCTTGGCTACACCATCGATTAGCTGCACCCGGCGTGAGATCTGGTTCACGCCAGCGCCTCTTCGAACAGTTCGTGCCGAGGGCTCATACTCGAGATCCGCGCGATCAAATCGAGACCCAGCCCGGCGACGGCGCGACGCTTATATGGCTGAGAGGCCCGCCCGGCGATGGCGTTATCCACCTCCACGACCAGCGACGAGAGGAAGTCACGCAACGTGGCCGGCTCCAGCCTGCGACCTTCGAGCGCGCTCTCCGCATGCGGCAGGCGGCGCGGTTTGGGTCCGATCGCACCGGCAGCCAGCCGCACGACGCCGAAACGGCCGTCCTGCAACTCGGCCAGCAAGGCAAGGCTGAGGCGCGAAATGGTCAGATCCTGCCTTGCCCCCAGCTTGACGAAGGCGCTGCGCGGCAGGATGCCTGCCTTGGGCAGGATGACTTCCACGATCAGACGGCCCGGAGCCGGGGCAAATTCGAGGATTGCTACCTCGTTCCATTCGCCGCCCGGCTCGAGCAGGCTGAGCCGGGCTCCGGCGGCCAGTAGCACAGGGATGAGGTCGGCGCCTGGAGAAGCGTTGGCGATGTTGCCGCCGATCGTGGCGCGGTTGCGGATCTGGACCGACCCGCATTGCGCGGCGGCTTCCGAAAGGGCGGGAAACCGCGCCCTGAGACCGCAATGATCGGCGAGCATCACGACGGTGGTTGCGGCCCGGATGCGGATATCCGCGCCTTCGGTGGCTATGTGGGCCATCCCATCCATGCGCGACAGGTCTACCAGCAGACCGGTATCCGGAAGCGGACACCCCGCGATCAAAAGGTCCGTCCCGCCGGCGAGAAAGTGAACGGGCGTCGCCGCGCCCGCAAGCAACGAGCGCAACGTGGACAGGTCTGGAGGCGCTACGACGCTAAGCGCGCTCATCGGCCCGCTTCCATCTCCCGGCGGGCGGCCGCTTCGACGCTCACGGCCCGCACGATCGTCTCGAAGCCGGTGCAGCGGCAGATATTACCCGCCAGTGCGTGGCGGATGTCCGCCTCGTCGGGGTTGGGATTGATACGCAATAGCCCCTCGGCCGCCATGACCATGCCTGGGGTGCAGTAGCCGCACTGAACGGCACCCTCGTCGAGAAATGCTTGCTGCAGTGAGTTGAGGCCAGTCTCCGGCAAAAGCCCCTCTACCGTGATGATCTCCCTCCCTCGGGCTTGGAAGACCATCACGAGACAGGAATTCACCGGCTTGCCATCCAGTAGAATGGTGCACGCCCCGCACTCACCCTCGCAACAGCCTTCCTTGACACTGGTCAGATTGAGAATATCGCGCAGGGCCGCGCTTAATCGCATTGTGGGCGGCGCGGCGCATTCCTTGCTATCGCCATTGACGTTTAGCGATATTGCCACCTCGCCAACATCTCCCTCAGATCCCGTTCCGCCTACGGACAGTTGGAGACTTGCGCGAGCATTCCTCGCCAGTTCGGTGTTTGCCCAGAAAATCACCATCCAGTCGGCTCCAGGGATTCGGACGGCACGGCTACGGTGGAAACCGAACCATCCGCGATTGGCCTGCCGTCAGGACCCACAGCAGCAGTCGCAGCCGGAGGAAGCCTCTCTTCCGATCCTGACACGCCAGATCTGCGGCCCCTGTTCCAGATACTCCCAGGAAATCTGTCCTGGGTACTTTGTCTCCAGCTGATAGTGCAGCGGCCTCGGGTCGTGATCATTGACCAGAATGATGGAGCCGCCGTCGTCCAGCGCATCCAACATGCCGAATATCCGTGGATGACGTTCCCGAGGGTGGATGCTTCGAACGTCGATAAGGGGGGCGGATTCCGGTATTGAGCTTGGCATTCCGATCACTTCCTTGCGCCGCAGGACAAGGCGAGCCGGGGAAGGCGGCAGATTCGAGCCCGGCGATAACCAGTATAGTTGCGCGACCATCCGGCCAGTTTGCCAAATCGCAAACAGGAGCGGAAAATCTGCAATGCAATCGGGGCTTGATATTTCGCAAGGAATGACGCCGCCGGCGCGGCTAGGTCGAACGGACAAATCTCGCTCAGCGCAGGAAAATCGGTTGCAATCGACCATTTTGCGGAAATATGGGGAGGCTCGCCTGCCTCGCTACACCAGCTACCCAACGGCGCCGCGCTTCTCGGCAATCGGCGCCGCTACCTATGAGAGCTGGCTGAGCGACCTTCCGTCCGTCGACCCCGTGTCGCTCTACCTTCACATCCCGTTTTGCCGGTCCATGTGCTGGTACTGCGGCTGTCACACCACCATCTCCAGGAAGGGCCAGCCTATCCTCGAATATCTGGACGCGCTGCGAGAGGAAATCCGCATCGTCGCGGACCGTGTGCCGAAAGGATTGCAGGTCGACGAAGTCCATTTTGGCGGAGGCACGCCAACGATTATTGAGCCGAAGGAGTTTACCTCGCTGATGGAACTCCTGCGACAGCGCTTCGAGTTCACCGCAGCGGCCTCGGTCGCCATCGAGATAGATCCGCGCACCCTCACGGCCGATATGGCCATAGCCCTGGGCGAAGCCGGCGTCGGCAGGGCAAGTCTCGGCGTGCAGAGTTTCGATCCGGTGGTGCAGAAGGCCGTCAACCGCATCCAAAGCAAGGAACAGACGGCCGAAGCGGTTGACAATCTGCGCCGCCATCGGGTCGCCCGCATCAATTTCGACCTGATCTACGGCCTCCCGCACCAGACTGTTCAATCCTGTGTGGATACCGCGACGGCGGCGGTCGCGATGAAGCCGGATCGGCTTGCGGTATTCGGCTATGCTCACGTCCCTGCATTCAAGAAGCATCAGCGGATGATCGACGAAGCGGCCTTGCCGGACAGCGCAGCGCGCAGCGAGCAGGCGTCGACGATCGCCGAAACCCTGGTGGCCGCCGGTTACAGGCAAATTGGCCTCGACCACTTCGCGCTGCCTGACGACGACCTGTTTCTAGCCCTGCAGACTGGAACCCTCCGGCGGAACTTTCAGGGATATACAACCGATAGCTGCAGCACTCTGCTCGGCTTCGGCGCGTCCGCTATCGGTCGGACTGAGGACGGCTATGTCCAGAACGAGGTTGCGCCGGGCCTGTATGCGCGGCGCGTCGCCACCGGCCGCCTTGCGACGTCGAAAGGCTACAGACTCACGGCGGAGGACCGGGTACGAGCGGCAATCATCGAGCGGCTGATGTGTGACTTCGAGGTCGACCTGCCGGCGATATGCGCCTCGCACGGCTTCGAGCCGGCCCGCATTCTCGACAGGGCAGGGCGACTCGAAGAGCTGGCGCAGGATGGCGTCCTCGACATGAGGGAAGGGCTGATCCGTGTGCGGCAGGACCATCGCTTTGTAATCCGCGCGGTCGCCGCCGTCTTCGATGCCTATCTGGACCAGCCGACTCGCGCCCACAGCAAGGCGGCGTAGGCCGTTCCAGAAGACGGGAGAGGACACTTCGACGGCAAGACATCAGCGCCGCGGTTTTCCTTGGCCCTTCGGCGAATTGACAGGAAAGATCCGAAAAAAGATACCGGTTACTGGAGGATTGTCCGGCGTTGACACAAATCAAACCCTCAATCGGTTTCGAATGTAGTCTGGGCGGTGGGAGGACGAGATGAGCGGACCGTCGACGATCGGTCATCACGCAGACCATGTTCAGGCCGCGCTCGCTTCGGGCTCCGCAGCGAGGTCGACGCTGGTTGCCTCCTGGCGGAGGTCGTCCGGCTTGCACAAGCTTGATCCCAAAGAGCGCAAACCGCCAAGGAGAGTGACCGATGCCGAACTGAATGAGGCGCAACAAAGGATCGAGCCGCTGATCCGGGTCGCCCAGCCAAGCCTGAACCGGCTCTACCTTGCTGTCGGCGGCGTTGGCTGCTGTGTTCTCCTCGCGGATCGTGACGGCGTGCCGGTCGATCGCCGCGGCGCCCAGGCCGATGACGAGACGTTTCATTCATGGGGACTGTGGACCGGTTCGGTCTGGAGCGAGGATTGCGAGGGCACGAACGGCATCGGGACTTGTCTTGTCGAGCAGCGCGCGTTGACGATCCACCGCGACCAGCATTTCTATGCGCGAAACACATTGCTAAGCTGTACGACCACTCCGGTCTACGACCACGAGGGAAATCTGGCGGCGGTGCTCGATGTCTCTTCCTGCCGCGCGGACCTCACGGAAGGCTTTGTCAATCTCATTTCAGTTGCCGTGAATGACGCCGCCCGCCGCATCGAGGCGGAGAACTTCAGGGTGGCCTTCCTGAAGGCCCGTGTCCTGCTCGCGCCGCCGACGGAGACGGGGGCCGGTGGACTCGTCGCGATTGACAAGGACGATCTGGTGATCGGAGCGACGCGCTCGGCGCGACTGACGCTTGGCATCACTCAAGAGTCCCTTAAGAAGCCTTTCCCTGTCGCCGACATATTTGGCGGGCAGGAAACCGAGAGCGAGAATCTGGGCGACGCGGAGCGTGGAGCGCTCCAAAGGGCGCTCGCGCGGGCGGACGGAAGCGTCTCAACCGCAGCTGAAGCGCTTGGAATCAGCCGCTCCACACTACATAGAAAGCTCCGTCGCCTGGGGCTTCACAGGCCGCACTGAGTTTTGCCAAACGAGTGTCGCAAGTTTGCGACACTTTCGCCGGCGAACCGATTCCGGTGGGCTGACAGGCCGGGCCAAGTCCGGCAGCGTCCTCTCGACACGTTGCATTCCGCGACGTTGCTTCGGGAGGAAGAGCATGAATAAGATTGAATTTTCGCGAACGGTTAAGGTTCCGTTCGCCAAGCGCTACGACAATTTCATCGGAGGCCAATGGGTCGCTCCCCTCTCCGGGAGATATTTCGAGAATATCTCGCCGATCACAGGCCTGCCGGTCTGCGAGATCGCACGGTCGGATGCCGCCGATATCGAGGCGGCGCTCGATGCCGCCCATGCCGCGAAAGATGCTTGGGGCCGCACGTCGCCGGCCGAACGCGCGCTGATCCTCAACCGCATCGCCGACCGCATGGAGGATAACCTCGATCTCCTGGCTCTCGCGGAAACATGGGACAACGGCAAGCCGATCCGCGAGACAACCCTTGTCGATATTCCGCTGGCGATCGACCATTTCCGCTATTTCGCCGGCGCCATCCGCGCGCAGGAAGGCTCGATCGGCGAGATCGACAACGACACCATCGCCTATCACTTCCACGAGCCGCTGGGCGTCGTCGGCCAGATCATCCCGTGGAATTTCCCGATCCTGATGGCTGCCTGGAAGCTCGCGCCCGCGCTCGCCGCCGGCAATTGCGTGGTGCTCAAGCCCGCCGAGCAGACCCCGGCCGGCATCATGCTGTGGGCGGACCTGATCGGCGATCTGCTGCCCAAAGGCGTGCTCAACATCGTCAACGGCTTCGGGCTGGAAGCCGGCAAGCCGCTCGCCTCCTCGAACCGCATCGCCAAGATCGCTTTCACCGGCGAGACGTCGACTGGCCGCCTCATCATGCAGTACGCCACGCAGAATCTTATTCCGGTGACGCTGGAACTAGGCGGTAAATCACCGAACATCTTCTTCAAGGACGTTGCGGTCGAGGACGACGATTTTCTCGACAAGGCGATCGAGGGCTTCGTGATGTTCGCGGTCAACCAAGGCGAGGTCTGCACCTGCCCGAGCCGTGCGCTCATCCACGAAAGCATCTACGACCGTTTTATGGAGCGCGCGCTCAAGCGCGTTGAGGCCATCGTGCAGGGTAGCCCGCTCGAAATGAGCACGATGATGGGCGCGCAGGCGTCTTCCGAGCAGCTCGAGAAGATCCTGGGCTACTTCGATATCGGCCGTCACGAAGGCGCAAAGGTGCTGACCGGCGGCGAGCGCAACATCCTGCCGGGAGAACTCGCGGGCGGCTATTATATCAGGCCGACCGTGCTCGAAGGCCACAACAAGATGCGCGTCTTCCAGGAGGAGATCTTCGGGCCGGTCGTTTCCGTGACCACCTTCAAGGACGAGGAGGACGCGCTCGCCATCGCCAACGATACGCCCTACGGTCTCGGTGCCGGCGTCTGGAGCCGCGATGCCAACCGCTGCTATCGCTTCGGTCGCGCCATTCAGGCGGGGCGTGTCTGGACCAATTGCTACCACGCCTATCCGGCTCATGCGGCTTTCGGCGGCTACAAGCAATCCGGCATCGGGCGTGAGACGCACAAGATGATGCTCGATCACTATCAGCAGACCAAGAACATGCTGGTCAGCTACAGCCCCAAGAAGCTCGGCTTCTTCTGATCGCCTCCCAAGGCGATGCGGCGCGGATTCGATCCGCGCCGCATCAGCATTCACAGGGCGATCTCGTGGCAGACATCGTTGCCGCGACTCCCGCAACGCCGAACCTCATCGAAAAGACGGCCGCCGAGCATAGGGATATCCTCTTCACAAGTCCGGCGGCTGTCGTGGCGGGTTGCGGCGGCCTCTTGGGACAACGGAAGGGAGGTTCTCCCCCTGACGCGCTCGACGGTTCGTGCCGTCCCGAAAACTCCCCAATAGCCGGTGTCGAACTGCACCGACCTTTGGGTTGGACAACGAGGGCACGGATTACCGGTC
This sequence comes from Mesorhizobium sp., assembly GCF_023954305.1. Classification (NCBI taxonomy): domain Bacteria; kingdom Pseudomonadati; phylum Pseudomonadota; class Alphaproteobacteria; order Hyphomicrobiales; family Phyllobacteriaceae; genus Mesorhizobium; species Mesorhizobium sp. The sequence goes on along the minus strand of NZ_JAMLIG010000003.1, from coordinate 210,320 downwards.
CGGTCGTGCATACATTGCGAGGGGCGCCCTGGGGAAAAGGCCGCACCAGTGACGGCTTGCCGCTTTTCGGTCACAGTGACATTGTGGCGATTTAATCGCGCATTGTGTTTTTCCAGTTCCCCCGCGCAGAAGGAGGAGTAGCTGTGGGCCACCTCGACCGCTCGCTAATTGCCGGGCTGTCTCCTTTCCAAGGCGTGGCCCCGGCCGATCTCGATCGCATGCTCCAAAAGGCCCGCTCAACGCGGATAGTGAAGGGCGATACGGTTTTCGAGCAGGAAGCAGAAGCGCAGTCCTTTTTCCTCCTGATCGATGGACATGTCCGCGTGGTAAAGGCGACTCCGGACGGCCAGCAAGTCATAGTGCGCTACATCAGTCCGGGCGAATTGATGGGCATCGCGCAGGCACTGGGCCGATCCACCTATCCGGCGAGCGCGATCGCAGCGATCGACTGTGTGGTGCTGGCTTGGCCTGGCCACCTTTGGTCGGAATTCGCATTCGCTATTCCGAGCTTTGGCGCTAACACCTACAAGACGGTAGGGACCAGACTTCACGACACGCATAGCCGGATCGTCGAGATGGCGACCGAGCAGGTTGAACAACGCATTGCCCATTCGTTGCTGCGTCTCGTCAAACAGACTGGAAAAGCCACCGATGAAGGCATCTTGATTGACTTTCCGATTTCACGCCAGGACATCGCCGAGATGACCGGCACTACGGTTCACACGGTCAGCCGCCTGCTCACCTCCTGGGAAGACAAGGGACTTGTTAAAAGCGGCCGACAGAAAGTGACGGTCGTTGAGCCACGTCGCCTGTTCCTGCTTGCGCGGGGACGCGCGGAGAAGATCTGAAGCGATCTGCTCGCTTATCTCTTCATAGCGCCGACCAGATCGCGGATGAGCAGTGTTTCGTCCACCTGATGCTCTTTAGCCGCATCAGCTGGACTGTGAAAAGGTGCGATGGGACAGCCGACGCAAAGCAATCCATGATCAAGAACGACGCGGATGGTGTCGGGCCATTCGTGCATGATTCCGTCCAGCGTCATGTCGTCGTGAAACTTCGGTTTCATGGCAGCGATCCGCTCCAAGGATGCGTCATCATCAAGCATTGGAGCGCGACCTTCATTGCGGAACAGCAAATAGAATTCAGATAATTCGGGGAAGCAAGGATTCGGAGGCCCTCCGCTGCCGCGTCGCTACATGCCGGCAGGAAGATCGGCAACGGTGACTGGGAAGTCCTCTTCCAGCGCGTCGGATCTGGCGAATTCGAGCACCAGCGAGCTGGCTGTCCCGGTCACGCGCAGTGCCCTGACGCCCTCATGTGCCTCGATAACCGCGAACTCGAGCCACCCGAGCCGATGACGCGTATCTTGGCGGCAACAGAGGCGATGCAGGAGGGTGAATTTCTATCGGCGCTTCTGCGTCGCGAACCCGTATTCCTGTTCCCGGAACTGGAGAGGCGCGGTCATGACTGGCGCGGCGGGTTGGAACGCGACGGAACAACCTATCGGCTGTTCATGCGCGTCGGAGCACGGCGGGAGGCGAAGACATGACGTTCCGAGCTACCGATGCGCTGGCTAAAATGGTCAGGGAACCGCTCCGCCTCGTGATAGTCCCTGAACTTGGTGGTAACATCGTCGAACTCGGTCTGGTTTATTGCGTGGCGGTGCATGAGTACGGCGTTGCCCATTCGTCATGACCACGACTACCCACGGATGCCCGGCCACAGCCTATCTCAGGGACGGTGTGCGCGACAGTGCGTGGTCCGTGCCCGGCATCGAAAGCGCCCACGTCGCGGTGACCCACGACCCGCCATGGACGCCGGCAATGATGAGTCCGGACACGCGACTGCGGCTCGGCATCGCCGACAGACGTCGATTGGCCCTTGAATGATTGCTGTTCGGTGGGCGGACGAGACACGTAAAATCGACGCCGCCGCAGTCGCCGGCGCGATGAAATTCGCGGTCGAGAATTTGATCAGGCAAATGCGATACGGCGCGATCAGGGGTCGCGTCGAGCGTGGAACTTGAGAGGACGATGGCCTGCACCGCCTGATCCTCCAACATGCCGATCGAGGGATTGCGCGACTGAAATAGTCCGAGCTCGGCTGGATGGCGACGTAGCCCCTACGGTGACGTGCGAAACCAGGTTGCCCGCCCGTAAAGCCTGAACCAGGCTGTGTAGCGGTCCGGGCGGGCGGCTACATCCTCTCGGATCGAGTCAGGGGATTGCCAGCTGAAGTCCTCGGCCTCCTCCGCATCGGGCACGACCTCGCCGTCGTAGCGGCCGATGAAGATATGAACGACTTCATTCTCCCATAGCCCATTCCCCACCGACGCCTCGTAGGAGAAGAGGCCAGCGAAGCTAAGCGGGGCAGCAAATCCCATCTCCTCGCGCAAGCGGCGCCCGGCTGCTGCTGCCGGCGGTTCCCCCGGCCGTGGATGACTGCAGCAGGCGTTGCTCCAAAGGCCCCCGGAATGGTACTTCGACACGCCGCGCTGCTGCAGCAACATCCGTCCCGCGCGGTCGAAGATCAGCACCGAAATGGCTCGGTGACGCATGTTCCTCTGGTGAACGATCAACTTCCCCGCGCTGCCGAGAGGGCAGTCGTCGGCGTCAACAAGGACGACGCTTTCTTCGTCCGGAGGGTGATATCCTTGCTTCTTCATAGCTGTGCGCGCCCTAGTGATCATGGGTCCCGAGCCGATGATGGAGACGCGCGTCATGCGACTTGAAGTGCAGCGTAAACCAGGCGTCCAACCGGCGTGACAGCTGTCTCGATGCGCCTCGGGGATCGGCCTCGAATCTATCCATTATGTCACGCAACTCTTCCAGCAGTTGCTCGTGCGCCTGCTTATGCTCGGTAAACTGATCGTATCGGCATTCGAACATGAACCGCTCCTCCAGCGCAAAATGCGCCGAGATGGCCCGTAAGATCTCCCCGAGGAACGCCGTCACTAGGGGCTCCTGGGTTCCCGCGAGCAGGTCATCATGAAGCTGGTTGATGAACTCGATGAGCTCGCGGTGCTCATGATCGACAGCTTCGACGCCAACGCTGTAGTGATCTTTCCACTCAATCAGAGGCATAGTCGCACTCCTCTGCGTCAATGAAAGACAAAGCCGCCGGCGTCGGCACGGAAATCGATAACCCGATGCTCCGCAGGGCCGATTTCGACGGGACGTTTCGCTTTCCAAGCGAACTCGCCGTCTGGACGGTCGCGCATGCGAATTGCCACCTCGTATCGACCGATCGGCAGAACGAAGCGGTGGTGGACACGTGACGGTCCGTCTCCCGCGATTCCCGACGGGGGCACGTCAGCGTTGAAGGCGCGTTTGCCGTCGATGTCGAATTCGATCGTGATCGAGGGCCGCTCACGCGGGCATATCTCAGGCCGGCGCATATTGGGCGGCAAAGCGGCGAGTTCATCCTCCGTCGCCTTGCGACACGCCGCCTTACGATCGGCGCCGTGGCTGAACGACAAGGTTAGCACCCCGACACCCTCCGGAAGACTGCGATGGGAGGGCCAATTCGACAGGGCCGCGGCACACATGAAGACCAGGCCGAGGGCCGCAAAGCGCCCGATATTGAGAATCGCCCACCTCACGGAAGCACCTCCAACCCCTCATCGACATTCGATGCCTCCGCGGATTGATCGAACTTCGCGATCCCTGCAAGCCGTCCCGCAAATGTCGCCTTCTCGGCCTCGAAGCGAGCGGTTTCCAACGGCGAAGCCCAGATGGTGGCGAGTCGCTCGCGCGGCACACGATTGCGCAGGTAGGGATCACGCTCGCCGGCGAAGCGCTGCTTCGTCCATTCGACGCCGAGGCGGTTGTAGCAGGCACTTTCGCTGCAGCCTGCGACGACGACACCTTCCGCGAGGCTCCTGCTCAGTATGTAGTCGATGAGCGAGGGCGGGATCATTGCCACGCAGGGAAAGGTGAGGATCCCGCCGATGACCCCACCGCCAGCTCCGTGCTCGCAGGCCAGCACTATTACGCGGCTGTCGCCATGAAGCTCGGCCGACGCGGCGACGACGCCGTCGCGCACATCGCGCAGGGGCTGGCCGGGAAGGTCGATGCCGGTTCTCAATTCTTCCATACGCCGGAACGGCGTGGAGGACGGACAAGCCCCCATACAGATGCCGCAGCTCACGCAGAGATCGGGAGAAACTTCCGCTTGTTGCGGGAATGGCTCACCGTCGGTTCGCGGCACCAGCCTGATCGCCTCGTAAGGGCAATCCTCGACGCAGCGGTTGCAGCCGTTGCAGTTGGGCAGGTCGACCACCGCGGCAGGCGCGCGGCGAAAGGGCGGCAGCCACGGCATGGCGGCAAGCATGGTCGAGACGCCCACCAGCAGGGCCCAGAGGCTCCACCCACCCCACTTCTCGGCCAACGGAAATAGGGGCAGGAAGAACCAGTCGAGGCCGATCTCGGCGGGAACCTTGGTCAGGTCGGCCGGCCCCTGGCTCACCCCCGGCTTCCACAGCGATACCGCCAGCAGCGCGGCAAGCACGAGGGCGGCCAGGAGGCGCGGCGGGTTGACCTTCGGGCGCGAGATACGCTGGATGTGGATCCACATTCCCAGCAGCAGCATCAGCGGTATGGCGATATGCAGGAACACCATCAGCGAGAAGAAACGGCTGCTGAGATGTTCCGGCGTCAGGAAGTTGCGCGCCAGCGGCTCGCCGAAAATCGGGATCACATCGAGCAGCTTGGCCGATACCGTTGCCAGGTACTGAGCCAGGCTGTCCCAGACCAGCCAATATCCCGTGATGCCGGAGATATATAGAAACCAGATCAATGGAATGCCGGTGAACCAAGAAAACCACCGGGTGCCGCGATAGCGGTCGAGAGAAAACTCCCTGAGCAGGTGGATCCCCATGCTCACTACCATGAGATCGGATGCGTAGCGGTGGAAGCTGCGCATCACGCCTGCGTGATACCAGTGCGTGCCACTGATCCATTCGACAGACGAATAGGCATTCACAATACCGGTGTCGAAAAAGATGAAAAGATAGATGCCGCTAATCGCTACCACCCAGAACAGGAAGAAGGAGATCGCGCCTAGCTGAGCCATCGGGTTGAGTGCGGGCGAAAACAGTCGTTCCGCGCCATGCTCAAGGCGATCGAATAAGAAGCGAAGGCCGGCCTTGGCACGGCGCAGGGGCGGCCAGTCGTGCGGCCGGTTCGAAGCGGTATCGGATGTCATCGTCAGGTCTTGGCTCGCGTGAAACGGCGGTTGCTGCGCCACATGCGCACGATCACCCATGCCATCAGGAGAAGCGACATGCCGCCTGTGCCAATCCCGATATAAATGGCATAGTCGGTGCGGTAACGGCCGGTCTGGGGGTCGTACACAGTGCACAGAAAGCGCAGCCGGTCGGCGAGGCCGGCAGGTGTGAACGAACGTGTCGTGACACCGAAGACCAGCGCCTTGAGCGGTTCAACGAACACCTGAGCGGGAAAGTCGTCGCCGTAGACCTGGCGGTAAACGCGACCATCTGAATCGAGTATCGTCGTCTGCGCTACATGCTCGAATCCGCCCGCGGCAGCTGAGTAGCTGAAGCCGACTTCCTCCAGGAGGGTTTCGAGCACGGCTGGCGAACCGCTCGCGACATGCCAGAGTGGGTCAGAATCGATGTCGTGATCGGCCGCGAAAGCACCCATCCGCTGAGGCGAGTCGTTGAGCGCGTCGAACCCGACGGTGAGCACGGAGAAGGCATCTCCACCCAACGCGCTGCGCGCCAGCGCCACTGTGGCTTTGAGCTTTTGCGTCGTGATCGGGCATACCGAACTGCAGCTCGAATAGACGAGGCTGATGACCAGCGGACGACCTCTCAGGGCCGATAGGGCCAGTAGCGATCCGTCCGATCTGACGAGGCTGTGGTCGCCGGTCGTTCGTCCGATTGCGGCCTCGCTTTTCTCCAGCGCCACGGCCGCGTCGAGTCGCGAACCTGCGGCGTCTGCCGCAGTCCACAGGCAGGCGAGCAGCAATCCCGCAATCCGAAGCGCCTGCGCGTGCATTGCCTTCACCCCAAGAGCGCCTCGAGGAAGACGCCGGTGACCAGCAGCAGAAGCTGCACCAGGGAGGCGCGGAAGTTGGCTATCGCCGCCGTTGGAGTTGGCGCGAGATAGAGCCGCCAGCTCTTCCACAAGAACCAGCTCCCGCCTGAGGCAGCGCCGAGTCCATAGAGCCAGCCCATTCCGAACCACAGCGGTACGAGCGACAGGGTAACAAGCGTCGCAGTGTAGGACAGGATCGCGAGCGTCCATTCGCGATCGGGTGCGATGACCGGGAGCATCGGGACACCGGCGGCGGAATAGTCGTCCGCCTTGGCGGCGGCGAGACTCCAGAAATGCGGCGGGGTCCACAAGAATAGTACGGCGGCGAGGATGCTCGGCGTCCACTGTGGTTCGGGGTCGATCGCGGCGGCGCCAGCCAGAACAGCGAAAGATCCCGCCACGCCGCCGACCACGATGTTCCAGGGCGTGCGGCGCTTGAGCCAGACCGTATAGACGACGCTATAGGTGATTGCACCGAGAAAGACGTAGAGCGCAGAGACCGTCCCCGACGCCGCGTAGGCCAGCACGATCGACGCGGCGAGCAGCGAAGCGAATGTCACCGGCCAGACGAGACCCGGCTTCAACACTCCGCTGGCAAAGGGGCGCGAGCGCGTGCGTGTCATGCGGCGATCGCTGTCGCGTTCGTAATAGTGGTTGAATGCGCCGGCAGCGCCTGAGGCACCGAGCACGGCAAGAGCAAGCGCGGCGATCTCTGCCACCGATGCCGTCTCGCCGCTGGTGGCGGCGAGGCCGGCGAGCGCGCTCGCCGCGATGGCGACGCCGATCCTGAGCTTCAGGAGCGTGATGACGATCTTTGCCGCGGCGAGCATCGCTGTTCTTCCTCAATCATTCTCAGCGGAACAGCCAGAGTTCCGACAGGTACTTCCAGTTGACGAAGTAGTAGAGGACGAAGGACATAAAGAAGATCGAGACAAGGACGATCGTCCCGGGCAGCTTGACCGTCGCGTGGCTGCCGTATTCGGCGACGGTCGCGGCCTTGTTGTGCAAGGGGAAGGCGAGCGGCGCTTCCCCGCGGTCGAGGCGTTTGCCCCAGAGCACGGTGCCGACCGTGATGAGGACGTAGAGCACGCCCCCAACCGTCGCGATGATCGCCGATATGCCGTTCAACCCCATCATCAGGAAGGCGGCCGAGGGAAGCTCGAACTGCAGGTTGGCGTCACTGAAGGTGATGTCCCAATGCCTGCGCGGAACGCCCAGAGTGCCCGCGCCCATCATGAACATCGAGATGCCCGCGACGCCCAGCCCGAAGAGATATGGCTGCCAGCGCGCGAGTTTCGGCCAGATGATGTCGCGCTGAAAGATCAGCGGCAGCACGTAGTATGTCATCGCCATGAAGGCGAGCGTCGTGCCGGCGACCACGGTGCCGTGGAAGTGCCCGGGCACGTAGACCGTGTTGTGCATCAGGAGGTTGAGCTGCTCCGTGCCGAGCACGACTCCGGAGATGCCGCCGATGAAGCCGAACATGACGAGCGACAGGAACATGCCCGAGAAGGCCGGGTTGCCCCAGGGCGCCTTGCGCAGCCACTCGAAGACGCCCTTGGTGTAGCCGTTGCGCCGCTGCGCCGCTTCCAGCGCGCCGGGCACAGTGAGGCCGTGGATCAGCGATCCGAGAACGGCGAGATACATCATGTAGCTAGTGTTGACGATCTTCCACGTGGCGCTCATGCCCGGATCAGCAAGCAAATGGTGGGCGGACGCGAGTTGCAGGAAAAGGATGTAAAGAAGGAAGGCCGAGCGGCTTACCTTTTCCGATAGGGGCTTGGCGCCGATGGTGAGGGCGCCGATCGCGTACCAGACGGAGACATGCGCGGCGACGTTCATCTGCTGCGAGGAATGACCCATGCCCCACCAGATGACCTTGTACATCAGCGGGTCGATCTCTGTGATAAGTCCGAGCGACCAGAGGAAAGTCGGGATCAGGATGATGGCACCGGAGGCAATGGTGAAGACGGCGATGATCGCAGCCGTCAATGCCCCGAAGGTGACGAGCGGGATCGAGCCTTCATAGGTGCGTTCCGCATGCGCGATTACGAGCGTCCCAAAGAACAGACCAACACCGATCAGCGCTCCGACAGCGAAGACGATCAGGCCGAGATAGAAGTGCGGGGCGGCCTGCATCGGCGGATAGGAGGTGAACATAACGCTCGAATCGCCTTGGAACACAGCGACGTTCGTCATCACCGCGCCGACTATCATCAGTGCGAAGGAGACCCAGCCGAGCTTCGGCATGGCCAGGCGCGAGCCCAAAAGGATCGCGGAGGCGAAGTAAAGTAGCGCTATCTCGAAGAAGATAATCCAAAAGAGCAGAACGTTAGCCCCGTGCCCGGTGAGCACCAGGTAGAACCACTCTGATGGAAGAAGATGCACCGCCGGCCAGCGGGTGAGCGCAATCAGCAGCCCCATCAGGCCACCGACGGCGAGGAAGACAACAGCTGCCACGGCGTTTGCCATGATCAGCCGCTGCGCCGCGATGTCGACCTTCAAGCCGGTAAACCTGCACGTGCGGAAGTGCGTCGTGATCGCCGGGGAACCCGCGTGAGGTACGTCTATGGCTGTCATTATCCTCTCCTGCCTATTCGACGACGCGGAGGCGGCCGGTCATCTGGTGATGCCCGATTCCGCAGTACTCATTGCAAGCGATGCCGAACTCACCCGCCTCGGTCGGCGTGATGGTGATGATCTGCTCGTAGCCGGGGTGAACCGAGATGTTGATGTTTACCGGCTGCAGCGAGAAGCCATGCTGCCAATCCGCCGACGACAGATGGAAGCGATAACTCTGCCCCTTCTTCAGCTCGAGGATCGGCCACCATTCCCAAAGCCGGGCGAGAAGGTAGATATCCTCGCCGGCTGGCGGCCGCACCACCGGCACACCGGCCTCTTCGGCCACCTGGTACTTCTCGGCGAATGCCGCGACCTTCTCCTGATAGGCCGCGGGCGTGATGCGGTAGGTTTCGGTCGACAAGTTCTGTCCGCCGATGAAGTGCCAGGCAATCATGAAGATGAACATGAACAGGCCCCACAGGAAGGCGACGACGATCCAGCCGATTTCGACGCGCTCGACCGGTTCGTTCCACCAGAGCCGGTTTTCGGGAGGTGAGATTGCCATGTTGTTCCCCTGGACAGAGATCAGGGTGCGACGGGGATGGAGGCGATCTCCATCACGCCCCACACGATGTAGAGGATCGTTGGAACGGTGATCCCGATGAAGAGAAGCAGGAACGGATTGTCGAGGACTTGCTGCATCGCCGGGATCCTTTCTCGATGTGGCTCCGACTTTGGGTTGTCATTCACCGTCATTCTCCTGAAAGGCGCGTTTCAATGCTCAATGTTACGGCCGCGCGCGATTGGACCCACTTGACCAAAGTCAAGCGGTAGGGCCGGAGCAGCGGTGGCGTAATCCGAGCCGAGATTGCGGACCTAACCCCTCGGGACGTTGCGCTAGCGCAAAGTTCTCTCACGCCCGATGTGGTCGAGTTTCCGGGGAGGATGGGACGATGGGAGGATTTCTTCTCAGTCGGAGCGATCGCGAAGCGATCCGTGGGGCGCCGATGTTTTCCGCTCTGCCGACGAACGCATTCGATGCGCTGCTGGCACAGTCGGAATTCCAGGTGCGTGTGCGACATTCAACGCTCTTCGAGCAGGGTGAGCCAGCGACGGCGTTCTATCTCGTACTGGAAGGGTGGGCGAAGCTCTTCCGTATGACCGTTGGGGGCGATGAAGCGGTTGTTGGCGTGTTCTCGCGCGGCGACTGCCTCGCCGACGCACCATGCCTCACGGGCGGGGAATACCCTGTCAGCGGCGAGACCGTCACCGACGCGCGCTTGCTCGCTGTACCGGCACGCAGGATCATCGAACTGATCCGGTCAAGTCCGGAAGTCGGCCTCGCAATGCTTGCTTCCACATCGCTGCACCTTAGGAAGCTGGTTGACCAGATCGAGGAGTTGAAGGCGCGCACCGGCCCCCAGAGGCTGGCCAACTTCCTTGTCGCACTGGCGCCGGTTACACGCGGATCCTGCACGATCTCCCTGCCTTATGAGAAACTGCTCATCGCTGGGAGGCTCGGCATGAAACCCGAAAGTCTGTCGCGCGCTTTCCAGCGGCTACAATCGGTAGGCGTGTGGATAGACCAGAACATCGTCGTGGTCCGCGACGTCGCGCGACTTTCCGAGTTTGCCGGGCGGGAGCGACCGTTGGCCTTCAAATGCCCAGCATTTCGTGCAGGGTGTCGCCCCGGCTGAGGAGGCCCCCTGCTTGCTCGGGATGCCGTCAGAACGCCACAATTTGCAGACCGCATTATCCAGCTGGCGGTAGGCGAGCACCGCCTCCGGCCCCGCGCACGGCGCCTTGGCGTAGACGACCCAGCGCTTTGTCCGGACGGGGGCAAGGTGGCGCAGGAAGGCCCGTCGATCGGTGAGGTGCGCCATGGTCCCGAGAAGCCAAGCCGCCCGGCATCGTGCAGAGCGACCAGCCGGGTGAGAAAGAGCCGCCGGAACAGCGTGCCGAGCCCGCGCACTGGAAGCAGGAAGGCTAGGCGTGACGAGATCCAGCGGCTCTCGTCAGGCGCGATGCCGCCGACCGGTACGATCATGTGCACAGTCAAATGGCGGTCTAACGCCAACACCCAATGTTACACGCATGGCCATTTAAACCTTGCAACGAAGCTGCCCGTTTGGTTAGGTAGTAGTCAATCACTATCTTTAGGAGCAACGCAATGATCTCTCGATCAGCCTATCTTCCAGCGGAGGAGCGGCGCGAAATAACAGTCGAGACCGTCATCGAACTCGCGGCGGAGCAGAACCCAACCGATATTACGACCGGGGCGATTGCCAAACGGATGGGCGTGACCCAAGGGGCGCTGTTCAGACACTTTCCTTCAAAGGATGCGATCCTTCAGGCAGTGATGGAATGGGTTTCGGAACGTCTGCTGGCTCGCGTCGAAAAGGCAACCTCCAGTGCTGCTTCTCCTCTCGATGCGCTGGAGGCAGCGTTCATGGCACATATAGATTTCATTACTGAATATCCTGGCGTGCCTAGGATGCTGTTTGGAGAGTTACAGCGCGCTGAGCAAACGGTGGCCAAGCGGATGGCGCAGACCTTGATCCAGCGTTATGGAGAGCGCCTCGCCCGGTTCGTTGCGGACGGTAAGGAGCGCGGAGAAATGGCTGCTTCGCTGGACGAAAAAGCCGCTGTCATACTTTTCATCGGCACCATCCAGGGGCTCGTTATGCAGGCTCTTCTTGCCGGCGACGTCAAGCGTATCCGTGCCAGCGCCCCGGGGGTTTTCGCACTTTACAAACGCTCACTGCGAACGCTGGATCACGGCTCATAATCCTGTCCCAGTGCTTCGAACGCCATACAAAGGTACAGCTTTCAATCGCTACGATTGCGGACACCGGATGAGGCGGCCTAGTAAAAGGATGAAAAAGCTCAGCATATGCCCTTATCAAAAGATATGTTCTCTCCGCACATAGTATTGGAGCTCAGATTAATCTATTATATACAGAAACGTGGCTCTCGGACTTTACCGAGAAGGAAACTGGGAAGAGATATATTTCCTCCGAGAACGATGTTTACTTGCGGTTCCTAGCTCATGTCGGGATTTGCATCTTTGACCTCCTCGGGTGATGGATCGGTGGCGATGCGAAGGTGTTCGGAAGCGACGGTATGCAGCGGATCGAGTCGGTCCGGCGCCTCTCATTCGCCAACAGCAGTCGGGTCATGATCAGCGCACTCCTACCCCGTCGGATGGAGACTATGGTGATCTGCGACTTGGCTGCCTGGCCTTTGAATTCCAGTCGCACCCCCGGATAGCGCTCTGCAAGTCTCCGGAATTCGCCTGCCTGGAGATCCGCGACGATAGCCTCGGCATTGCCGATCTTGCCGTCGACATTTGCTTCGACGGTAACCGCCCGCGCGTTGCCCTAGCCCAGCCACGACCATGCTCGAGGTTTGCTACTGCCGCCAGGGGCACCTGGGCACCGCAGGGCGCGGTGACCGTGAAGTTGCGAAGATCATCGATGTTGTTGCGATCGGTCGCAGCCTCCACAACGTCCACCTCGTAGGATTCCGGGCCCACCTGCGAGGTTGCTGCGACCGTGCCGAGAAAGGCCGGGCGCAGCTGTCCTGCGATGTCGCCTGCGGTGAGGCCGAGGCTCTGTGCTGCCTCCGCCGCGGTCAGGCGGATTTCCGGTTTGCCCGGTCTTAGATCGTGCATGACGTTGTAGACGCCCGCACATTCCCGGAGGAAGGTCGTGAGATCATATGCAGCGCTTTCCAACTCCTTCAAGTCGTCTCCCATAATCCGGATCTCAATCGGGATACCCTGGGGCCCAAGCCGGGTTCCCGGATGACCAGAGAAATCAGGCTCAAATTCCCCGATGGCCGCGCGCCACCGATCCACGACCTCGTCGAGAGAAGTGCTACGCATTTGGTGCTGAGCAGGTCTACGACGATGGTCGCCATGTGGGCCCCTGCTTCCCCGGCGCTTGCGTTCTGATTGAAGCGTACCTGTAGCGACTTCACGAGGGAAGCCCCTCCGGTTGGCGCGGCACCAGCTCCCTGTTGTCATGCTTGAGCGCGGCTGTGACCTGATCGACTGCCCGCTCGGTTTCGGCAAGACGAGTGCCCTGTGGCAAAAGGATGCGGGCTTCGAGAACATCGCCGTTGATCTCGGGCAATCGCTTCACGTCCGATGTGGCCGCCTGCCACGAAACCGCCGGATCCGAAAAGACCGATCAAGAGCAGTCTGGCCACGAGGTTGCGATGGCGGATGCTCCGCACCTCCAACAGCGCGTTCGCGCGTCCATTCGAAGGAAGCGTCGAACGCCCTGCGAACCCGCAGCCGGCTGTCCTGCCGCAGTTCCTCGTCGGAATGGCGCAAGCGATGAGGCAGTATCCAAAAAGCCTCCAACCGGCTCGCTGCCAGAGCTGCAATGAGGACGACCGGCAGCACCTGGAGGACATCGCCCAGCTCCCCGGAGAGATTACGAAAGCGGCCCGAACACGGCCACGGTGGTAAAGAACGATGACAGGACTCCCGGAAGGACCCTCTTCGTCCCTGAGGCGACCGCCTCGACAGCGCTTCGTCCGCGTCCGGCCTCCTCGGATATGCTGTCCACGATCACGATGGAATCGTCCATCACGATACCGATCGCCATTCAGCAGCGCGACGAGCGTGATTATGTTGAGAGACAGGTCCAGCAACGCCATCGCCAGGAAGGCCCCGAAAAAAAGCCACTGGCAGGCTCATTGCAGCCCACCAGGCGATGCGTGGCTGAAAAAAGGCGCTCATAACGCCGAGCATAAGCAGGAGCCTGACCACACCATTTTCCATCAGCATCTGGAGGCGGTCCCGAACGATCGTGGTCATGTCCTGAACGACCGACAGGCTCACCGTTTGGGGCATCTGGGAAGCCTCTTGTGCGAAGAAGTCCTGAACATCCGCTAGCACGCCCAGCGCATCCTGGCTGCGGGCTTTGCGGACCTCAAGGACCGCTGCACGTTCGCTGTTAAAGAGGATCTTCTCCTCCGGCGTGGAGACCGGCAATTTCTTTGGGGTCAGGCAGCGCGTAGAAGAGGCGGTTTCGAATTGTATATCGGAGGTACACTCGGTTCAGGCTGTCGGAAAGGGGCCCGTAATTGATTGCGAAGTTCGCCGTCGATCTCTGCTGTCCGGATCTGCATGAGCATGTGCGCGCCGTGGAGCGACCATCGCATCTGCTGCTTCTTGACCATCCGCTTACCGACGAGTGAATTCACTGTCGACTCGGCGAGGGTCGTGGCGACTCGCAGTCCGGCCCGATAGCGCTTTCCATAGTTGACAATCGCGCTGCGGTTCGAGCGGACATACCCGCAGATAAAGAACCGCGCGCAGACCCTTTGCGGGCTGCGGTTGTGAAACCGTCGTCATGGTAATGTCTCCTTATTATCTCATTTACGAACCCACTTCGCGGGAGGGGCGTCCAGGCCTGAGATGGCGTAGTATTCGTAGCCTTTGAGCGGGAAGCGGCGGGCAAGCCGACCATGGAGTTCCCTTCAATGAGAGGGACTCGCTATGGCTACCCTGTCGACCGATGCACCCGTTTCGGCGCTTCGCCAGCGCATGCAGCACGACATGCTCATGCGTGGCCTCGGCTCCCACACGCGGCAGGACTACGTTCGTCACGTCCGGTGCTTCGCCGCGTTTCTCGGGCGCTCGCCCGAAACCGCAGCGCCAGAGGATAGACGACCGCGCTCTACGCCAAGGTCTCGACCCGGACGATCCACGCTGTCACCGGGCCGCTCGACCGGCTGATGGTGCTGATGGAGGGCAAGACGCCGCCCGGCTGAGCCGTGCGCGCCTCGATCGAGGTCGCCGACATCTTCCGCGCAGCAGGGCCTGCCTACAGGGCCTCCCATGCCGGGCATCTGAACCTCACCCAGCTCAAGGTCATGTCGGCGATTGAGCATTGCCGCACTGCAGCCCTCGGCGGTCACGTCGAGGCCTACGAGGACCGCGGCCAGTGGCGGATTGCCTACAACTCGTGCCGCAACCGGCACTGCCCGAAGTGCCGGGGCGCGGCGGCCCGGACATGGCTTGCCGAGCGCGAGGCCGACCTGCTTCCGGTCGGCTACTTCCACGTCGTGTTCACGCTGCCCACCGAGGTCGCCGACATCGCCTTCCAGAACACGGCAGTAGTCTACGACCTGCTGTTCAAGGCGGCGTCGGAGACGATGCTGACCATCGCCGCCGACCCGAAGCACCTTGGAGCACGCATCGGCATTGGCCGTGATGGACACGGCTGAACTGCGCGCGCAACTCACTCGCGCAGTAGCTCAGGCGCGGCGCCGGGATCGAGGCGGTCTGGCCACAACTTCTATTGATGGCAGGGCTAGAGGCTGCTTTTTCTGGCCCGCCCGATGCTCTTTCGCCGTTCCATGAGCGTGTCCGACTGGTTTGATCAGACGCTTTTTCGCTCTTGCAAAGAGCGATTTCGGCTGATAGATAGTAAGTAATTACTATCTTTAAGACCCCCGATGTTCTCTCGACAAACCAATCTTTCTGCGGAGGCGCGACGCGAAACGACGGTTGAAACCGTCATCGATCTCGCCGCGCAACAAAACCCTGCAGATATTAGGACCGATGCCATCGCCAAGCGGAAGGGTGTGACACAGGGCGCCTTGTTCCGGCACTTCTCGTCAAAGGACGCCATTCTCCAAGCGGTCATGCAATGGGTTTGCGAGCGCTTGCCTGCCCGGATCGACAAGGCAACCGCAGCTGCCGCTTCTCCACTTGAAGCCATAGAAGCCGCGTTCGTGGCTCATATCCACTTCATCTCGAAACATCCGGGCGTGCCGCGGATGTTGTTTGAAGAATTGCAACGTGCAGAGCGGACGATGGTCAAACGCATGGCGCGAGCCCTGCTCCAGGTTCACGGCGAACGCCTTGGCCGCCTTTCTATCGAAGGAAAGGAACGCGGTGAGGTGCCTGTTTCACTGGATGAGAGGGCTGCCGTCGCGCTCTTCATAGGCATGATCCAGGGTCTTGCCGTGCAGTTCCTGATTGCTGTCAACGTCAAGCGTATCCGCGAGAGAGCGCCAGGGGTGTTTGCGCTGTATCGACGTTCGATCGAGGTCGCGAAATGATCCATTCGCATCAGTCATCAAACAAGTCACCGATAAGCTCCCTGGAGGCCATGTTCATGGCTGATATCGCTTTTGTCGCGGAGCATCAGAATATCCCGCGCATGCTGCTGAGCTCGCTTGGGCGTTCGAAGCAGTCAGTATTGAGACTGATGATTGCGACATTCATCAAGCGATATGAGCAGCGGATTTCCTGCGTGATCGCAGAAGCCCAGAAGTGTGGCGAAATACGAGCAACACTCGACAGGGAAAGCGCTGCCCGTCTGTTCATAGCTACGATCCAAAACCTAGTGTTTCACGCGTTGGTTGCGGATGAGATCGATCAACTCCGCGAGGCTGCCCCTGCTGCCTTTGCATCATATCGCGCATGTGTGGAGGCAACTCGGTGAAGCTTCCCTCTATGCAGCGTCGCACCCTGATGCTTCTGGCAGTCTCACTGCCGATCGCCGCTGCGTTCGGCTACGTGGTCCTGCGATCGGGGCCGCTGGCGCCGGTTGCCATCATGACGACAATCGCCGAAACCCGCGCAATCTCGCCCGCGCTCTTTGGCATCGGTACGGTCGAGGCGCGTTTTTCCTACAAGATCGGCCCCATCATCGCTGGTCGCGTCGGCAAGATTCACGTCGATGTGGGGGACAAGGTTCGGGCCGGACAGGTCCTGGCGGAAATGGACCCGGTTGATCTCGATGAGCGCATTGCCGCTCTCGATGCCGCAATTCGTCGCGCCGAGGCCTCAATACAGGTAGCTGAAGCGCAAGTCGACGATGCGATTGCGCGGCAGGACTATGCACAAACGCAGACGAAGCGCTACGAGCAGCTTTGGAAAACACGCGCTGTCAGCGAAGTCGCCGTCGAGACCAAACGACAGGATTCCCAGGTGACACTCGCTGCGCTTTCGGCTGCCCAATCGCAACTCGTTGCTGCCCAACAGGATCTGCAACGCAATCGAGCCGATCGTGACGGACTGATCAAGCAGCGGGAAAACCTGGTTTTGTGCGCGCCCGTCGATGGCGTGATTGCGGCCCGCAATGCAGAGGCCGGAACAACCATGGTGGCCGGCCAGGCGGTCATTGAAATGATCGACCCGAATAATCTCTGGATCAATGCCCGGTTCGATCAGATCGCGGCAACCGGTCTGCGTAAAGGGCTCTCGGCACAGATCACGTTGCGGTCCCATGGCGGGGCGAGCGTTCGTGGAAAAGTATCGCGCGTGGAAGTGCTCGCCGATTCGGTCACGGAAGAAAATCTGGCCAAGGTAGAGTTCGAAACCTTGCCCGAACCGTTGCCTCCAATCGGGGAGCTGGCCGAAGTGACGGTTGCACTGTCTGAGCTTCCTGCATTGCCTGTGATCCCGAATGCCGCCGTTCAAGCTGTCGATGGCAAAGCCGGCGTCTGGAGGGTTGACGACGGCAAGATTCGTTTTGTCCCCGTCCGGGTCGGAGCCTTCGATCTCGACGGAGATGTTCAGGTGATAGAGGGCCTGCAGGCCGGCGACGAGGTCGTCGTTCACAGCGCCTCGCGGCTTACAAGCAAGAGCCGCATTCACATCACCGATAAACCTGCGGAGCTTCTCAAATGATCAGCCTCGCCGGTCGCGACATTCTTCATTCCTGGGGGAAGTTCGTCTTCACCGGGATCGGGCTCGGCCTGCTCATCGGCGTCACCTTCACAATGGCCGGCGTCTATCGGGGCATGGTCGACGATGGCAAGGTGCTACTCGACAACAGCGGCGCCGACATGTGGGTCGTGCAGCAGAACACGCTGGGGCCCTATGCCGAATCCTCCAGCATCAATGACGACATCTACCGCATGATCCTGACTACCCCAGGGGTCGATCGGGTTGCCAACGTCACCTACCTGACGATGCAGGTTCGAAAGGGAAACACCGACGTTCGGGCCATGGTGGTCGGCATCGCGCCGGGAGACATTACGACTCCCGGCTGGCCGCCATTTCTTGTTGCCGGACGTCAGATCACGCGCGGCCACTATGAAGCAGTGGCGGACACCGCAACCGGCTTTGCGCTCGGAGACACCATCGTCATCAGGCGAAATCACTACACAGTCGTGGGCCTTACCAGGCGAGCGGTATCGTCGAGCGGCGATCCAATGGTCTTCATCCCGCTGAAAGACGGGCAGGAAGCACAGTTCGTCAAGGACAACGATTCCATCGTCCGCCAGCGCCGGCGCACCAGCGAGAACCCGGAATTCAATCGGCCCGGGGTGCCGGGCCTGCTGGAGGCGGTGATCGCTTCCCAGAACAGCAACCCTTACGTGAACGCTGTTCTGGTGCGCATCAAACCCGGCTACGATCAGGAACAGATCGCAGCCGATATTGCACGGTGGAAGCGGCTGACGGTCTACACACGCCCGCAAATGGAAGAAATCCTCGTCGGCAAGCTGATTGCCACCTCGGCCAAGCAGATTGGCATGTTCCTGGCCATCCTCGCCGTCGTCAGCGCCGCGATCGTCGCCTTCATCATCTACACGCTTACCATGGACAAGATACGCGAGATCGCGGTGCTGAAACTGATCGGCACCCGCAATCGCACCATCGCCTCCATGATCCTTCAGCAGGCGGTCGTGCTTGGGTTGATCGGCTTCGTCGTCGGCAAGATCACGGCGACCTTTGCCGCGCCTTTGTTCCCGAAATTTGTCCTGCTTCTGTCCGAAGACACGATGGTCGGGCTCGTTGCCGTAATCGTCATCTGCGCGCTCGCCAGCGTCGTTGCCATTCGCATGGCACTTAAGATCGATCCCGCAGTAGCGATTGGAGGGTAAGATGAATAGCGGCGGCATCCTCATCGAGCGGATCAGGAAGCGATATGGCAGTGGCGATACCGCGGTCGATGCCCTCAAGAATGTTAATATGCAAGTCGAGCCCGGCGAAGTAATCGGCCTCGTCGGCCCGTCGGGTTCCGGCAAGAGCACGCTGCTCAAGGCCCTGGGCGCGGTCATCGACCCCAGCGGTGGCCGCATGACCCTAGGTGATGAGGTGATCTATGACGACGAATGGAAGATTCGCGATCTTCGCGCGCTGAGGCGCGACAAGATCGGCTTCGTCTTCCAGGCACCGTACCTCATCCCTTTTCTGGATGTCACCGACAATGTCGCGTTGCTGCCGATGCTGGCGGGTGTTCCCAATAATGACTCTCGGCGGCGGGCGCGTGATCTCCTGAAGGCCCTTGATGTCGAGCATCGCGCTGCCGCCATGCCTTCGCAGCTCTCAGGAGGGGAACAACAGCGGGTCGCGATCGCGCGCGGGCTGGTAAACCGACCGCCCGTCATCCTTGCCGACGAGCCGACGGCGCCCCTCGACAGCGTGCGTGCGCTCGCCGTGATCCGTATCCTCAATGATATGGCTGTCAAATTTGGGACCGCCATTATCGTCGTCACGCATGACGAGAAGATCATCCCGACCTTCAAGCGCATCTATCACATCAGGGATGGCGTAACCCATGAAGAAGCAGGAGAGGGGCGCGGCTTTGACTGACCAGACGACCAAACACCATTGCCGACATCCCTTCTTTTCCGCAACGAGGTCTCGCAAAGCCAGTGCCTCGCCCTTTCGCAAAAAGGGTTTTGGCATGTTCATGGCTGCGTCCGCGATATTATCGCCGGCAGGAGCTTCTGCGGAGACGATCACCGGCGCGCTTTCCAAGGCTTATCGCAACAATGCCCAGCTCAACTCGGCGCGTGCCGGCGTCAGGGTTACTGACGAAGATGTCGCCATTTCAAAGTCTGGCTATCGCCCCCACGGTCACGGGATCAAGCAGCATCGACTTTACTGAAACCCGGCGCAGCAACGATTCCACCCGTCTTACTTCTGGTAGCTTTGGCGTGCAGATCAACCAGACCCTGTTTGACGGCTTCCAGACTCGCAGCAATGTCGCGGCGGCAGAAGCGCGTGTTCGCGCTTTGGTGGAAAGCTTGCGCAACACGGAAGGAAATATCCTTTTCAGTGGGGCGCAGGCCTATATGAATGTAATCCATGGCCGACAGGTCATGGCTTTGACCCAGCAAAATCTTGAATTCCTGGAAGAACAGGCTCGCTCGACGCGCGCCCGGATGGAGGTGGGTGAAGCAACAGGCACGGATGTGGCGCAGGCTGATGCCGCACGCTCCAGCGCCGAAGGCCAGCTCAGTGCTGCACGCGCTCAAGCTCTCGCCAGCGCCGCCGCTTACCGTCAGGTGATTGGTGAAGAGCCTGGAACGCTCAAGGCAGCTTCACCACTCTCAAAGCTGCTGCCGCCTAATCTGGATGCAGCTGTCGTCATCGCCACCAAGGAACATCCGGCTAGCCTTGCCACCAGTCATCTGGTCGATGCCGCTGCCCATAGCGTGAAGTCAGCCGAGGCTACCTTGTTGCCGTCGGTCACGGCCTCAGCTGGTGTTTCGCCCAGCTATCTCAATACGTCTCCCACCGATCTTGACTATTCGGATGGCTACTCGAATTCGGCCAATATCGGCGTTACCCTCTCGATTCCGATCTATCAGGGTGGCCGGGCTTCGGCGCAAGTGCGGCAATCGAAGGAAGCTCTTGGGCAGGCGCGAATTGAAGTTGATGTCAGCCGCGAGCAGGTGCGCCAAGCTATTACAGCCGCCTGGGCTTCCTATGCTGCGGCCAAGGAAGGCGTGATGGCCAATCGCGCCTTGGTCAGTGCCGCGCAATTGGCACTGGCTGGTGTCATTGAAGAGCGCAATGTCGGCCAGCGCACCACCCTGGATGTGCTCAATGCTCAAGCCGATGTCATCAATGCCAGGATCGATATTGCCGGTACCGAACGCGACCTTGTTCTTGCGAGTTACGCAATTCTGCAAGCGATGGGTCGACTCTCGATAGAGCGACTCGGCCTGCAGGTAGCCAGATACGAGCCCAAAGACCATTACAACGCCGTCAAGGACAAATGGTACGGCCTGCGCGCCCCCGATCGGTAGCGCGTACCAAGCCCCGATTCCAACCTCAGGAGCAGCTACATGGAGAAGCCAGAAAGAAATTCGCATGGAGACCGGCAGGAGAGGCGACTTCTGTTGTCCCTGTCACGTCTTGTGTTCGCCGTTGTGTTGGTCGCGACAAACCCGAGCACAGCGGAGGAGGTGTCTCCTGCCCACAAGATCACAGATGGACGCCCATGGAAAATAGCCATGGAGAATGGCCGCGTCGGAACCCTTGTTCTTTTCCAGAACGGCACCGGCAAGATGACCGGCGGGCCCATGGACTTGTCTCCGAAATGGAGACCGACAGCAGACGGACTGTGTCTCAAGCCGGGCGCGCTGCTTCCCGAACGGTGCGTGAAGCTGGTTCGGACCGGAAATGGTTATCTCGGCATAAACGGCGACAAACAGGCCTTCAAACTGGAACGGTAGTGAGCACCAATTTCGAAATGGGGCGGGGAGGAGAAATCGAGATGTTGGTCTGGGTATCAAAGCCAGTTATTAAAATGTTGGGCGGGATTGCGGTTCTGTGCGGGATATTTACCCTTGTTTCCGGAGGGAACGCGCTTGTCGTATCGCACAAGATTGCAGACTCTGCGACAAACATTTTGCCATTTGTATTGTATTTCAACTTTGCCGCGGGCTTCCCATCCATATGATGCACATACACATTCTCGCGAAGCGAACGACAATCGAACGCATGCTGAATAAGCTTTCTGAGATAGCTGCTGCCGGAGCAATGCGATGGGCGATCTGGTCCATCGTGGTCGTTGGTCTGTCAGCATGCGCTGCCCGACCTGGCGTCGCCACTTTGACCGTCAGGCAGGAAGCTCCGAAACCGTATCACGAAATAGCGGTCATCACAGCGACTGATCGCCAAAGAGACCCCAGTGGCGTCGGCTACACCGCCGCGAGATCACCGCAGTTGCAGTTTGAACGGTTCACGGTCGCAGTACCGGTCCTCCACAAAGAGGCGAGCAAGGTTCGGTCGCAAATACAGGCGACTCCCATGAAAAGATACACTGTCATGGGACGGGAGCAGATCACCGTCAAAGATATCAACCCAGTCAACGATGCCCTTATCTATGTTCATGGGTACAATTACAGTTTCCAGGAGTCGTTGTTTCAGGTCGCAAAAATTGTTGCGAACGGAAAGTTGACGGAAACGCCGATCCTCTTCAGCTGGCCATCGGCAGGATCAGTCACAGGATATGTTGCAGACAAGGACGCCGCTATCTATGCGCGCGACGACCTTGTGAAACTGCTTGGCGACCTCAAGAAGCACCGGGCAAAAAGTCGTGTCACGCTGTTTGGGCACAGTATGGGTGCTTGGCTTGTTGTCGAGGCGCTTCGACAACTGAAGATTTCGGGCCGAGATGACATCCTTCAGCGAATAGACCAGGTGGTTCTGGCCGCTCCGGATATCGACGTCGATCTTTTCAAGAGGCAGGTCGAATCGATTGGCTCGTTGGTGCGCCCCATTGTTGTACTCAATTCCACGGATGATCGGGTACTTGCTATCTCAAGTCGCATCGGGGGCTCGCGCGTAAGAATAGGGTCGATCGGTGAAGCCAATGCGGCACTGCATAAGATGGTCGCAAACGGCGCTATCGAAATCGTCGATTTGTCAGCGCTACCCGCCCCAGACAGAACAAATCACAATCGCTTCATTCAATTGATAAATGCGCTATCTGGCTCGGAGGTCAGAAGGAACACAGTTTTAGAGGGTAGTCTGAGCAAATGGCATAAGCGGCATCGGCTATGAGCATTGCTTGGAGCAATCGTATCGAGGAAGCGCCGGGAGAACAGTTTCCGTGACTATCGATCCCGGCGCCCGGCGAAGGTGACGTCCCTGGACGTTCTCTAATCGCCTCTGTCAACAGGCCTCTTTCTGGTCGTTGATGCAGCGCTTGCCGGGCTCAGGGTTCTCTCCGGGGTCGATCGCAATGATCGCCGCATGTTTGCGTTGGAACGGGTGGGTCGAAGTGGTGTTCGCGGTTCCGTTGGACTGCATGCCAGGGAGCGACCTCATCCGTGCAGCGTCCCGGCAGGACGCATCTCGGGAACTGGGCTGGGGTTGGGCGGCGACAGATACTCCTCAGGCTGCGGCAGCGGCGTAGCGGAACGGCTCGTTCGTCTTCCACATGGCGTGGAGGATGACGGCAAGTTTGCGCGCCACCGCTACCTTCGCCGTCTTAAAGCCGGCCCCCTTGGCGATCCGCAGGCCCCAGGCCTTCAGGGAAGACAAGCCCACCTGTCGCGTCAGGATGACGTTGGCCGCCTCATAGAGGTCATCTTGTCGCCGCGCTTCGAGACACGGCCGTTTCGACTGACCTCTCCGGATTCATACCGCCTCGGCGTGAGGCCGAGATAGGCACCGGCGCTGGAGGAGCGGCGGAAGCGGGAAGCATCGTCATAGGTCGACGCGACCGACAGCGCGATCACGGCGCCGACGCCAGGAGCGATCATGAACAGCCGGGCCATAGAGTTCTGCTTTGCGGCAGCGCGAACTCGCGCATCCAGAACCTTGATCCGCTCGATGATGGACCGGCGGGCCTCCATCATCGCCTCGACGATTGCCTTGATCTCGTGCGAGGCCACCAGCTCGCCGGAGACGATCTCCTCGGCACGGCGGGCAAAGCCCCCCACCTTCTTCCCGAACATGACACCGAAGGTCTTCAACAACCCGCGGATCTCATTCTCGATTCTGGCTCGAATGCCGACCAAGAGGTCTCGTGCCGACAGCAGCGCCCGCGCGACATAGGCGCCGTGGCTCTTGATGCGAACTTCCTTGAGCGACCCCGTTCGCACGATCTGGGCCAAGCCGGCCGCATCGTGGCGGTCCGTCTTGTTCGGCATCATGGAGAGGGCCGCGCTGGCGTGGCGCGCATCAAGACACATGATCGGCAGTCCGCGCCTGGTCAGTTCATTCCAGAGCCAGACCGCCAGCGGTCCGGTCTCCATGCCGACCCTCTCGATCTCTCCGGCCTTCCCAGCCAGCCACTCCGCGATCGCGTCGGGATCGGTTGGAACCTTTCCTTCAGCGAGTTTCCGACCGCTTTCGTCGACCACGCAAACGGCGGTCTGTTCCATCGAGACATCCAAGGCTGCATACTTCGTCACGGCAGTTCTCCTTTCTGCGCTGCGGCGCTGGCCGATTCATCAAGATGGTCAGGTTGGGGAACTGCCGCCCAGAACGCGAGAGGCGCCACTCGCGATTACGCTAAGTGGTGTAGCTGGGTAGCGCGGTGGTCATCGGCGCTTTCCAGTAGGGTCTGGTTGTCGACACCAACCCCTATCCGAAAGGACCACCGATAAACCGACGACATGATGAACCTACGCGCGCTCGTGGAGAAGACACCTGACGCCGATCTTCTGCGCGAGATGATCGGCTTCGCCGCCGAGCGGCTGATGGAGATGGAGGTGGGCGCGGCTACCGGCGCCACTTATGGCGAGAAGAACCCACTCCGGACGGCCCAACGCAACGGCTACCGCGATCGGGATTGGGAGACACGGTCAGGCACCGTCGAGCTGCGCATCCCGAAGCTCAGGAAGGGTTCCTACTTCCCGGGCTTCCTGGAGCCGCGACGCATGGCCGAGAAGGCGCTGACGGCGGTGATCCAAGGATGCAGGGGCGGCGGCGCCTAATAAGTCGGCGTTTCTGGATTGGCCGCGTCGATGGGCTCCAAGACAATGGTCGCGGGATTCGGCCAATGTTCCAATGTGGCACCGGTGGCGATGTCGACGCCGGCCCCGATCACACCACCGATAAGGATGTTGCCAGCGAGCCCTGCAGCGCCGCCGGCAGCCATCCGGGTCGGGATGGCCAGGCTTCCCGGTTTGTAACCTTCACGGTCGGCGTAGGCGAGCAGTGCCGCTTTGTGGCTGACTCAACCATGCAGGGCGATCGCGGGCAAGAATGACCCAAGTTCGTCCGTATCGAGGCATCTTCCGGCAAGGCCTTGATGGACATGCCGAGCCGCTGCATCAACCGCTCGCCAGGACGGCCGCCGGCGCTGTGGCCGAGCAGGCCGACAATCTCAACGACCCTTCTCGTCCGGCGCGTGTATGGATCAGCAACCGTCGGCAGTCGGTCGGTGAACGTTCGTCGTGCGCATTCCCCATGTGCACAGCCAGCGGCTCAGCAGGAGCTTCACTGTCACCGACTGCCCCTGGACCGGCAGATCCTGGAGGCCGCGGTGGGACCAGCCATGCCGATTTCGGCTTCGCCGTCCGCAATCGGGGCAGATGCCGATCGAGGATCCAGCAGCGGAAACAACCCAACCGTCATCACCACCATCGCTAGCGGCGGATGAACCACACAAAGTGAGGAAGAACCCGGTCTAATGGAAAGTCACATCAACTATGGCAAGCGCCACCGCGCCGGCCTTCGCGTCGCAACGACCCCGGCTGAGTCAGCGGTGAATTCACTCTCGTCGGCAAGCGGGTGGTCAAGAAACAGCAGATGCGATAGTCGCCCCACGGCGCTCACATGCTTATGCAGGTCCGGACGGCAGCTCTGAACGGCGAGCTTCGCGATCGACTGCGGGCACCGTTCCGGCAGCCAGAGCCAAACGTGCCACCACTGTTCAAGCCCAAACCGCCTCTCCTGCGCGCCGCCTGACGCCGGAAAAGTCACCGGACTCCAAAAGCTCTCCCTTGCGCTGCGCTATTCCCTTGATCTGCAATTCATCGTGTACCCCACGTTCGACAACGGCGTGGTTAATCAGCCCGCACTGATGACGGGGTAGCTTGGCGGGAAGATTTCTTCAACTTTCGGATGGCCGAAGGTCCTGAGCGGGTATTTCGACACAACGCCATCGAACTGGCTTTGGGCCCGGCGGCGATAATCTCTGTCGTCAATGCCTGGAATGACGCCGTTTTCCATCACAAAGCGGCCGTCAATCATGACGTTGCGGACCGTAGAGGCAGACGCGTTCAGCATCAGCGTCTGGATCGGGTCAATCACCTGGCCGATGAATGGATCATCGAAGTCGACTACCATGAGGTCTGCCTTCGAACCTGGCTGCAAGCGGCCGAGATCGGGCCGGCCCAATGCGTCTGCGCCGGCTATTGTCGCCGCGTCGTAAAACTCTGCCGAGCGGCATGCGGTCGCGCTCGCCTCGGCGACGCGGCACAGCATCATACCAATTTGCATGTTGAGGAACATGTCAGGCGGGTAGGTATCGGTTCCGAGCCCGATCCGTATTCCCATGTCGCTGAACGAACGGAACGACTGAATCGCCGTGCCATGCCGGCCCGAGACAAGGGGACAGTGGACGATCGTTACACCCGCGTCGCGCAGGATTTTGAGGTCATTGCCCGGCCGGTCGATGCCGTTTCGGCCTGAGACGTAGGTGCCGTGGGGCAGGAGCGCGCGCGGGCTGAGGAAGCCGAGACTGTGCATCCACTCGGTCGGACTCATGCCCCGCAGTTTCAAAACACTGTCGTATTCGAAACGTGACTGGTTCGAGTGAAGCCGGATTGGCACGTCGAGCTCCTGGGCGGCCGCCGCGGAACGACGAAGGAGTTCCGGCGTGCAGGTCTCGATTCGGTCGGGCGCGAGCATGGTCCGGATCAGCCCGCCATCCCTGCCTTCCAGCCTGCGGCAGAAGTCGACTGCATCGGCTAATCCGTTCAGACCCCGCACTTCGTCGAACAAGTAGTCGATCGTGCCGTCGTTGCGCACGACGGAGTTTCCGGAGCGATAGGCAGGGCCGAGATAGACCCGCAGGCCAAGATCGCGTGCGGCTTCGGCGGCGGCCTCGAACTCGGCAACCGTCTCACCCCATTCGCGATAAAACAGCGAGGCGATGGGCAGAGCCGTCGTGATGCCGCCGCGGATCAGTCGCGAGAAGGCGTAGCGCTTCTGGAAGGCCAGTTCCTCGGCGTCATACATTTCGAACGGGCCGCTCTCCATGTAGGTCTGGGGCCAGATGCGGCCTTTCTTCCAGGCGGGCTGGTTGTCATAGCCAAGGGAGGTTGTGTCGAGATCGGCAAGCGCGTCGAGGTCGACGAAGCCCGGCCCGATCAGCGCATTGCCATAGTCTATGCGCTGCGCCACCTCGCCCAGGTAGCCGTGGCCGACGAATACGATGCGATCGCGATCGATGACGATCTCGCCATTGAAATAAAGGCAATGCCGACCCTCGACGTGGCCGACGATCCAGCGAGCTGTAAGAAGTATCGGATCTGTCATGCCGGTTATTCCACGTGGAAAAGGGCTTTGCCATCACGGGCGATCGCGCGCCCGCGCTTGAGGACGAGCTTGCGCGCCGGCCGCGCCGCAACCGCCTCGGCGAGGCTCTCCGCCTCTACCAGCACCATGTCGGCGAATGCCCCTTCGTGCAGGCCATAGCCGTCGAGTTCCATCACGTCCGCGCCGCCCAGCGTGCAGATATGGAGCGCGTATTCGACGTCCTCGTCGCGCCTGAAATTGTTCCGCAGTCCGATGAACAGCGCGCGCTCGAGCATGTCGGCATTGCCGTACGGCCCCCATGTGTCGCGAATGCCGTCCGAGCCGGCGCAAAGGCGCACGCCAGCAGCGCGCAACTCGGCCGCCGCCGGAACCGGCCGCGAAGCCGGCGCGGTGGTTGCGATGGCGATGTCTTCCCTCGCTAGCTCATCGACCAGCGCGGCGGCGCGGGTTCGGTTGGTCATGCCGAGGCAAAAGGCGTGGCTGACGGTGACCTTTCCTTTCATACCATGCGCACGGGTGCGCTCGATGATCAGCTCGAGCGAGAATGCGCCGAGTTCATCCGCCTCGTGCAAATGGATATCGATGGGCCTTCCGTGCTTTTCGGCTAGGCCAAAGACCGCGTCCAACTGGCCCTTTGGGTCGCGGTCGATGCCGCATGGGTCGAGCCCGCCGACGACGTCGGCGCCATTGGCAAGGGCAGCATCCATCAGTTCAAGCGTTCCCGGCCTTATCATCAGGCCGGACTGCGGGAAGGCGACGATCTCGATATCCATCACATCGGCAAAGCGTTCCCGCGTGGCGGCCACGCCCTCGAAACACCACAGGCCCTGCTCCGTGTCGATGTCGACGTGGGTTCTGATTGCCGTCGTGCCGTGTGAAGCGCAAAGCGCGACCTGGCGCGCCGACTGGCGCGCGGGGTCGATGTTCCACTCGCGGCGCAGCCTGCGCTCGGTGGCGATCTTGTCTTCCAGCGACGGACCCGCCTGATGCCTGCGCCAGCCCATGCCCCACAGCGTCTTGTCGAGATGGGCGTGAGCCTCGACGAGGCCGGGCAGGGCGATCGCGCCACCGCCATCCTCGATGGGACCTGACAAGTCGCCGACCGCGCCGATACGCTCGATAAGCCCGTCGCGGATGAGAATATCCACCGTCTCGCCGCCCATCGGGCGAACGTTTTTGAGCAGCATGCCTGTCATAAATCGTGGGTCCTCATGCTCAAATCGCTCCGACGATTGCGCCACGCGGCTGCGACAGACTTTTGGCGAGCGGAAACGCATATGAACCGATCTTGCTCGTCGTCAGGCCGGCGCCGACGAGCGCCTCGACGAATTTCACCGCCGCGACGACGCCGTCGATCACCGGAACGCCCGTTTCGTTTTCCAGCCAGCCGCGATGGTCGCTCATCCCTGCGCAGCCAAGGATGACCGCCTCAGACCTGTCCTCGCGTACGGCCCGGCATATCTCGTCGGCGATGCGTTGGCGTGCGTATAGGGGGTCGCCGTCCACCGCTAGGACCGGCAGATCCACTGCGCGCACGCGGCGGCAGCGGCGTTCGGCGCCATAGTTGTGCATCAGGTCTTCCAGGATCGGCACCGAGCGCTCGAGCGTCGTGACGACCGAAAACCGCGCCGCGATCATGCTGGCTGCATGGACCGCCGCCTCGCAGATGCCGATCACCGGCGCGCGAGCCACCTCGCGCGCCGCCCCAAGCCCGGGATCGTCGAAGCAGGCGATGATATGTCCGCTTACGCCGTTTTGTTCGCCTTCGCGGATAAGATCCAGCATGGCCGGAACCGACATCGCCTCATCGGCATGGCCCTCGATGCTTGCGGGCGTCTCCAGCGGATTGAAAGCCTCCACGATCGTGCCGGGAGCGGAAATGGCACGGGCAACGCGCTCGACATGCGCGGTCATGGAGGCGGTCGAGTTCGGATTGATGAGGCGGATGCGTATCGAATTCATCGCGCGGCCGCGCTTGCCCCGGCAGATTCGGCATAGCCGTTGGCTGTTTCGTGATGGAGAAGATCGATCGGCTTCTTCAGTTCGAATTGGCGATCGGCGACGATGTAGTTGTCGGCGTGGAGCCGCGCGATCGGCTGGTATTTCTCGGGCAAGACATAACGGCCGTTGGCATCCAAGCACTCGTCACGGACGTGCATGTGAACCACACGGCCCAGCACGATGGATCGTCTGTCGTAGTCGATCGTCTGCTCGACCACGCATTCCATCGCGCAAGGGCTTTCGGCGATGCGTGGTGGCGCGACCTTGACGGAGGGCAGGGCGGTAAGGCCTGCAAACTCGATCTCGTCGACCTCGCGCGGAAAGTTGATACCAGTCACGATCATCTGCTCGGCGATCGCCATATCCACCATATGGACGACGAACTCGCACGAGCGCTGGATGTTCGAGATGGTGTCCTTCACAGTCCCGTTCGGCCGCGTCTGCAAGCCCAGGATGACGATCGGTGGCTCCTGCGAGAACACGTTGAAGAAGCTCATAGGCGCGGCGTTGTGAACGCCGTGCTCATCAATGGTAGTGACCAGCGCGATCGGGCGCGGCGCCACGAACGAGACCAAGAGGCGATAGCGATCCTGCGCCGGCAATCGGGTGAAATCGAAGTCCATTATTTTCCCTTTCAGACCGCCGCCTGAAGCACGCCCGGCATTGCGAAACCCGATGCGGTTGCGGCCGGCAGCCGGCCTTCCTCGACAGCGTGGCAAGATGCGCGGCCGCCATTTTGTGTTTCCCGCAACTGCGGGGGCTCGCTCCTGCAGCGCGCTTCCGCGTAGGGGCAGCGCGGATGGAAATGGCAGCCGGACGGAGGATTGATCGGGTTCGGCACTTCGCCAGCAACCGGATCGCGGTTGCGCTTGGCCATCGACAGGTCGGGAATGGTGTCGAGCAGAAGCCGGGTATAGGGATGCTGCGGGCTCGCGAACAAATGCTCGGCGGGAGCAATTTCAACAAGACGGCCGAGATACATCACGCCGATCCAGTCAGCCATGAAATTCACCACGGCAAGATCGTGACTGATGAAGAGATAGGTGAGGCCGAGTTCGCGCTGCATGTCGCGCATGAGGTTGAGAATCTGGGCCTGAACGGAGACGTCCAGTGCGGATGTAGGTTCGTCGCAGACGAGAAAGTCGGGCGCGGTCGAAATGGCGCGCGCTATCGAGATGCGCTGACGCTGGCCGCCGGAGAACTCATGAGGGAATTTCCCGCCGTCCTTGGAGTTGAGGCCGACGAATTCGAGCAGGCGGTCAACTTCTTTCGTTTCCTCGGCCCGTGAGGCGCACAGTTTGTAGGTGTGCAGCGGCTCGGCGACGATGTCGCGCACGCGCCAGCGTGGATTGAGACTGGCATACGGATCTTGGAAGATCATCTGCATGCGTCGGCGAACCGCGGCCGGATTGCCGGCCGACGCGCGAGAGATGTCGACCCCATCGAAGACGATGCGGCCGGCCGAGGCCCTGAAGAGACCCATTACGAGCTTGGCTACTGTCGACTTTCCGCAACCGGATTCGCCGACCAGGCTAAGCGTCTTGCCGCGCTCGATCGTCAGGTCTAGGCCGTCGACCGCCTTCACAACCTGCGTTTGCTCGGGTTGCAGCACGCGGTTCAGAAACGGACGCGGGAGCGCGAAATGCTTCTTTAGGCCCGTTATCTCCAGCAATGCTTTCCCCGGGCATTGGCGGGGCGCAATCGACGGGGTCGCGTTCACGGGCGGCCTCCCTCATAGTGCAGGCATGCGACTGCCCCGCCAGCGGTGGCCGCGAGCAGGGGACGATGGACCCGGCAATCGGCAATGACGCGCGTGCAGCGTGGATTGAAGGCGCATCCGGACGGAATGTCGCCGAGCCGCGGCATCGAGCCCGTGATCTGGATCAGTCTGTCGGGACGCGGTCCGATGCGCGGGATCGATCCCATCAGTCCGACGGTGTAGGGATGGAGGGGATGTTCAAGCACCTGGACCACTGGTCCTATCTCGGCTAAGCGCCCGGCATACATCACCGCGACGCGGTCGGCGGTCTCGGCGATGACCCCCATGTCGTGGGTTATAAGGATCACGGCCGCGTTGCGCTCGCGGCAAAGCTTTTTGAGGATCGAGATTATCTGCGACTGGACCGAGACGTCGAGTGCGGTGGTCGGTTCGTCGGCGATGATGAGCCGAGGTTCGACGCAAAGGGCGAGGGCGATGACGACACGCTGACGCATGCCACCCGAGAACTGGTGCGGATACTGGTCGATCCGCTTTTCGGGAGCGGGGATACCGACTTCGGCCAGCCAACCGATCGCGCGGGCGCGTGCTTCGGCGGCCGTCACGGGCAGATGCGTTCGAATCGTCTCGACGAGCTGCTCGCCGACTGTGAACAGCGGGTTGAGCGAGGTCAGCGGATCCTGGAAGATCGCGCCGATTTGCTTGCCGCGCACCTTGCGGAGTTCTTCGCCGCGCAGTTTGTCTATGCGGCGGCCCGACAGCCGGATTTCGCCGCTGGCGATGCGGCCCGGCGGTTCGAGGAGCCCGATGATGGCCGCCCCAGTCATCGACTTACCAGCGCCGGACTCGCCGACGAGCCCCAGCACTTCGCCTTCCTCGACGGTGAACGACAGGTCGTCCACAGCCGTCAGTAAGCCGTTCCGGGTCGGGAATTCGACCCGCAGCCTGTCTACTTCGAGCAGCGGCATTTGTCCTACCTCAGCTTCGGGTTAAGGGCGTCGCGCAGCCAGTCGCCTAGAAGGTTGACGGCAAGCACGAGAATCGCAAGCGTCGCGGACGGAAAGATCACCACCCACCAGATTCCGGAGAAGAGGTATTCGTTGCCGACGCGGATGAGCGTGCCGAGAGACGGCATCGTGGCCGGCATGCCGACGCCCAGAAAGGACAGTGTCGCTTCCGTCAGAACGGCCATGCCGAGATTGATGGTTGCAATGACCAAGACAGGTCCAAGCACGTTGGGCAAGATGTGCGAGCGCATGATCTTCATGCTGCTGACGCCTATCGTGCGAGCGGCCTGCACATATTCGCGCTGCCGCTCGACCATCGTCGAGCCGCGAACCGTACGGGCGTATTGCACCCAGTTGGTGAGGCCAATCGACAACACCAGGACGATGATGGCGGCGCTCTCCTGCTGGTTGGCCGGCAGTATGCCGCGCAGGACGCCGTTGATGAGCAGCGCGACCAGCATCGCGGGAAACGACAGGAGAACGTCGGCGACGCGCATGATGACCGAGTCGACGAAGCCGCCGAGATAGCCGCCGAGGAGGCCCAGGAAGATGCCCAGGACCGCCGCAAGCAGCACGCTGGCGCAGCCGACGAAGAGCGAGATGCGCAGGCCGTGAAGGATCGAGGAGAAAACATCGCGCGCCTGGGTGTCGGTCCCCAGCCAGTAGGCTGGGTTCGAGCCCTCCATCCAGGCAGGCGGTAGTTCGCTGTCGAGGAGGTTCAGTTTGGCGATATCGAACGGGTCGTGCGGGGCGATGAGCGGCGCGAACAGAGCTCCCAACACCATTAGCCCGAGCACGATTGCCGCGACAACAGTGACCTTGGAGCGCATGAACGAATAGACGAGATCGCTGTCGGCAAAGCTGCGGAAACGGGTTGCGACGGACGAGGCCATGACTCCTACTCCCTCAGATGCCGGCATTGGTGGCCGGCGTGCGCTCGGTGCGCAGCCGCGGATCGATAACGTTGTAGAGCAGGTCGACGCTGGTATTGATGATCACGAAAATCAGGGACACGAGCACCAGATATGCAGCCATCACCGGCACGTCCGTGAAGTTCACCGCCTGGATGAACAGCGCTCCCATGCCCGGCCACTGGAAGACCGTCTCGGTGATGATTGCAAAGGCAATTAGCCCGCCGAGCTGAAGGCCGAAGATCGTGACGACGGGTATCAGCGTGTTCTTGAGGGCGTGGCGGAAATTGATCGTCCTCGCGCGCAGGCCGCGGGCCCTTGCGAACTTGATGTAATCGGCGCGCAGCACCTCCAGCATCTCGGCGCGCACCAGGCGCATGATGAGCGTCAACTGGAAAACGCAGAGCATGAAGGACGGCAGGATCAGCGCCTTGAGGCCGCTCGTTGTCAGAAAACCCGTCGACCACCAGCCGATATCGACGACTTCTCCCCGACCGAAGGAGGGAAGCCAGCCGAGCCAGACCGAAAAGCAGAGGATAAGCAGGATGCCGGTAACGAAAGTGGGCAGTGAGATCCCGATCAGCGAAACGATCTGCAGCGCTTGGCTGAGAACGCCCCGCGGGCGCAGCGCCGTATAGATGCCGAGCGGTATTCCGAACGCAAGCGACATGACGGCAGCGACCAGAACCAATTCCGCGGTGGCAGGAAAACGCTCCGCCAGCAGGGTGCTGACGGGCCTGGCGTTGCGATAGGACATGCCGAAGTCGCCTCGGGCGGCATTCAGCACGAAGCGGCCATACTGCACCAGCAAGGGATCGTTGAGCCCGAGGCGCTCACGTACCTCTTCGCGCTCAACCTGGGTGGCGTCCTGCGACACGATGCTGTTCACTGGGTCGCCCAGGAAGCGAAACATGAGGAAGGCGATCAGGGCGACGGTTAGCATGACCATCAGGGCCTGCAGCAGACGCCGGATAAGAAAGATGGACATTGGGCAATCCTCCGATCCTGCGGCGCGCCGGCTCGCAGGCATGGGTTAGGAAGACGGTCTCTGTCACTCACGCGGCGGAGACCGCAAGTGCCTCAGTTGACCTTAGCGTACCACAGGCGCAACAGATCGTCGGCGGTCTGGACCACCTCGATATTGTCGCGCGTCGCCCAGGAGAGCGGCTGCTGGTGCAGCGGCAGCCACGCGACGTCGTCGCGCGCGATGGCGAATGCGTTGATCATCATCTGGCGGCGCTTCTCCTCATCGAGCTCGACGTCGACCTTTTTAGTGATCTCGTCGATCTGGGGGTTGGCGTAGCCGCCCGGGTTCCAGGTGCCGAGCTTTCCATCGGGGGAGTGCAGCATCGCCGACAGCACGCTGTAGCCATCGAGCATCGGCAACGTCGCCCAGCCGAGCATGAACATGTCGGTCTGGCCTGCGAGCGCCTTCTGGAAGTGGAGGGTCCGCGCCTCAGTGACGAGTTTAGCCTTGAAACCCGCCTGGGCGAGCATGGCCGCTAATGCCTGGCAGATCTCTTCATCATTCACGTAAGCGTCGTTCGGGCAGTTCATGTTGAACTGAAAGCCGTCCGGATATCCAGCTTCCGCCAAAGCAGCCTTTGCCGCTTCGACGTCATAGGGGAAACGCTCGTTCAATGCTGCGTCAAAACCCGGCACTTCGGGTGCGATCAACATCCCGCCATTGCGCGATTTGCCGCGCATGATCTTGTCGCGCACGAGATCCATGTTGATGGACTGGTAAAGCGCCTTGCGCACGGCCGGCTTCTGGAAGGGGTTGCCCTCGACGTTGCCGTCGTTGAGCTTCCCGGTCACGTTGAAGCCCATCATGATCGTACGCAGGCCGGGCGCCTCCAGCACCTTGACGCCGGGCGAATTGGCAATGCGCTCAGCGTCCTGGAGCGGCGACGGAACGATGATGTCGAGTTCGCCTGACAGCAGAGCCGCGACACGCGTCGCGTCCGAGCCGATGGGCGTGTGGATGATTTTGGTGAGGTTGTGCTGCGGCTCGTTCCACCAGGCTTCGTTGACCACCAGGACGGTCTGCGCATCGGGGCGGCGGCTTTCAAGCTTGAAAGGCCCGGTCCCGTTAGCGTGAGACGTTGTATAGCCCTCCTCGCCCTTCTGTGCGTCGACCGGCTCCACCGAATTGTTGGCTTCCAGCCATCCGGAGTCGAAGATCGACATGTTGGTGAGATAGTTGTTGAGCAGCGGCGTCGGCCCGGTGAGATGCAGGTCGACCGTATAATCGTCGATTTTCTCGACCGATTTCAGCGCCGGCAGGTTGCCCTTGATCGGCGAGCGCTCGTGAGTGGCCCGCGTTAGCGACACTACCACATCGTCGGCCGAAAACTCCGCGCCGTCGTGGAACTTCACGCCCTGGCGGAGTTTGTAACGTACCACGTCGGGCTTGACGACTTCCCAGGACAAGGCGAGCGCGGGCTCGATCTTGAGTTCCTTGTTGTAGCGAACCAACGGCTCGTAGATGTGCTGTAGGAAGTTGATCGAGAAGGAGTCGGTCATCGAATGCGGGTCGAGACCGTAGATGTCGCCGGCGGATGCGTAGCGAATTTCATTCGCGCCGGCCTGGCCCACCGAGCCAAGTCCGACAAGAACTGCGGCAGTGGCCGCCAGCAGGAATTTCTTCATTGCGTAGTCTCCCATTTGTCGAGGAACGGTCCCCTGCGAGCGTCTTTGAGCGCTTGCAATTTCCGTCCTTGGTATATTGATGACACTCTTGTCCAAGATTGTCAACAATTAATGTTGACAAAATTGTTGACTTGTTTGCCAAACCGATTCAATAAGACTTCGACAAAAGTGTGCCGCCGCAGCGAGGACGGCGGGAGGGATCTCATGGACGCCAAAACGACCACCCAACCCGTGACCAATCAGGAGATCCATGCCCGGATCTGGTCGTCGATCGCAGACAGGCAGCTCGCGCCGGGAACGAGGCTCAAGGAAGAGCAGCTTGCCGACATCTTTGCGGTCAGTCGCGCGCGTATCCGCCAAGTGCTGCAGCAGCTGGCGCATGACGGACTGATTACGCTGGTTCCCAACCGTGGCGCCTTTGTCGCCAAGCCATCGACTGAGGAAGCGCGCGACGTGTTCTTCGCGCGCCGCACCATCGAGGAGCGGCTGGTCGAGCGGCTTTGCGCTACCATCGACGAGCCTGCGGCGCAGCGGCTTCGCGATCACATCGAAGCCGAACGCCGCGCCCACGAACGCAACGACATGGTGACGGCAATCCGTCTTTCAGGTGAGTTCCACATGCTGATTGCCGAACTTGCTCAGTCGCAGATACTCGCCGGACTTCTGTGTGATCTCGTGTCGCGCACCTCCCTGATCACCGCGCTTTATCAATCCAAGGAGGTGCACAATTGCGGGCCGGACGAGCACGACGCGATTGTGGCGGCCATTGTCGCTGGAGAAGCGAAGAAGGCGACCGACGCCATGAAGCATCACCTCGCCCATATCGAAGACCAGCTCGAGCTGGAAAGCGTCCGCGCGCCCATGCGCGATATCGAGGACATCCTCTCGCTATAGGCGGAACCGCGACTGACCATGAGACAGACCGACATTCTCATCCGTAACGTCACAGCGATTACGGTCGATGCCAAGCGGCGCGTATTGGAAGACGCGTGGATCGCCGTCAACGGCGATCGCATCAGCGGCGTCGGCACCCCAGACGAGGCGCCACCCGTCGGTGCCGCGAAGGAGATCGACGGCTCCGGCATGGTCGCATTGCCTGGGCTCATCGATTCGCATTCCCATGCCGGTCACGGTCTGGTTCGCGCCGCCGGGGCAGGGGACACCGCCGCCTGGTTCGAGACCTGCGAAGCGATTTACGCGCGCAATTCGACGCCATCCTTCTGGCGGACCGAGCAGCGGCTTGCCCAGCTCGAACGGCTGCGCGGCGGCGTCACAACCGCCGTCTCCCTTCTCGGCGGTGGAGCAGACATCTACCGCACCGACGATCCGGCGCATGGCGACGCGCATTGCGATGCGACGGTCGAATCCGGCCTGCGCACGATTATGGCCGTCGGCCCGTGCCGCGCGCCGTTTCCGCGCCGCTATGCGCGCATCCGCGAAGATGGCAGATCGGAAACTTTCGACCTGACGTTCGAACGCCAACTTGAGGTCAGCGCCGATCTGATAGACCGGTGGAACGACGTCCTCGACCGGCGTACCGGTGTCTGCCTCATCATGCCGGTCTATTACGCCAAAGACATTTTTGAGGATGATATTCGTCGTGACGTCGAGCGTATGAGCGCTGCAGTCATGCGGTTGCGCTCGGACAAGAATGTGCTTTTCACGCAGGATGGTCATCGCGACGGCTCGATCGCGCTCGCCCGTGATCTTGGCGTAATCGGCAGCTTTGCGCTTCTAGGCCACAGCGTCGACCTGACGCCAGCCGATTTCGAAGCCCTGCAGGAGACCCGCGCATCGATCGTGCACAATCCGAGCGCGATAATGTCGATCTACGGCCGCTGCCCGGCGCCGGAACTGCTCGATGCCGGAATAACCGTATGCCTGGGTTCGGATGCAGCGGCGCCCGATCGCGGCTTTGACATGTTCCGCCACATGGCCCAATGCATGCATTACCACCGCAGGCATTTTCGCGATCCCGCAGTCCTGCCGCCTGGCAAGACGCTTGAAATGGCCACGATAGACGCCGCACAGGCCCTCGGTCTGCAGGACCATCTGGGTTCTCTCGAGCCGGGCAAGAAGGCCGACATCGTTCTCGTCGACATGCGCAAGCCGCATCTCTTTCCGCCGACCATGCCGGTCACCAAGATCGCGCATTTCGCGAATGCCGCCGACGTCGATACGGTTATCGTCGACGGCAAGCTGTTGATGCAGGCGCGCCGCGTTGCGCATCTGGACGAAAGCGCCATCCTTGACGAAGCGGCCGCTGAAGCCAAATGTGCATTCGAACGCGTTGACCTTTCTCATCTTCTCGTGGAGCCGCAAGACTATTGGTCTGTTTCAAAACGGCGAGATAGAGACCGGTAATTTCTCTGGGGTCGAATACGGGTTGTTAGGCCTGTGCAGTCCATCAGCATCGCTTTGTTCGGGGAGGAAGCGATGGCGGTGGAATGGGCGATCACGATCGAGGGGAAGAACGAGTGCGGCGACGTGTGCC
This sequence comes from Mesorhizobium sp., assembly GCF_023954305.1. NCBI lineage: Bacteria > Pseudomonadati > Pseudomonadota > Alphaproteobacteria > Hyphomicrobiales > Phyllobacteriaceae > Mesorhizobium > Mesorhizobium sp. The sequence continues at coordinate 172,706 of NZ_JAMLIG010000003.1, read as the reverse complement.
GCCGGGAAATGAGGATCACTAAGAGCTGGGAGAGCTCTCCATTTCCTCGAACCAGTCCGCCTGCCGTTCCCGCAGCGAGGCCCGCACGTGCATCCGGCGCGAGAAGCCGAACGTGGCGACGAACACATGCACGCGCAGCTTCTCGTCGCCGATCCAGACCCGCGCCTCGCCGAAGTCGATCTGCAGTTGCTTACCCGGCGGCGTCTCGAACCGCACCGTCGCACGGGCTTGCGCCTTCAATTCGCGCCGCCAGCCCGCGACCCGCCGCTCGACCTGACGAAGGCTGAGCACCACTCCGTGCTCGGACGCCAGTCCTGGCGAACGACGTCGGCGTTGCCGCCGTGTCGGAAGAACCGCTCGCGCAACCAGCCCTCGAGCCCGTCCAGCGCCGAGCGCCGCGCCGGCTGCCGAACGGAACCGAACCACCCCGGCGAAGATATCGTCGCACCGTGTTGCGTGCGCAGCCAAACTCGCGCGCGAGCCGCTTGGCTCCCCAGCCAAGACCGTCCAGCCGCATCATCGCCGCCACCTCGTCAGGCTGCAACATCTCCTCTCCCTGCTTCATGGACCCACGCGGGACAGGAGTGGCCGAATTTTGGTGTCTTCATCGAAGAGGGGGTCAGTTCCTCGTGTCGGAAGCGGGTCAGTATCTCAGGTCGCCCGACACCGATCTCGAGCGTCAGATCACGGCGTTCGTCGATCACTACAACCACCGCCGCTACCACGAGAGCCTCGGCAACCTCACCCCCGCCGACGTTTACTTCGGTCGAGGCGACATCATCACACTAGAAAGGGAAAGGATCAAACGAGAGACCATCAACAAGCGCCGCCTGCTTCATCGCAAAGCAGCCGCAGGAAATGACAACCCTGATGGGCCCGAGCCTCCGTTAGCTCACCACGCCAGTGGCCCCAAAATCCCTGACGACGGACAGGGCTCCAAGCCGAATACCCCATCTGTCTCATCTTTGCTCCTTGAATGGCTACGATGAACCAGAAATCCTCCTCTCTAAGTTAAGCCGATTCTGTCTCATTGGTGCTGACGCCGGACAAAAAAACGGGGGCACGTCACTCCTCAAAGAAGACGTGGGATGTTCGAAGACGTTTTTCGGTGGCTTCGATCTTTGCCGTCCCGACAGTCCCCTGATTAGCAGCGAGGAGTGCAACTAAGATTTCGCCTACAACGAAGGCTGGTGCGATTGCATCGAAGAAAGACGGCGAGATCTTTTGAACTGGTATCGCCGCTTTCGCGAGCCGTCCTACTGGTGACATCACGCTATCGGTGATTGCGACGATAGGTATTCCCCGTTGGGTCGCTTCTTGTACAAGAGCGACTGTCGATGCTGCATAAGGCTCCACACTGGTCACTAGCAGCACATCGTCGGTGGTCGCCTGGCGGAACGGATCGTTGGCCGTGCTCCCCGGCCCGTCCAGCAAGACGACATTGTCGGCAAAGTAGCTCGCCACATAGGCGATCTGAAAGGCCACTGGATACGTCGATCGGACACCCGCAGCATAAATGGTAGACGCTGATCGGAGATATCCCGATGCGGTGACGATCGCCTCGGTCACCGCGGGGCTCTTCAAATGATCGACATAGGCCGTAATTGCATCGACGTAGTCGCTGATTAGTCCGACGTCACCGATGGTTTCCCGTCGCTTGAGCAACTTGACCGACCGACTACTGAACGAGCCGGCATCATTGCGCAGCGCATCGGCGTAGAGACCACGCAGTTCGTCGAAGCCTGAAAATCCAAGCCATTGCGCCAATCGCGTCATCGTCGCCGGCTGGACGTTTGCCTTGCGAGCCTGCTCACGCATTGAAAGGAGCGCAACTTCAGTCGGCGAATCGATCAAGAATCGAGCCGCCACCTTGAGCTTTGGCGGCAGCGTGTCGAATGCCTCCCGTAGACGCTGAACTACATCAACTTCAGCCATCCAGTAGCCGTCCATCCAAAGGTGCGTGCCCGGTTGGTTCTTTGAGCGTCATCGGGCGGCACGGCAAAGTTTTTCAATGTGTTTGAAGGCCCAGGATGGCCCGCGCATCGGCCGGGCTAGCAATAGTGCCGCCTAGCTCCTCTACCAGATGGACCGCCTTGCGCACCAGCGAGGCATTGTCCGGTGCTAACGCGCCACGGTTCAGATAGAGATTGTCCTCGAATCCCACACGCACGTGACCGCCCATCAGCGCGGTCTGCACGAGCATGCCGAACGACATCCTGCCAATGCCGATCGCGCCCCAGTTGGCATTCACCGGCAGCAGTGACCGTGCATAGCAAAGCGTCTGCGGCGTGGCTTCGAAACCGTAGCGGACGCCGGTGACGATCTGGAACAGCGGCAGGTGATCAAACACATCCTCTTCGAGCAGCGCGCGGGCGAGATGAATGTCGCCACTATCGAACAGCTCGATCTCTGGCCGCGTGCCAGCTTCTCGCATCGCCTTTGCCATGATCCGCACGTTTTCCGGGGGATTAATGACGACCGAACTGCCTGACCACATCGTGTTCAGGTCGAGCGAGCACATCTCGGGCTTCAGCTCTGCAATGTGTTCGACCCGCCTCAGCGGGTGCATCAAGGTTGTGCCCGGCGCAGCCACGGCCGGGTTCTCACGATCGGGAACGAAGCGCTGTCCAGGCCCGGTTGTCAGGTTAACGATCATTCCGAGCCCGCTATCGCGAATCCGCCCCATCACCTCGCGGTAGTGGGAAATCTCCATGCTCGGCCGGCCATCCGGATAGCGGACGTGAATGTGAGCGACGGCGGCGCCGGCCTTCCCACACTCGATCGCCGCCGTGGCGATCTGCTCTGGAGTGCATGGTAGACCGGGATGCTGAGCAAGGGTGGTGATGTTCCCAGTGACCGCTGCTGTCAGAATAGTCTTCTTCATGTGACTTGCGGCTCCTGGATGGGAAATAGGTAGCCATAAGCCTGGATGAACCTGTCAACGGTTGTGCGCAGCGACTGCAATTGCGCTGCGGATGTCGGCAGCGATATGAAGACGTCGCCACGGCTTGCCACCAGGACTCCGTCCAGCAGCGCGAACATGTGGAAGAGCTGGCTGAGTGGCCAGCTCTTCGCCGGAATGTCACCGGGACCGACAATCGGGCGATCCGTGAAATGAACGGTAAAGATTGAGCCAAGCCCGCTGAATTGCATCGCGACGCCATGAGCCGCGCAGAGCTCGTTCAGTTCAAGTCGAAAGGCTTCAGTTGTTTCGAGAAAATTGTCCGCCCGCTCAGGCGTGAAGATCTGCGAGAGACCCGCGACGCCCGCAGCCATAGCGCAAACATTGTTGTTGAACGTGCCCGCATGCTTCAGCCCGCCGGGCGTGTTCGGGTCGAACCGCGCCATGATGCTGGCGTCGCCGCCAAAAGCTCCGCAGGCAAGCCCGCCGCCAATATACTTCCCGATTGTCGTGAGATCGGGAGTCACGCCGAGCCGACCTTGCATGCCCCCCCGCCCACATCGTGATGTCTTCACCTCATCAAGAATGAGGAGAGCGCCGGACGCAGTCGATGCCCTTCGCAGCATCGCTATGAATTCGGGCGCCGCAGGAATATTGCCGGCGGCCCCCAGGATCGGTTCGACTATGATCGCAGCCAGATCACTCCCGATAGAGCGGATCGTCTGTTCTGTGCCGTCTGTGTCGTTGTAGTGAGCGAGGATGACGTCGAGGGGGATGTTCAGCGGGTTGCCGTCGGTGGGGTAGGCAAGTACGCCACCATGATAGGAGCCGCGAAACGCCAACACACGCTTGCGCCCGGTCACATTCATCGCCGTCATCAAGGCGAGGATGTTGGCTTCGGTGCCCGAATTGCAGAACCGAAGGCGCTCCATCGAAGGGAATCGAGCTGCAACCAGGGTCGCCAAGTCCACCTCGAGCCGCGTCGGCGCCGCGAGAACCACGCCGTTGTCAAGCGCCTCACGGATCGCCCGGTTGATGACGGGATCCGAATGCCCGAAGAGACCGGCCGAGAATTCCCCGACCATGTCCACGTAGGCATTGCCGTCCACGTCCTCCACAATCGCTTCCTGCCCCCGAGCCATGTAGAGCGGGAAAGGGCTGAAGTGCAGCACCGAACGTGTATTGGACCCCGGAAGCACGCTTGCGGCGCGCCTGAAGAGTTCTTGGCTTATCGGCCGGCTGCGGGCATAGCTCTCCCGCAGGGACGCAAGGGCGGCGTCTAGCCCTCCCTGGGTAGGCGTAGCTTGCATGAGGGTGTCTCCCAAAATTCTTTGTTTGTCTCAGCGCGAGGCGATGGTCCGCTCCATGCGCGACACCAGACGCGCCAGCGGCCAAAGCAGGATCAGGTAAACGAGCGCCACAAACACCAAGGGCGTCGGATTGTAGACGTGGCTCTGGGCAATCTGGGCGGCACGCAGGAACTCCGGAAGAGCGACAACCGAACAGATCGACGTCGCCTTGGTGAGCTCGAGCGTATTGCCCAGAAGCGGCCCGACAATGTTGCGGAATGCCTGGGGCAGGACGATGTGGATGATCGTCTGGAAGCGCGACAGGCCGGTCGCGCGTCCCGCGTCCCACTGGCCCTTCGAGATCGCTGTGATGCCGGCTCGCACGATCTCCGCGTAATAGCTGGACCCGTTCAGGACGAGAGCGAGCACGGCGGAGGCAAAGCTGCCGAGGTGAACGCCAAGAAATGGCAGCCCATAGAAGATGAAGACGAGTAGCACCAGGGGCGGTAGCGAGCGGAAGGAATCGACATAGAGGATGAATGCCGCCTTCGTTGCCCATCCGCCAAGTGCGTAGACCAGCGCAAGGCAGGTCCCGAGCGCGATACCGGACGGGACGACGACACCGACCAGTTGCAGGGTCAGCAGAAAGCCGTCCAGCAGCAGCGGATAGGTGAAGATGATAGCGTCGATGTCGAAGAAGGTGTCGAAGAACATCGTCAGCTGCTCCACCGATAACGCCATTCAAGCCACCGAGAGAACGCTACCATCGGCGCGAAGATGACCATGTAGAGCAGCGCACCGAGGGTCAGCGGCGACGGATTTGCGACCACCGACTGGATGCTCTGGGCGTGGGCGAGCAGTTCCTGTACGGCCACCGCGGATCCTAGTGCTGTGCCTTTCGTGACCGCGATGATGCGGTTCGTTAGCGACGGGATCGACGTCTTGATGGCCGGCGGCAGGACGACGAAGAAGACGGTCGCCGTGTGCGACAGGCCGGTGGCCGTAGCCGCCTCCCATTGACCGCGATTCGTCGCCGTAATGCCGGCCCAGAAGCTCTCCTGCGCGAAGGCGGCCAGCACCAGAGACAGGCCAAGCACCGTCGACCAGAACGGGGAGAACTCGATGCCGGCATAGGGCAGCGCGAAGTAGATCAAGATTATGATCACCAACTGCGGCAGGGATCGGAAGATGTCGACGAAGCCGATGATGGGCCAGCGAATGAAGCGGCTCGGATAGCTACGCGCCACCGCGAGCAGAAGCCCAGCGCTGACTCCAATCAACACGGTTGTCAACGCCATGAGGATCGTGACGCCTAGGCCCTGCAGCATCATCGGCAGGGCGTCGACCATGATCGGGACGTTGAAGTAATAGTAAAGAACCTGCTCCATCGCCCTACCTGCCGGTGAAGTGCTTCAGGAACTCGCGGGTTCGCTGATGCCGGGGCGTGGTGAACAACTGCTCCGGCGGCCCTTCCTCGACCACCTCGCCCTTGTCCATCATTACGATGCGGTCTGCCGCCTCGCGCGCGAAACCGAGTTCGTGGGTCACGATGACCATCGTCATGTCACGCTGGCGCAGGAGGCGTATGACCTCGAGCACGCTGCCAACGAGTTCCGGATCGAGAGCCGAGGTTGGCTCGTCGAACAACATCACCTGCGGTTCCAGCGCCAGGGCACGGGCGATCGCGACGCGCTGCTGCTGACCTCCGGACAATTCGGACGGGTAGGACCGCGCTTTCTCGGCCAGTCCGACCTGCGCAAGCATACGCATGGCCTGTTCCTCGGCCGCCTTCCGGTCCTGGCCCAGCGAGAGCCGCAGAGCCAGGGTGATATTCCTTAGTGCTGAGAGATGCGGATAGAGATTGAAGGACTGAAATACCATCCCGATCTTCTTGCGGACATCGGCCAGATTTGCGGTCGAAGAAGTGACCGGAGTCCCGTTCAGGGAGATCGTCCCCGACGTGGGCTCCTCCAGCCGATTGATGCAGCGCAGGAACGTGCTCTTGCCGGAGCCGGAGGAGCCGAGGAGAACCACGACTTCTCCGCGCCGGACGGTCAGGTTGACTCCCTTCAGCACCTCGTCCTTGCCGAACGATTTTCGCAGATCGGCGATTTCGAGAACGGGAGCAGACGTCATGGAAGCCAACCTCTCGTGTCCAATCAGCCGCAGGCCGGTTTGTCGGCATCGGCCACGTCGACCCAGCCCTTCAGACCCTCGGGTCCGTAGCCGGGCGAGACCTTGGTCATCGCCGAACCGGCAGCGGGCTCGACGCCGAACCACTTGACGTTGAGGGCCGAGAACGTGCCGTCCTGCTTCATGCATTCGATCGCACGCTCCACCTTGTTGCGGGCCTCTTCGTCGCCGTAGCGGAAGCCGGTAGAGTAAGTGCGCTCCTGCAGGATTTCGTAGGCGTAAGTCATGTTTGGAACCTGCTTGGCCGAATACTGCACGCCCTGCAAGTCGTTCACATAGACGTCGGCTCGGCCGCTGGCGACGGCCTGGATCGCGTCGGCGCTGCCGTCATAACGCTGCACCTCGAAGCCATACTTGGCGTCGGCCCCTTCGTTGGTCAGCCAGGTATCGGTCGACGTGCCACGGTTTATCGCCATCTTGAGGCCCTTGAGGTCGTCGAGCTTCGTGATCGGCGCGGCGGAGGCCTTCGTCATGAAGCCGAGGCCGGTTTGCATGTAGCCTTCCGTGAACAGGATCTCCTCAGTACGCTTCGGAGTGATCCCGAGCGGAGTAATGATGAACTCGAAGTTCTTGGCGAAGAGGCCGGCGAAAATCGCGCTGAACTTGACATCGACGATCTCGACCGACGGACGTCCGGTCCGCTTCGCGATTTCCGCACCCATGTCGGCGATGAAACCGACGACCTGTCCGTCGGGTTGGCGCATCGTGAACGGCGCGAAGCCAACGTCCGATGCGACGCGGAGCGGCGTGCTGCTGTCCTGTGCCGACGCAGCCGGAATGGCGGCCGCAAAGACGGCTGCCGCGAGAATGAATTTGAACCTGTTGCGCATTCTGTAGTTCCTTTTCGTTGGAGGTTAGGTCGTCTTCTTATGATTGGCGCGGTGGGCTGATGGCCCAAAGCGCAAGCACCTTTGTCGCTGCGATGAAATCGGGGATCCGCATCGCCTCGTCGGGGTTGTGGCTGCCGTTCTGGTTGCGCACCAGGAGCATCCCCGTCGGCACGCCGAGCTTGGCTAACATCGCTGCGTCATGACCGACCGTGGGTAGGCTGTGCATCGCAATGCCTAAGTCCTTGGCCGACTGCCGAGCCACTTGGGCCAGTCCCGGATCCAATTGGATCCCCTCCGTTCCAACCCGCGAGCCGAAATCGAAGCTGACACGGAATTCGCGTTCGAGCCGCTCGGCCTCGTTGCGAATGCGCCGGTAGAGCCGGTCCATCACGTCGTTGCGGGTACCTCCTATATTGAAGCTGAACCGCACGTCGCCGGGCACCTTTGTCATCGCATGCTGCTCCGGATCAGTCGCGACAATACCGAAGTTTATGATCAGATCGTCATTGCCGCCCTCGGCCAATAGGTCCGCCCAGAATCCATCCGCGGCGGCGATGAGCCGTGCAGTCGCGGTCATGGCGTCGGACCGCAGGTGCCGTGGGCTGGCGGCCGCATGACCATAGCGCCCGCTGCATGCCGCGAACGGATGGCGGATGTTGCCACGGATGGCCGTGGCGACGCCGACCGGCAGCTCCAAGTCGTCGAGGAGCGGTCCCTGTTCGATATGCAGCTCGAGGTAGGCGGCGATGTTCTCAACCGGAAGCCGCTGCGCGCGCATGTCGGAAGCAACAGAGATGGCGCCAATTTCGTGCAGGTGGGTCGCGAGAGATTTGCCGGTGTCGAAACGCTTAAGCCCGTCAAGCTCATCCTGACCAAGCAGGCCGAGAGCGAGCTTGCTGCCGATATAGGCGGTGCCGAACCAGGGGCTCTCTTCACAACGGAAGCCAATCGTCTTCAGGTTCAACGACGGGCAGACCCCGGCGCGGTGGCACGCCGCCTGCACAACGACTCCAGCCACCACGCCCGCGAGTCCATCGAAATTGCCGCCTACAGGGACTGAGTCGAGGTGCGATGCGATCACGACGGTCTTGCTGGGCGCATCTCCCTGCATATCGTAGTGGAAGTTGCCCACCGGATCCGTGGAGACATCGAGTCCCTCCTTGAGGGCGAACCTCTTCAACACGTCGCCGGCCATGGTCTCGGTTGGACCGAACGCCGCACGCGTGATGCCGCGACCGTCGTGCGATGCGGTGGCAATCTCCTCGAAGAGAGCGGCAGCCTCGTCGGCGAGGCCAGCAATTTCAGCGATGATTTTCTCGTATTTCATGGATCCGCTTACGCGTCGGTTTCGCGGGTGATCGCGCCGTAAAGATCCGGCCTGCGATCGCGCCGATTGGGGTAGCTGATACGCGCTTCGCGGATGGCGTCGCGGTCGATGTCGGCGACCAGAACCGCCTCGTTCTGAGTGTCGGCAGAGGCAAGTAGCCGGCCGGTCGGATCGCAGATCATGCTCCCGCCGGGGAAATACCAGTCATGTTCTTGACCAACCTTGTTGGCGGCGACGAGGAAGCAGCCGTTCTCGAAAGCGCGTGTGCGCAGGACCTCCTGGAACATGTTTTGTCGAGAGGTCGCATACGGCGCGATCAGCAGTTCCGCGCCATTTGAAGCGAGACAGCGGGCTGTCTCAGGAAAGCCCATGTCGTAGCAGACGCCGATACCGATGCGCCAATCACCGAACCCGTAGGTGTCGAAGCGCGAGCCGTAGCGAAAATAGATCTTCTCCAGGCTTTTCACTGCGGCGGGATGCACCTTGCGGTATTTGTGATGGATGTCGCCGTCCGCACCGACATGCATCGCGGTGTCGTAGCAGAGGCCGATCTCCACCTCTTCGTAGATCGTGGCGATCACGGCTATTTTGTTGCGCACCGCTGCCTCGCGGATGGCGCTCATCGTCGCTCCGGTGTCGGTCTCGGCCAGCGCGTGATACTTCTGGTCGCGGTACTGAGCGAAGAAAATCGTGTTGAAGAACTCGGGCAGGACCACGAGTTCCGCGCCTTCGCCTGCCGCTCGATCGACGTAGCCGCACGCCTTATGGACGTTCGCAGCGACATCGTCGCCGCTGTTCATCTGTACTGCTGCTACTCTCATGTCCGCCCTAATTTGTTTCGTTCAGGTTTGACGAAGGCGCCGCGCGGACCGTCTGCAACGGAGCCGTCTGCGAAGATCCGTTCGCCGCGCAGATAGGTCGCGGCAACCCGCCCGGCCGTCGGCCTGCCGTGATAAGGACTCCACTTCTCCGCGGAGACCATGCTGGAGGCGTCGAACCTGCCATCCTCCCTGCGCAGTACCGCGAAATCGGCGTCCGCTCCGATCCTGATGGCGCCCTTGCGCCCATGCAGGCCGAAGTGGCGGGCGACGTTGGCGGAGCAGACTCGCGCAATGATCGTGGGGGAGAGGGACCGTTCGACGATGCCGGTGTAGAGGATCGGCAACAGCGACTCGAGGCCGGGCACGCCGGAACTGTTCTTGAACATGTCCGGATCGCTTTTGCGCGACAAAGGCCAGGCGACGTGATCTGTGGAAACGATCTCGACGCGGCCGTCAGCGAGCGCAGCCCACAACGCCAGCCGCTGGGCCTCGGATCGAAGCGGTGGCGTCTGCTTCATCGATGGCCCGTCACGCACGACGTCGTCTTCGTTGAAGATCAGGTATTGGAGGCAGGTCTCAGCGCTCACGCGGCCGCCAAGCGCACGGTAGCGATCGATCATCTCGAAGCCTTCGATGATCGAGCTGTGCACGATGTGGGTCCGAGCGCCCGTGCGCAGACCGAGCTCCAGGACTTGGGCATTGGCAACCATTTCGGCGATCGGCGGACGCGTCAGAGCGTGGGTTTCCGGTCCGAAACGGCCGGCGGCCTGAACCGAGGCGGTCAGGCTGGCGACGATCTCCTGATCCTCATTGTGAAAGGCGACCGGCACATCGAGGGGCGCCGCTTCCGTGAAGACCTGATACATCTCCCCCATAGTCGAACGCGGAAAGCGAGTCGGATGGTACTCGTAAGTCGACAGCTTGACCGCACATGCACCGCCTTCGATCAGCTCAGCGATGGCATTGGTGCGGCCTCCTTTGGGGGCGGTGACGTAGAGTGCCACATCGACATATGCGAGTTCGGCAATGCGCTCGATCTTCGCACGCAATGCTTCGACATTGTCCACAGGCAGAGGATTGTCGAACGGCATGTCGACGATCGTCGTGACGCCGCCGGCCGCGGCGGCACGCGTCGCGTCCGTCAGTCCGACAACTCTCTCGATGCTGCCAGCATGGACCTGTGCGTCGATCAGACCTGGGAATAGCAGATGTCCTGAATAGTCCGCGACCGGCGCTCCGCTGCACGGCGCACCCTGGCCGATGGCGGCGATCGAACCGCCCGCCACACCGACATATCCATCCGGAATTACCTCGTCGGCAAGAACGAGATCGCCGCGCAGCACCAGATCGAAATCCATCTACAGACCCTTCTTCAAAGCCTTGGCCCAACCGTCGGGACAGTGCGTGGCAGGACCCGATCCAGCGCCGCCGCGGATGCCTCAGCAAACAGCTCGACGACCTTGTCGATCTCCTCGTTCGAGATGACGAAAGGCGGTGCAAGCAGGACGTGGTCACCGGACTGCCCGTCCCGCGTACCGCCCATCGCGTAGACGAGCAGCCCCCTGTCCATCGCCTCGCGTTTGATCAGTGAATTGAGTTTGGACGTGTGGGGAAAGGGCTCCTTGCTGTCGGCGTCCGCAACGAATTCCACGCCGACGAACAGACCTTCGCCTCGGATCTCGCCGACATGCGGAGAGTTACCAATCCGCGCGCGCAAGCCATCCTTGAGCCTCTTTCCGGCCTCCGTGACGCGGGCCAGCATCTGGGGCGAGGAGATCTTGGACAGAACGACGGCAGCGGCGGCACAGGCGACGGGGTGGCCTTGGTAAGTGTGGCCGTGCATGAATGATCCCGACCCTTCGGCGAGGGGCTTCACGACCGAATCGGTCAGCAGCATCGCTGCGATGGGCTGATAGCCCGACCCAAGTCCCTTAGCGATACAGACGATGTCTGGCCGCACGCCGACTGTTTCGAAAGCGAAGAGGCTCCCGAGTCGTCCCATGCCGCACATGACCTCGTCAAACACCAGGAGCACGCCGTAGCGATCACAAATCTCGCGTATACGGGGGAAATAAGACGGCGGGGCGGCGACCGCACCCAGCGTGGCCCCCACCACCGGCTCTGCGACAAAGGCGGCAACTGTTTCGGGTCCAAGCTCAAGAATCTTGGCTTCTAGCTGATCGGCCATGCGGAGCCCGAACTGGTCGAGGGTTTCGCCGGCCAACTGCCCGCGATAGGCATTGCAGGCGTCGATATGATGCATGTCGAGCAGCAACGGCCCATACAGCGCTCGACGCAGCTTGTTGCCGCCCGCCGACAGCGCTCCGAGCGTGTTGCCGTGGTAGCTCTGCCAGCGCCCGATAATATGGCGGCGCGTAGCCTCACCCTTTTCGACAAAATGTTGTCGCGCGAACTTGATCGCAGCCTCGACGGCCTCCGATCCGCTCGATGTGAAGAAGACCTTCGAGAACGGTGATCCGGCAGCCTCGATAAGCGCTCCCGCGAGCCGTTCGGCGGGCTCGCTGCTGAAGAAGGACGTGTGCGCGTAAGAAAGTCGCGACATTTGAGCTGCGACCGCTGCGGAGACTTCAGCGTCGTCGTGTCCAAGGGCCGAAACGGCCGCGCCTGCACAAGCGTCGAGATACTCGCGACCATCCGCGTCGACCAGCCACACCCCGCGACCGGCGACTGCAACCGGTGTGGGGCTGGCGAGCTGCCTGTGAAGCACGAAACTCATTTGGCCTTCCTCTATTCAGAGCGAGGCTATCAGGTCTCGCCGTCATTGCAACAAATGACTCGCGTCACACAAAAAAATTTCGAATGTTTCACGTCGGCTGCTCATGTGGTGACATTGGCATGCAGCGGATAGTTGGTGTCGCTTGGCACCTAATCAGGTTCTTCCTCACTTTGTGTGGTTCATCCGCCGTTAGCGATGGTGCCGCTATGCGCGGCATGCAAACGAAATCGAAATAGTCGCCCGGCCCAGTGGTCAAGATTCTGGGTATCGCGCTCGCCGGTGATGACGGTTGGGTTGTTTCCGCTGCTGGATCCTCGATCGGCATCTGCCCCAATTTACGGCGAAGCCGAAATCGGCATGGCTGGTCTCACCGCGGCCTCCAGGATCTGCCGGTCCAGGGGCAGTCGGTGACAGTGAAGCTCCTGCTGAGCCGCTGGTTGTGCACATGGGGAATGCGCACGACGAACGTTCATCGACCGACTGCCGACGGTTGCTGATCCATACACGCGCCGGACGAGAAGGGTCGTTGAGATTGTCGGCCTGCTCGGCCACAGCGCCGGCGGCCGTCCTGGCGAGCGGTTGATGCAGCGGCTCGGCATGCCGGTCAGCGACGACACCATCCTGCGGCAGTTGAAGCGGAGACCGGAAAGAAGTTGGGGGTCCAGCAAGGATTGATCGGTAGCCTCTGGTCGATGTGATCAGGGAGATGCCGGATGGAATGGACATTGAAGCTGGAGCACAGGGATTCCGAAGGGACGCTGCATTCATCGACTTTGGCGACGATCGATCATCCTGAATTGATCAACGAAGCCGGTCTCGGCGAACGTTGTTCCGGCGCAAAGAGCTTTACGAGAGCGGGCTGCGACATCTGGGAGCTTTCCTTCAGGGCGAGCCGACCCTAGAAAGTGGCATAGGAGATACCACATTGATCTTGCGAGCATCCGCGCAGTTGCAGCGCCCACCCGAGGAACGAGCTTTCGTCCATCCGGATGTCGATCGAGCCTTCATCGGCCGCCTGGTGCGCGAGTTCTACGGGCGCGTCCGCCAGGACGATCGGCTGGGGCCCATCTTCGCAGCCGAGATCATAGGAAGCTGGGAGCCGCATCTAGAGAAGATGACGGACTTCTGGTGCTCGGTGGTCCTGAAGGACGGCTCGTACAGCGGGCGCCCCGTGCCCGCACACACGAGGCTCGAACAGGTGCGCGAGGCAGACTTCGACGTCTGGTTAGGACATTTCCGCGCCACCGCGGAAGAGGTCTGCCCTGACGGGGTAGCGCAGCCATTCGTCGACCGAGCCGAGCGCATAGCGAAAAGCTTGAAGCTCGCGATGTTCTTCCGCCTGGAGCGCCCTTCGGGAGCTGATCGATGACGGCCGCCAGCCGCGATGCGGCGATCGCGCCCTCCGAACCGGGGAGGCAGCAGTGCGCCTGACCTATCACACCGACTACGCGCTGCGCATGCTGGTCTATCTAGCGCTGAACCCGGGCCGGCCTTCCCGCGTCGGCGACGTCGCCGAAAGCTACGGCATCTCCCGCAACCACCTGCTCAAGGTGGCCCTGCACCTCGGACGTCTCGGCTACCTGACGAGCGTGCGCGGACGGTCAGGTGGCATCGCGCTCGCAAGGAAGCCGGAAGAGATCAATCTCGGTGATGTTGTACGGCAGACCGAACACGATTTCGCGTTGGTCGAATGTATGCGCTGCGACGGCGGAAGCTGCGCAATATCTTCCGCCTGTCGGATCAGGGGGGTTGTCAAGAAAGCGGTCGCGGCATTCTTATCCGTATTCGACGATTATTCGCTGGCGGACATAGCCGGGAACAGGGAAGTTCTTGCAGCGCTTCTTGGGCTGCCGAGCAAGACTGCGGAGCCAGCATGATCGACCTTCAGAGGGCACCATGATCGGGAAACTCAGCTCCAGCGAACGGCAGTACGCGGCCGTCGTCCTCGTCATGCTGGTCGCCGCCGGGATCGCGATGGCCGCGCTCGGCAGGAACGACACCCTTGGCGTTCACGGGCTGTTCGTGATCCTCTTCGCGGGAGGACTGCTCTACCCGGTCCTGTCCGGGTTCTACGAGCCCGAGCCGACCGAGGACCGCGAGGCGTCCTACTATGACGACCCTATCAAGGTCGGCATCGTCCTGTCGATGGCGTGGGCGGTGTTCGGCATGTTCATGGGCGTGTGGGTCGCCGCACAATTGGCATGGCCAAGCCTGGCCTTCGACGCTGCCTGGTCGACATTCGGGAGGCTGCGCCCGACGCACACCTCCGGGGTCATCTTCGGCTTCGGCGGAAACGCCCTGATCGCCACTTCATTCCATGTCGTGCAGCGCACCTCCCGGGCGCGGCTCGCCGGACAGTTCAGCCCGTGGTTCGTTCTCTTTGGCTTCAACCTGTTCTGCATCCTCGCCGTGTCCGGCTACCTGCTGGGCGTGACCCAATCGAAGGAATACGCCGAGGCGGAGTGGTATGCCGATATCTGGCTCGTCATCGTCTGGATCACCTATTTCGTCCTGTTCCTGCGCACTATTGCCCGTCGTCGGGAGCCGCACATCTACGTTGCGAACTGGTATTTCATGGCCTTCATCGTGGTCGTCGCGATCCTGCATATCGTCAACAACCTCGCCGTTCCGGTATCGTGGGGGCATGCCAAGAGCTATACGATCTGGCCGGGCGTGCAGGACGCGATGGTCCAGTGGTGGTACGGACATAACGCAGTCGCGTTCTTCCTCACCGCGGGCTTCCTCGGAATGCTCTACTACTATCTTCCCGTGCGGGCGCAGCGGCCGATCTTTTCCTACCGCCTCTCGATCCTCAGCTTCTGGGGCATCACCTTCTTCTACATGTGGGCAGGCTCCCACCACCTCCATTATACGGCGCTGCCGCACTGGGTTCAGACGCTCGGCATGACCTTTTCTGTCATGCTGCTGGTTCCGTCCTGGGCTTCGGCAGGCAACGCGCTGCTGACACTGAATGGCGCATGGCACCGGGTCCGCGACGATGCGACGCTGCGCTTCATGATGGCGGCGGCGATCTTCTACGGGCTGTCGACCTTCGAAGGCTCGTTTATGGCAATCCGCCCTGTCAACGCGCTCAGCCACTACACGGACTGGACGGTTGGCCACGTCCACGCGGGGGCTCTCGGCTGGGTGGCACTGATCACCTTCGGCTCGTTCTACACGCTCGTGCCGACCCTCTGGAACCGGGAGCGCATGTATTCGGCGAGACTCGTCGAGGTCCACTTCTGGCTGGCGATCGCCGGAACGCTCATCTACGTCTTCGCGATGTGGAACTCCGGCATCATACAGGGCTTGATGTGGCGGACCTACACCGAGGACGGCGCGCTTGCCTATTCCTTCGTGGATTCGCTGGTCGCGATGTATCCCTACTACATCGCCCGCGCCTTCGGCGGCCTTCTGTTCCTGATCGGAGCGGTCGTCTGCTGCTACAACATGTGGATGACGGTCCGAACCGTGCCCTTGGCGAAGCGCCTCGAGAGCGATGTGCCCGCGGCCGTCGCCCTCCCGGGAGAATGAGAGATGCCTGAACTATTCCACCGCAAGCTGGAACGCTCGGCGATCGGGTTCGTGCTGGCGATCATCGCGGCTGCCAGCGTCGGCGGCATCGTCGAGATCGCGCCCCTCTTCACGATTGACGAGACGGTCGAGGAGGCGCCCGACATGCGGGTCTACACGCCCCTCGAACTCGCCGGGCGCAACATCTACGTGCGCGAAGGCTGCTACGCTTGCCATAGCCAGATGATCCGCACGCTTCGCGACGAAGTCGAGCGCTACGGCCCTTACTCTCTGGCCGTCGAGTCTCAGTACGACCGCCCGATGTTATGGGGATCGAAGCGGACAGGTCCTGACCTGGCGCGCGTCGGCGGCAAGTATTCCGATTTCTGGCACGTCGCCCACCTCATCAATCCACGCGATGTCGTGCCGGAGTCCAACATGCCCGCCTACGCCTTCCTCGCGCGAACCGAGCTTCGGACGGGCGATCTCGGGCAGCATCTTGCAGCCCAGCAGTCCTTGGGAGTGCCCTACACCGACGAGATGATCGCCAATGCGGCCCGTGATGCCTACGGACAGGCCTTTCCCGACAGCGAGGCGGCATCTGGGGTGAGCGAACGCTATGGCGAGACCACCCAGGTGAGCGCCTTCGACGGGGTCGCCACGCGTCTCACCGAGATGGACGCGCTCGTGGCGTACCTGCAGGTTCTGGGCAGGCTGACGGACGCCGCGTTCCGCGACACGGCCGCGAGCGAACAAGCCCCAGACGCGGAGGACTGAGCCATGTTCGAAATCAGCCACGATACCCTGGTCGCCTTCTCCAAGAGCTGGGGCCTGTTCTACCTGATGGGCTTCTTCCTGTGCGTTGTCGCCTACGCCTTCTGGCCCTCGAACCGGAAGCGTTTCGACCGGGCGAAGACCAGCATCCTCGACAGGGACGACAAGCCATGGAAGTGAACGAGCGCGATCCCGTCACCGGAAGGGAAACGACCGGGCACGAATGGAACGGCATCAAGGAACTGGATACGCCCGTTCCGCGCGGCGTGCTGATGTTCCTGATCGTGACGCATATCTGGGCCATCGCGTGGTGGTTCCTCGTGCCCGCCTGGCCCATAGGCACGACCTACACCAAGGGACTTCTCGGTGTCGATCAGCGTAAGACCGTCGAAGAGCGTGTCGTCGAAGGCCAGCAGGAAAGATCGGTCTGGATGAGCCGTCTGGAATCCGAGCCCTACGAGGCGATCCTGGCTGACGAGGCGCTGATGCAGACCGTTCGTGGCACGGGTCGGCAGCTCTTCGGCGACAACTGCGCCGCCTGTCACGGGCGAGATGGCCGCGGACGCGCCGGCTATCCGGACCTGACTGATGACGACTGGCTGTGGGGCGGCGGTCCCGAACTGATCGAGCAGACGCTGCGCTACGGCATCAACACCGCCCATCCGGATACGAGGATCGCGCAGATGCCCGCCTTCGGACGCGACGGGATGCTGGAGCGGGACCAGGTCCGCAGCGTCGCGGCCTATGTCTATTCGCTGAGCAATCCCGACTATTCGACTGAGGTGAACCTGAAGCGGATCGAAGCCGGACGCGAGGTCTTCGCGACGACATGCGCGGCGTGCCACGGCGACAGCGCAGAGGGGAACCGCGAGCTCGGGGCGCCCAACCTCACGGACGCACGCTGGGTCTACGGCGGCGACCTGCAAACGATTATCGCGTCTGTCCATGGCGGCAGGCAGGGCCACATGCCGACCTGGGACGAACGCATGACCGACGCCGAGATCCGGACGCTCGCGCTTTACGTCCACGATCTTGGGATGGGTCAGCCATGACCCCCCGGGCCGCAGGTAGCCGCCGAAACTGGAACCCTGCGTGGCTCCTGGTTCCTGCCGGGTTGCTGCTTGTCGCGGCGGCGAATGCCCACCTCGTCTACGTTGCCGTCACGTCGCAGCCCGAATGCGTGCCTCATCTCAAGGAGGCGGGCACTGGCGGCAGCTACCGGGCCGCCAAGTCGGCGTGCTGAAGGAGGAGCTTCGATGAGCGAGACCGACAAGTCCTACTGGTTGCTGAGCGAGACCTCCGGGATCGGCGAGACGCGCGATCCGGCGCTCCAGCGCGGTCTGCCTATGCTGGCGGGCCTGCGGTGGCTGGCCCTGGGCTGGCGAGACTTCTGGCGCGGACCTTGGACCAGCATCGCCTACGGTATCGGAGTGTTTCTGCTGTCGGCCGCCTTCGTATGGACCCTGTTCGAATTCGGGCGGGATTACATTCTGTTTCCGTCGCTCGCAGGCTTCCTTATCGTCGCCCCGTTTCTTGCGATCGGTCTCTACGCGAAAAGCCGCGCGCTGGGCGAGAACAGGACGGTCGGGCTCATTTCCATGCTCAGGACGCGCCCGAAGGCCGGAGCGCAGGTGTTCTTCGCCGGACTGCTGCTCACCCTGCTCATGCTGCTTTGGACCAGGGCGGCGGTGCTTCTGTGGGCGCTGTTCTTCGGGGTCACCGCTTTCCCCGGTCTGGACAACGTCATCGGCGTGCTGATCGGCTCCGCCTACGGATGGGCGATGATCGTCGTCGGAACGGCCATCGGCGGCCTGTTTGCGGCCTTCGCCTTCTCGATCAGCGTGTTTTCCGTGCCGATGATGCTCGACCGCAGGGTCGACGCGCTCACGGCCATGGGGACCAGCATGAAGCTGGTGTGGAACAACCTTCCGGCGATGATCGGATGGGGAGCGATGGTGATCGCGCTTTTCGCGCTCTGCGTCGCGACCGGACTGCTGGGCATGATCGTGATCTTCCCGCTGCTCGGGCATGCAACCTGGCATGCCTACGTCGCCGTGGCGCGGCCGGAGGCCTGACGCGATGAGCTGCTGCGCGCCCGGAGCAAAAGCTGCCCTAATGGCAGGGCCTGGCCGGGACGTGCCGCCCGAGGAAATCCGGCTGGCCAGCCGGGACCTCGGCGACGGGATCATACAGACCGACCTGAGCGTTCCCGGTGCGCACTGCGGCGCCTGCATCGTCGCTATCGAAGGCGCGCTTGGAACGCTCCCGGGCGTGACCGCCGCCCGCCTGAACTTGACCTCGAAACGGGTCGCGGTGAGGTGGCGGTGCGATGGCGTGGTGCCGCCGATGATCGATGCCCTGAGGAGAGCGGGATACGAGGCGGCCCTGGCGGACGCCGATCCCGGGAGCGATCCCGAAATGGGTCGCCTTCTACGCGCAACGGCCGTCGCGGGCTTCGCCGCCATGAATATCATGCTTCTGTCTGTCTCGATCTGGTCCGGAGCGGAGGAGGGCACGCGCCACGCCTTCCACCTGGTCTCGGCCGCCCTCGCTCTCACCGCGGTCGCGTATTCCGGCCGTATCTTCTTCGCCTCCGCCTGGAGCGCGCTGCGCGTCGGCCGGACTAACATGGACGTGCCCATCAGCGTGGGCATCCTTCTCGCCTTCGTCCTCAGCACGTACGATGCACTGTCCGGAGGAGAGCATGCCTACTTCGATGCGGTGACGTCGCTCCTGTTCTTTCTGCTGGCCGGGCGCGCGCTCGATCACTCCATGCGCGGGAAGGCGCGCGACGCGGTGCGGTCGCTAGCGCGGATGATGCCGCGTGGGGCTACCGTGCTGGACAAGGTCGGCGGACGTGAGTTCCAAGACGTCCAGTCGCTGCGGGAGGGGGACGCGGTGTTCGTCGCCGTCGGCGAGCGTATCCCGGCCGACGGCACCGTTCTCAAGGGCAAAGGAGCTCTGGACCTCTCCATCGTGACCGGAGAGACCTCGCCCGAGAGCATCGAGCCGGGGTCGCGGGTGCTGTCGGGCGCGTTGAACCTTAGTGGACCGATCGAGCTGCGCATCGACCGTCGCCCCGCCGACTCGTTCCTGGCCGACATGGTCCGGCTAATGGAGGCCGCCGAGGGCAGCCGCGCACGCTACCGCAGGATCGCCGATCGCGCCGCGGCCCTCTATTCGCCTGTCATCCATGCGGTCGCGCTGGCGACGTTCGCGGGCTGGTTCGTCGCGACCGGCGACTGGCACCGTTCTCTGACGCTGGCGATCGCCGTCCTCATCATCACCTGTCCATGCGCGCTCGGCCTCGCCGTCCCCATGGTCCAGGCGGCCGCCGCGCGCCGTCTGTTCGGAATCGGCGTCACCATGAAGGACGGCAGCGCACTGGAGCGGCTTGCGGAGATCGACCACGTCGTCCTCGACAAGACCGGAACGCTGACGACCGGACGGATGCGGGTTTCCTCGCATGGCGTGCCGCAGGCCGAACTGCCTGTCGCTTCCGCCCTCGCACGGCTGTCACGCCATCCGGCAGCCATTGCGGTCGCGGCGCTTGGAAGCGGCGACGGAGTCGAGGTGTCCAACGCGCGAGAGATCCCGGGCAACGGGATCGAAGCCCGCATCGGAGTGTGCCTCTGGCGGCTCGGCAGGCCCGGCTGGGCGGTCGAAGGAGACGGCGACCGGAGTGGCTCCGGGCCGTGGCTTTCCCGCGATGGAATCTTCGTCGGCCGTTTCGACGTTTCGGACACGTTGCGCGAAGGAGCCGCCGCGGCGGTGACGACCTTGAAGGGTACGGGCCTGTCGGTGGAACTGCTGTCGGGGGACGCCGAGGAAGAGACCCGGCGGGTCGCGAAGCTGACGGGCATAGGGCAGAGGTCGGGCAGGCAGCGTCCGGAAGACAAGGTCAGCCGTCTGGAAACGCTCCGCCGCGAGGCGAGACGGGTACTGATGGTCGGCGACGGCATCAACGATGCGCCTGCGCTTGCGGCCGCACACGTCTCGATGGCCCCGTCGACGGCAGCCGATGTCGGACGCAGCGCGGCCGATCTCGTCTTCCTGGGTTCCAGCCTGCGAAGCGTGCCGGAGGCGATTTCCGTGGCCCGGAAGTCCATGCGCCTCGTCCGCCAGAACATCGCGATCTCGATCGCCTACAACGCATTCGCGCTGCCCCTGGCCGTGGCCGGTTACGTCACGCCACTCGTCGCGGCCATCGCGATGTCGACTTCGTCGATCCTGGTCGTGGCCAACTCGCTGCGGGTGCTTTCTGACCGGCGCGAGCCATTGCCGAAAGCGAAGGCGGACGAACTGCGTCCGGCGACGGCATGACCGGGCTCCTGGCCTGGCTGGTTCCCCTGGCCCTGGGCATGGGCCTGGTAGGCCTGCTTGCCTTCCTGTGGTCTATGAAAAGCGGACAGCTTGACGATCTCGACGGCGCAGCGGAGCGCGTCCTTCATCAGGCCAATGACGCGCCGTTGCCCGCAACGGAACGACATCGGAAGACAGAGGTTGAGGAGATAAGGAAACGAAAATGGGAATAACGGCCGACAGGAAGTTCGACTGGATCGCCGCGCTCTCCGTTGTCGCGGGAGCGGCTGTTATGGTCCCGGCGCTTGCGGCGCTGGCGGTAAACCTGGCGGCGGTCGCGATCGGCCTCTTCTAAGCGAATGGTGCCTGTAGAAGGACATGGTCTTTGCCGCCTCCTCCCTGACCCCGTCGCTTGAGTTTGCGCTTCGACAAACAAGGATCGCGCCGGGTTCGTTAGAGTCCCGAGGCGGGCGGAATGGTACACGTGTCGTTCGTTGGGTTGAATCCTGGAGCCTTCGGTATGACCAGCGACGAACTTTGCCGAAATCCCTACCGTCGATGTCCGGCCACCCTCCGCTTCGAGCGACACCGGCGGGTGATTGAGACCGCGGCCGAGCGGCACCCGGTTCAACTACCAGAGTGAGGCGAGGTTCCCCGTTCTCTTCGACTGGATCTATCTCGAACAGGGGGCGGAAGGCGCGGCGCGCCCCGATCCCCAGCAGTGGTCAGCGGGTGCGGGTGCCGATGCGGCTTCTGCTGAACGTCGATAGGTCCGGCCACAGCCACGCCCACTTCTACATTCGACCGATAACGAGACCAGATGAGGAATAACAAAATGGCAGGTTCGAAAAAAGTCCACCGAATGAATACCGATCCCGGGGGATCCGATGATGAAAAACGCCTGCTTCCGATGCTTATAGCCGGCCTCGCACTAATTGTTGTCGGTATGGTCGCAGTCATGTGGTTCGTTTAACGGGGAAATCCAGATGCAGTCTATCGATCCGTGGCATCAACGCCAGATCAAAGGTGAGGACCGGTCGCGGCAAGCAATAGGCGGTTCCCCGGTGATCCGAGGACCGACGCCTCCTTCCTGACGGGGCAGATGGTGCTGGCGCTAAAAAATTGTCATGCGCTTACTGATCCCCGCCTTGATGAGTGCGTCGGCCAGCGCTCATGAGCGTCAATCCGCCGATGTTCGCGTGCAGTTCCTCCACGCCGACCGGTGCCGCGCTTCGGCCTGGCTTGCCCCGCCGGAACTTCAGGTTCCTCTTTCAGAAGCTGCGAGGCCTGGGACGAGATCTGTTGGCGCGGACATCCAACTCGGCCAATTGGCGAGCATCTTCTTGCTTTTGATCGTTTGGCCTCCCTCCGTTAGGTGGACATGAACATCACTGCCGCTTCTGTTTGCTAGTATCGTCCGCCTCATTGTTTAGTGGCCAGACCGCAAGGAATTGAACGCCATGGCGACGCAGACGAGTGAGGCGGCATAGCCTGCGACGCGCTGAGCGGGGTGTCAGCCGGTCAAAGCGCCTTCGTTGGCGGGACGGGCCAGCATCGCGAACTTGGCCAGTACGCCTCGCGTATAGCGCGGCGGCGGTTGCGTCCAGGCGGCGCGGCGCCGTTCGAGTTCTGCCTCGTCAACGTGCAATTGCAGAAGCAACTCGCGGGCATCGATGGAAATGATGTCGCCCTCCTCGACCAGCGCAATGGCGCCTCCTTCATAGGCTTCCGGCGCGACATGCCCTACCACCATTCCCCAGGTGCCGCCGGAGAAACGGCCGTCCGTTATCAGGCCGACCGACTCGCCCAAGCCGCGACCGATCAGTGCGGAGGTCGGCGCCAACATCTCCGGCATTCCGGGACCGCCCCTCGGCCCGAGATAGCGCAACACCATCACGTCGCCGGGCCTTATGCGATCTGCAAGGATCGCCTCGAGCGCCGACTGCTCGTCGTCGAAGACACGGGCCGGCCCGGTGATGGCCGGGCTCTTGAGGCCGGTAATTTTGGCTACCGCGCCATCTTCTGCCAGGTTGCCCCTGAGGATCGCCAAGTGTCCTTCGCGATAGAGCGAACGCTCCATCGGCATGATGACGTCCTGATCCGTGCGGGGCGCGTCGGGCACGTCGTGAAGTTCCTCGGCTAGCGTACGCCCTGTGATGGTCAGACAATCTCCGTGGAGCAGGCCGGCGCTGTGTAGGATCTTCAGCACTTGTGGAACGCCACCGGCCCTGTGCAGGTCAACAGCCATGTACTTGCCGGAGGGCTTGAGGTCGCACAATACAGGAACTTTGCGGCGCACGCGCTCGAAGTCGTCCAGTGTCCAGTTAATGCCGGCGGCTAGGGCGATGGCGAGATAGTGCAGCACCGCGTTCGTAGAGCCGCCAGCGCCATGATGAGTGCCACTGCATTCTCGATCGAGGCGCGCGTGACGATGTCGAGTGGCCGAATGCCTTTCTTCACCGCTTCGACCAGTATGCGCCCCGATTGGGCCGCGTTGTCCACTTTTTCGCGGTCCGGACTTGCCATTGTCGAGGAGTACATAAGCGCCATACCCAGGGCTTCGAAGGACGAGCTCATTGTGTTGGCCGTATACATTCCGCCGCAGGATCCCGTCGTGGGACAGGCATTGCGCTCGATGCCGTTGAAATCCTCCTCGCTCATCGTGCCGGCCATGAAAGCGCCGACAGCCTCAAACGCCGAGACGATGGAGAGGTCCTCTCCCTTCCAGCGCCCCGGTCTAATGGTACCGCCATAGACGTAGATAGCCGGCACATTGGCACGCAGTATGCCGATCATGCCGCCCGGCATGTTCTTGTCGCAGCCACCCAGCACAAGCGCGCCGTCCATCCACTGGCCCTGGACCGAGAGCTCGACGCAGTCAGCGATCACCTCGCGCGACACCAGCGAGTATTTCATGCCCTCGGTCCCCATTGACATTCCGTCGGATATGGTGGGTGTCCCGAAAACCTGCGGATTGGCGCCCGCCGCCTTGATTGCGTCAACTGCCGCGTCGGCAAGCGGCTGCAGTCCGGCGTTGCATGGCGTGATGGTGGAGTGGCCGTTGGCCACGCCGATCATCGGCTTGTCGAAGTCGGCGCTGTCATAACCGAGGGCATAGTACATCGCGCGATTTGGCGAGCGGGCGATCCCTTGGGTAATGTGGCTGGAGCGTTCGTTGAATGGCATGATTTCTGTCTGCTCTCGTTACCGTCATGAGGGAGGAGTGGTCCGCCCAGCAATCTCGATGCATCCCGCGAATGCGTGGAGGACCGCTTCCAGATGCCTCACCCTACATGAAGCTTGAACCCTTGGCACTGTCCCTGCCAGGGAGGCCGCGCCGCGCTAGACCGTCGACCGGCCGCTCCTGCGTGCAAACCCGGCACTGCCTAGCGATCTGCGACGTACTAGGTCCGGTTTGCTGAAGAGCAACGTAGTACGCGACACCCTGTCCTATACAAGGATCGCCAGCAATCGAAGGAGAGCCCACTTGACCATTCTTCCCACCACGAACAGCTTCCGGGAAGCCGGCGCCTGCTCCATCCCAGAGCGGCATGACCTGCTTCGCGTGGTGGCGGCCCGATACGAGCGGTGCCGCCCGGACGATACGTTCGAAGACCTATGCAATCGGACCCGCTTCTCGAAGGAGGATCGCCGGCTGATGGAGGACTGGCTCGCTGCCTTCGGTGCAGGCGCCGGTCAGCGCATCGATGGTCAGGGAGGACCGCAACGAGGGCCGAGGGGGCCTTCCGGCCGTCGCCGCTGTCACGCCGGAGGCGGTCGAGATCGACGCCTCGGTCGTTGCCATGGGGCTGGGAATTGATGCGTCGAAGATTCCGGAGCTGATACGGCTCGGTGAGATCACCAGCATTGTCCGTCATCAGGGTTTTGGGACAACTGGAGCGGTAAGCTAACGGAGGCTCTGGCCCATCAGGGTTGTCATATTAGGCTGCCGCTTCTCGATGAGGCAAGCGGCGCTGTTTGATGGTTTCGCGTTTGATCCTTTGCATTTCCAGAGTAATGATCTCGCCGCGCCCGAAATAGACGTCGGCGGGGGTGAGATTGTCGAAGCTTGCGCGCGGCGTCTCCTGATACAGGAACGTCTGACGGACGAGATCGCCCGCGCCATCGAAGAAGGGCTGCGGCCTGGCGGGGTCGCCGTCGTCATCGAAGCCAAGCACGGCTGCATGTCCACGCGCGGCGTCCGCGTGCACGGCACACGTATAGTCACCAAGCGCCCGCTGGACGTCTTCGACACGGATGCCGGCCTCCGACGCGAATTCCTGTCTTCCATCGGCATGTGACGATTTCCGGGAACCTTTCGCGTCGAACACAATCTGATGCGGTGATAAGGAGACTGTTCATGTCCCACGCTCGAGAAGACCTGGTCGAAATCGTCGCCGCTCCCGACGACCTGGAACTGGTGCGCCGGGCTCTGGCGCGCGACGGTGATGCATTCCGCACCATCATGACGACGCATAACCAATGGCTATACCGCCTTGCCCGCGGCGTCGTGCGCAACAACAGCGAAGCCGAGGACATCGTCCAGGAAGCCTATGTCAGCGCCTTTGCCCACCTGGCGAGTTTCCGCGGCAAGTCCTCGCTGGCGACTTGGCTTTCCCGCATCGTCCTCAACGAGGCGCTGGGGCGTCTGCGCAGGACGCGGCGCGCTCCGGATCTCGCGCAATCAAGCGATCTCAGCGCCGAGGCCCAGATCATTCAATTTCCCCGCAACACAGCGACCTCCGATCCGGAGCGGACCATGGCGCAACGACAGATACTGCAAATCGTCGAACGGGCGACCGACAATCTTCCCGACATCTACCGGACGGTCTTCGTCGCCAGAGTGATCGAGGGACTGAGCATCGACGAGACGGCGCAGCTTCTGGGCATACGGCCGGAGACAGTGAAGACCCGGCTGCACCGCGCTCGGGCTCGCGTGCGTACGCAGCTCGACGAGCAGATCGGCCCGGTCCTGATGGATGCGTTCCCGTTTGCCGGCCAGCGCTGCGAGCGCTTGACGACAGCGGTGATGAAGCGGCTCGGCTTCCTGCAATAAGCGCCTGCGACAAGACCTGACTCGTCGGGCCCTGTCGGAATACTTGAATTTACCGGGAACGTTTCCACCTACGCCGCATCCAATGATCGTCAACTGAAAGCAAAGCCCGGTGCCCTTCGGCACGTCGGGTCAAGGAGGTTCCCATGCACATTCGACTGATCACTGCTTTGGCCGCGCTTTACCTGCTCGGCGCAGCACCTTTGGCGCAGGCCGCCGACAAGCCCACTGACCCGCAGATCGCGCACATCGCCTACACGGCCGGCGTCATCGATATCGAGGCGGCGAAACTCGCCATCTCGAAATCCAAGAACAAGGATGTCGTGGACTTTGCCGAGTCCATGGTGCGGGACCATGAAGCGGTGAACGTCCAAGCGCTCGACCTCGTCAAGAAGCTCAACGTGACACCCGAGGACAACGACACCAGCAAGGCCTTGACGCAGGCAGCGGCCGCCGAACGCGCGAAGCTCGCGAAGCTCGACGGCGTAGACTTCGACAAGGCCTATGTCGACAATGAGGTCGCCTATCACAAGCAGGTCAACGGCGCGCTCGAGACCTTGCTGATCCCCTCGGCGCAGAACGCTGAACTCAAGAGCCTGCTGGAAACCGGCCTGAAGATATTCCAGGGCCACGAGCAGCATGCCGAGACGGTCGCGGCCGGTCTGAAATAAGGATTTGCGCCATGTTGGCGAAGCGGCATATTTGGGCGCCCCTGGTGCTGACGCTGGCCACGAGCGCGGTCCCGGCGCAGGCCGAAACCATAACGGTGACGGTCGATAAGATGGCTTTTACGCCGACCGAGATCAACGCCAAGGTCGGCGACACGATCGAGTGGGTGAATAAGGATAAGTTTGTCCATACGGCCACCGTAAAGGGCGGCTGGGAAGTGATGCTTCCGGTCAAAAAGTCGGGCAGCATCGTCGTGCAGAAGGCGGAAACGATTGATTACATTTGCCGCTTTCACCCCAACATGAAGGGCCGCATAATGGTGGCGGCCCCTTAAGGATATGCCTTGTAGCCTCATCCTTCGCGATGCCGAGGGATGAGGCATCGGCGAAACGGCGCGCTTCCCGCGAAGGGGAGTCGTTGGGACCGCCGCATGGCGGGCTGGCACGTTCACGAGAACGAAGCCTCCTTTTGGCTCGCGGCGACGAGCACCAACGCATTGAAACATGATCAACCGACGACGCTCGCTCAGTTGGTGGAGATGCCGATGGCTTGCGGTATGTTCCCTTGCGTGACCGCGGCGTTAACACGGAAGTATTTCTACGGCTGCCAGGTTTTGAGTTCATGTGGCGTGGGTGGTGAGCTTAGTCACTCACTGGAGTGAAATGATGCTGTCCGATTTGCTCGAGAACAACCGCGTGTGGGCTGCGGCGCAGGTCGAGAATGATCCTGGCTATTTCGAGAGACTAGCGTCTTTGCAGCGACCTGAGTATCTGTGGATCGGGTGCTCCGACAGCCGGGTGCCCGCCAACGTGATTGCGGGATTGCAGCCTGGTGAAGTTTTCGTTCATCGAAACGTAGCCAACCTTGTTCATCCCGGCGACCTGAACCTGCTTTCCGTGCTCGAGTACGCGATCGAGGTTCTGCACATACGCCACGTGATCGTGTGCGGGCACTATGGGCTGTGGTGGCATACAGGCAGCGATGGAGGACCAGCCCCACGGTCTTGTTGACCATTGGCTGCAGCCCGTACGTGAGCTAGCGGAGCTGCACGCGGCCGACCTCGATCGTGTCCAGGACCCGTTGACGCGGGCGGATCGGCTCTGCCAGCTTTCCGTGAAATCGCAGGTGGATCGACTCTGCAACTCGACGATCATGCGATCGGCATGGAAATGGGGAAGCCGGATCAGAGTTCACGGATGGATATACGGGCTGCGCGATGGTCGGTTGAACGACCTTGGTTGCAGCAGGCCGCCGCTACTTCCATAGACATGCGTACAGCAGCTTGGGTTCCGCGCCCGGCGTGCGGATGGTGCAAGAAAGCTGTCGGCTAGCCCATGATTTTTTCGTTTGCCAGGCATTCCCGTGACGCAAATAGTGAGCTCTGACAAACTCCGACGGGCGCGAAGGCATTCACATGGACTGGCTGAACAAAGGAATTCTCGAGATGATCGGCATGGAACTGCCGATCATTCAGGCACCCATGGCAGGTCCTGTCTTCGCCGACATGGTCGTGGCAGTCTCGGAGGCCGGCGGCCTTGGGTCGCTGCCATGCGCCACGATGACGGCGGAGCTTGCGCGATCGGAGCTTGTGAGAATACGGGAAAGAACCTCTCGGCCGATCAACGTCAACTTCTTCTGCCATGATCAGCCCGTCGACGAGCCCGGGAGGGACATGGCCTGGAGACGAGCCCTGGAACCCTATTACCGGGAATTCGGCCTCGATCCGGAGGCGCCTCACGTGTCGTCGAGCCGGAACCCTTTCGACGATGAATTCTGCGGGTTGGTCGAAGAGTTCCGCCCGGAAGTGGTGAGCTTTCACTTCGGGCTTCCTTCAACGCCGCTGCTCGAGCGGGTGAAGTCCACCGGCGCCAAGGTGCTCTCGTCCGCCACGACGGTCCGGGAAGCGCGCTGGCTGGAACTGAATGGATGCGATGCCATCATCGCGCAAGGATTCGAAGCAGGAGGACACAGGGGCAGCTTCCTCACGGCAGACATGGCGACCCAGGTCGGCACCTTTGCCCTCGTTCCACAGGTGGTAGATGCCGTACGGGTGCCGGTCATCGCCGCGGGAGGCATCGCCGACGCTCGCGGGATCGTGGCGGCGCTGGCGCTAGGAGCGTCCGCCGTGCAGATCGGCACGGCCTATCTGTTCACGCCCGAAGCACGTCTCGCGACGCCGCATCGACAGGCATTGCGAAACGAACGTGCCGAAGAGACTGCGCTGACCAACGTGTTCACCGGACGGCCCGCGCGCGGCATCCTCAATCGCGTCATGCGTGAACTCGGTCCAATGAGCTCGGTGGCTCCTTCCTTTCCGTTGGCGGGCGGAGCGCTGGCCCCCATCAGGGCCGCGGCAGAGGAGACGGGGTCCGGCGAGTTCATGTCGCTATGGTCCGGTCAGGCGGCAAGGCTCTGCCGCGAGCTTCCTGCAGGCGAACTCACACGGCAGCTTGCCGCTGACGCGGAGGGAATGCTCGCCCGGATGGGAGAGCGGCGGGGATGACCCGACGCGGCCGCGGTGAAGTCCTTCGGGAACGAACGCCGCTCACGCTCCGGCCGGACGGAGACGGCCCCGAGGCAGCCGTCGCTTGGGATCAGCTCGACCGAGCCGAACAGGCCGGGCTCATGCGTCTCAACCGAGGCCAGCGCCTCGGGATCGATCGGGTGACCGGCGCTCGATTGGTCTGTCTCGGTCTCGCGACAAGACTTCCGTCGGGCTTGGGCATCAGCAGGAGAGGACGAGAGCTTGCGATTTCAGCGCTCCTTTCCTCCAGGGCCGTCACCGAACCACCTGCTTGAGACCTTCAATCGCCGCCTGGAGATCTCCGCGCACCTCGCTACCGTCCGGATAGATCGCGTACGCCGGATAGGTATAGCGCGGCGCATCCACAACGAGCTCGAGCTCTGCCTTTTCAAGATGCGGTTTCACCGCCCCCCTGCGAAAATAACCCATGCCGCCTGCGCGAAGGATATAGCTCAGGCCCAACGGTCCAAGCCCTACCGCGAGACCCGGAGCCTCGGCAGTTGCGCTCGCGAAACCGTGCGCCGCGGCAAACTGCGGACCCCAATCTACGTGGACGTAGTCAGGCTGATTTCCATCCTCGTGGCGTTCCGGCGTACGCACGAGCACTAGTTCTTCCTCTTCAACGAGCTCGATCCTGAAGCCCGGTAGCAGCGGTGGTGCGTATAAAACGGCGATGTCGAGAACGCCTGTACGAAGCTGTTCAATAAGTTGGTCGGGAACGCCAACGTTGGCCCGGATGCCTATCTCAGGATGTCGTTTCTTCATCCAGACCAGCCAGTCGAGCAGAACGGGATTCCAGAGACTAAGTTCTCCCCCAAGTGCGATGACGCTGGTGCGCCCCGGCGGCACCGAAAGCTGTTGTCTCGCACGCTCCCACACCTGGACGAAAGACCGCGCGTAACGCTCGAACTCTCGGCCTGCGGCAGTCAGTGTCACGCCGTTGCGGCTGCGCACGAATAGCCGCTTTCCGAGGCTTTCTTCCAACGTGCGAATACGGGCGCTTACGGTCGTCTGGGTGACGTGGAGTCGATCGGCAGCCTTGAGAAAGCTCCCGGTATGGACGATCTCGAGAAACGTGCGTGCGCGATCGACATCCACGTCGGTCTCCTCATCAATGCAACAATTTTGCATTGATAGCGCATTTAATTCCGTTTGCCTTAAGGTTTGCTCGGGCGCAGCTTCAAGCCGCACCTTAACGACGAAACGGTCTCCGATGTCAGACGAAGACGAAACCGACCTGCCGGAATACGCTTCCCCTCCGTGCTTCTTGCACGAACTGTCACGGGACGCGCCGCTTGCGCCCAGGCGCAGCGATGCCTGGGACGATGTCTCACGGTGGAGGAAGGCGGAGCGCAGGCGGCTGATCGACGAGCGCATGGCGCTGGAATCGGCGGACCGTATCGCTCGGTCCGAGCGTCTCGCGGAAAGACTTGACCAGGCCATCGGCCGAGTCTCGGGGCGCATCGTCTCAAGCTACTGGCCGTTTCGTGGCGAACCGGACCTTCGCAACTGGGCTATAAAGGTGATCGAACGAGGCGGGCGGATCGCGCTGCCTGTCGTGCTTCGGAAGGCAGAGCCGCTGGAATTCCGCGTCTGGCAACCGGGAGATCCGCTGGAGCGAGGCGTCTGGAACATTCTGGTCCCGTCCCGGGGACCCGCCGTCCTTCCGGATGTCGTGATCGCACCAGTCGTCGGTTTCGACACGGCAAACTATCGCCTGGGGCACGGTGGAGGCTATTTCGATCGAACGCTGGCGGCTATGCCGCGAATGCCTCTCAGGATCGGTATCGGCTTCGCCACCGCGAAGATTGCGACCATCTACCCGCAACCGCACGACATTCCCATGGATACGATCGTCACCGACTGACCACGGAAGGCAGGCATAGCCTGCGGACAGATGGCTGCGACGGCATCGCCGTCAAGCTGCCGCGTCTGCGGTCCCGAAAGGCAGGACATGATGTCGGACACTGCAACGACCGGAGAGGACCAGCGGCCTCGCTTCTTCGTGCGCTGGGTTTTCTCCACCAACCATAAGGATATCGGAACGCTCTATCTGGTCCTTGCGATGCTGTCGGCAGTGCTCGGTACCGGGCTTTCAGTTGCCCTGCGCATGGAACTGCAGGAACCGGGGATGCAGATATTTGCCGATGCTGGACTGTTCAACGTGGTGGTGAGCGCGCACGGGCTTGTGATGATCTTCCTCGTCATCATGCCGGCGCTCATCGGCGGCTTCGGCAACTGGTTCGTGCCGATCATGATCGGCACGCCGGACATGGCGTTCCCACGCTTGAACAACGTCTCGTTCTGGCTGCTGGTGGCTTCCCTGGTCCTGTTCGCCTGCTCGATGTTCGTACCCGGAGCGCCTGGGACTACTGGACACGGCGGCGGCTGGACGCTCTACCCGCCATACTCGAGCACTGGCCAGCCCGGCCCCGCCGTCGACTTCGTCATCCTCTCGATCCACCTTTCCTGGGCGTCGTCAGTACTCGGCGCTATCAACTAACATGCGGGCGCCAGGCATGACGCTGCACAAGATGCCACTCTTCGCGTGGTCCATGCTTGTGACCGCCTTCATGCTGTTGCTGGCTCTTCCAGTTCTCGCAGGCGCGATCACAATGCTCCTGACGGACCGCAATTTCGGCACGACTTTCTTCGTGCCGGAAGGCGGGGGCGACCCCATTCTGTACCAGCACCTGTTCTGGTTCTTCGGTCACCCGGAGGTCTACATCATGATCCTCCCAGCCTTCGGCATCGTAAGCCACGTGATTTCGACGTTCGCGAAAAAAAGATCTTCGGCTATCTCGGCATGGCATATGCGATGGTGGCGATCGGCTTGATCGGCTTCGTCGTCTGGGCACACCACATGTTCACCGTCGGACTCTCTTTGGACAGCCAGCGGTATTTCGCTTTCGCCTCCATGGTCATCGCCGTGCCGACCGGTGTGAAAGTCTTCTCCTGGCTCGCCACGATGTGGGACGGCTCGATCACGATGAGGACGGCCATGTTCTGGGCGGCGGGCTTCGTGCTGCTGTTCACGATCGGCGGCGTGACGGGCGTTGTTCTCGCAAACCCTGGCATCGACCGGGTCCTGCACGATACCTACTATGTCGTCGCCCACTTCCACTATGTGCTGTCTCTCGGCGCCGCTTTCGCCATTTTCGCAGGCTGGTACTACTGGTTCCCGAAGATGAGCGGCTACTTGATGAGCGAAACGCTCGGGAAGCTCCACTTCTGGCTCACCTTCGTGGGAGTCAATCTCGTCTTCTTCCCCCAGCATTTCCTCGGCCTCGCCGGCATGCCGCGCCGCTACGCCGACTACCCCGACGCGTTCGCAGGCTGGAACCTCGTCTCTTCGATCGGATCCTACATCTCGGCAGCCGGCCTGTGCGTCTTCCTTGTCGCGGTGGTCGAAGCATTCGCCCGGAAACGCGCGGCGGGCGCGAATCCTTGGGGGGAAGGCGCGACGACGCTGGAATGGACGCTGTCCTCGCCTCCGCCGACGCACCAATTCAGCCAGCTGCCACTGATACGCTGAGAACACGGTCATGAACGAATCCAGCGAACTCGTCGCCAACCTTCCAGCGATAATCCTCCTGTCATTCTGGTGGGCAGTGGTTTCCGCGCTCGATCGACGCCTGTCGCGCGACAAATCGCAAAAGGCGCAGCAGCAGGTCCCTGCGTCTGGGGCTCAACTCGATCGACACGATCGACCCGATCCCCGCTTCGAAGCCCTGCGCGCTGTCGATCCCGCCTTCGACCTGCAGACGTTCCTTGCGGGTGCGGCACGAGCTTACGAAGAGATTATGAACCTGTATGCCAACGCCGATCTTGAGGCCCTCCGGCCGCTGATCTCAGCGGAGGTACATAAGGCCTTTTCCGATGTCAGGACGGCTCATGTCCAACGAGGCGAAGCGCTCGTTTTCGCTTACGTCGGCCTAGCTTCTTCCGAAATCGAGTTCGTGGCAGTGGACGGCAATCAAGCCGAGATAGCCGTGCGCTTTCGGGCCGAAATCGTGAGCGCGGTTCTGTCGGCGACGGGCGTCGTGGTGAGCGGGGAACCCTCCGCCGTGAAGGGGACGGACGAGGTATGGACCTTCGCGCGCCAGTTGGGGAGCGGTGACGTCAACTGGATCCTTGTGGCCACTTGCCAAGACTGATGAGAGCGTAGGCTCAATACCACGGCAGGGCAAAGAGCCTGCCCTTGCCTCCTAGCCAACATTACAGCGGCCTCTGGAGCCAGGCGCACTGTGCTCGGACCATGACACTCAACGCGAAAGCTTGATGCGGACAGTGCAAGGAATGCGGATTCAGGCTGCATTTCTATTCGTTTGATTGATGACGACCGAGGCGCGACGATGCGAGCGAGGGTCGAGGCCCGTGCATGTGGTCGCCCTCAAACAAGGAGGCGTCGACATGCTGCTCGCGCAAGACATCATGACCCGCAAGGTCGTCACCGTTCGATCAGACAGCACGATTTCAGAGGCTGCGGCCCAGATGGTCCGTCACCGCATCAGCGCCGTCCCGGTGGTCGACGACGGCCTGCTCGTGGGGATTATCAGCGAGGGGGATCTCGTTCATCGCGCCGAGATAGGAACCGCGGAACGAAGGCGCTCCTGGTGGCTCACTCTTTTCCGGGACCCGTCGACTACGGCCAAGGAATACGCCCGGTTCCACTCCCCACACGTCGCAGACCTGATGACCCGCACCGTCCGATCGGTGGAGGAGAAAACGTCAGTCGAACAGATAGCGGTGCTCATGGACCGCGCCCGGATCAAGCGGGTTCCTGTGATTAGGGGCGGCGCAGTGGTCGGCATCGTCAGCAGGGCGGATCTCGTCAAGGCGATCGCAGGCACGAAGCCGGAGGAGACGGATGCGCATCTGAGCGACGAGGGCATACGAACACGGGTGCTGGAGGAGCTCGGGCTTCAGCCCTGGGCAAGCGCAACTCAGATCGGCGTCGAAGTGCGCGACGGCTTTGTCTCTTTCTGGGGGACCGTAAACTCGGAAGAGGAACGGCGCGCTTCTCGAATCCTGGCGGAGAACCTCGCCGGGGTCCGTGGCGTCGAAGATCATCGGCTGGCGATCGATTTCCCCGCCTACGCCCTCTAGCCACGTCACGCATTTCTCCGCGATCCGGAGGGCTGCACGCTGGGCAAAGCCATGCGACTTTGCAAACTGCCCCGGAACGGTTATCAACGGCGTATAGAAAAGAGCGTCTCCAATTGCTGTCGCATCCTGAAGGCCACATTATCGAAAGTTTCCGCGGGCGGTTCCTCAACCACGCCGGCTGCCTCATCGCATGCATCTAGCCCTGGCGCGGCCGCGAGGCCGTCGACCGGGGGCCGGAAATCCAACCAAGCCTAAAATTCGGTTCTGATTTCCGGGTCCGCCACCGCTGGCCCGGTGGAGATGCATCATGACAGACGAAATCTATGGTCGCCCAGGCGCGGCATTCATTCTCGTTGTCCGCGGGAGGCGGATATGAGGGTCGTTATCGTAGGAGGCGGGGTCATCGGTGTGACCTCGGCGTGGTACCTGGCTCGCGCTGGCCATGAGGTCACCGTGCTGGACCGCCAGCCCGGTCCGGCGCTCGAAACAAGTTTCGCCAACGCGGGGGAAGTATCCCCCGGCTACTCATCTCCCTGGGCAGGCCCCGGGGTGCCGCTGAAGGCGATGAAGTGGCTCCTGATGAAACACGGGCCGCTGGCGATCCGCCCACGTCTCGATCCCGCGATGTGGTCTTGGATCCTGAAGATGCTGTCGAACTGCACCTCGCAGCGATACGCGGTGAACAAGGCACGCATGGTGCCCATCGCGGAATACAGCCGCGACTGCCTTCGCGAGCTGAGAACGACGACCGGCATCGAATACGACGAACGGTCACTTGGCACCCTGCAGCTCTTTCGCACGCAGAAGCAGCTCGACGGGATCGTCAGCGACATCGATGTCCTGAAGCAGTTCGGAGTCGAATACACGGTCCTTGCTGCCTCCGGCTGCGTCGCCGCGGAACCCGCGCTCGAGCGCGTGAGCCACAAGATCGTCGGCGGCCTCCGGCTTCCTGACGACGAGACAGGAGACTGCCGCGTTTTCACGGAGAAGCTGGCGGCGCTCGCGTCCGCCGCTGTCGACTTCCGGTATGGTGTTGCAGTCGACGGCCTCGTTCAGGAACGAGGCAAGGTTTCGGCAGTCCGAACAGCGCACGAGTTGTTCCCCGCCGATGCGGTCGTCATCGCGGCGGGGAGCTATTCGCCACGCCTGCTGGAGCCCGTCGGCATCCGTATTCCGGTCTACCCGGTCAAAGGCTATTCGCTGACGTTCCCGATCGCGGACGAGGCTGCCGCGCCTGTGTCGACGGTGATGGACGAGACCTACAAGATCGCCATCACGCGGTTAGGCACCCGCGTCCGCGTGGGCGGCACCGCCGAGATTTCTGGCTTCGACCTTTCCCTCTCACGCTCTCGCCGCGCGCCGCTCGAACATTCGGTCATGGACCTGTTCCCAGGAGCAGGGCTCGCCAGTGAAGCCTCCTACTGGTGCGGCCTCAGGCCCATGACGCCGGACGGCCCGCCAATCGTCGGCGCCACCTCCGTGCCGGGCCTTTTCGTCAATACCGGACATGGCACCCTCGGATGGACGATGGCCTGCGGTTCCGGACGAATCCTCGCCGACATCGTGTCCGGAAGGATTCCCGAGATCGACGTGACCGACCTCGGTCCGGGACGGTACCGATCATGACCGCCGCTGCAATGCGGGCGGGCGCGATTCTCACCGTCGATCTCGAAGCCCTCATCTCGAACTGGCGGCTGCTGTCCAAGATGTCAGGACGGGCCGAATGCGCTGCCGTGGTTAAGGCGGACGCCTACGGCCTCGGCGCGGCCCAAGTCGGCCCGGCGCTTCAGGCGGCCGGCTGCAGGACCTTCTTCGTCGCCCATCTCGAGGAAGGACTTGAGCTGCGCAGCGCGATCGGCTTCAGTTCCCGCGTCTTCGTCCTGAACGGCACCCCTGCGGGCACTGAGGGCGAGTTCCTCAACTCGGTCCTGATCCCGGTCGTCAATACAACTGGCGAACTCGCTGCCTGGCGCGGGCTTGCCCGGGAGAAGGGACGCAGCATGCCTGTCGCCCTCCATCTCGACACGGGCATGGCGCGCCTCGGCGTGTCGCCCGGCGACGTAGCCCTGCTGGCGGGAGAGCCGATGCTCCTTGGCGGCCTCTCCGTCGAGCTGGTCATGAGCCATCTCGCCTGTGCCGACGAGCCGGCGCACCTTGCCAACCGAAGGCAGCAGCACGCGTTCGCCAAGCTGCGAACAGTGCTGCCGAAACGGGCCGCATCTTCGCTCGCGAACTCCGCCGGAATTCTCCTGGGGCCGGGATTCCACTTCGACCTGGTTCGGCCGGGGGCGGCGCTCTACGGGATCAACCCGGTCCAACGAGGCCCGAACTCCTTCAGTCAGGTCGTGACGCTTTCGGCGCGCGTGCTTCAGATTCGCGAGGTGCCAGCCGGGACCAGCGTCGGCTATGGCCACGCACTTACGGTGGAGAGGCAAACCCGCCTCGCGACGCTCTCGCTCGGCTACGCGGACGGCTGGCCACGTGCCGCGAACATGTCCGCCTTCTACAAGGGACAACCGCTTCCCTTCGCGGGGCGCGTATCGATGGACAGTATCGTCGTCGACGCGACCGACTGCGCCGAGGCCCCACGCGAAGGCGAGTTCGTGAGTCTCATCTGTCGTGAACAGACCGTGGACGACGTCTCCCGTGCCGCAGGCACTATCGGCTATGAGATCCTCACCCGGCTCGGCCGCCGTTTCAGCCGCAACTATCGCCGTCAGGCAACGCTCGCGGCCTGACCCGCATGTCGCACGACGACACACCTGAAGAGACAACTCATCCACCAAAGATGGAGACATGATGACCGATTCCCTGCTCGATGACGCCTTGGTCCGCCTGGACGATGCCGTCGCTCACCTGAACATCGATCCGGACGTCATCGAGAAGCTGAAATATGCCCGTGAGACGACCAAGGTGAGGCTCATGATCCGCATGGATGACGGATCGCGGAAGTCGTTCCTTGCTTGGCGATGCCGCTACGATGACACGCGCGGACCGACGAAGGGCGGCATCCGCTCCCATCCTGACACGACCGCCGACAGGGCTTCGGCAATGCCGGGCAGCACATCGCGCGCCTGCTTGCAGCGGACGGCCACAAGATCGTCGCTGTCTCGGATTCCGAGGGAGCCGTCTTCTCCGCGGCTGGACTGCACGTTGATGCCGACCTCGCGCCGCCCTTGCAACAAGGGGGCGCGGGGAGAACACTGGCGGCCACGACGACCTAAGGAGGGCAGCATGATAACTGGGTCGTAGTGTCGGGCGGCAAGAGCGCTCGTTGAGATCATCCGCGGGAAGCTCAGCATCCGGTCCGGCATCGATGAAGCCGTGATCCATGACTTCGAACGCAAGCTCGACAAGCCGGACGACAAGGCCATAGAGGCGCTCCAGGTAGCCCTGGAAGAACTCGGTGCCTTATTCATCGAGGAGAACGGCGGCGGCATCGGGGTGCGGCGCAAGTTCACGGAATCGGAAGCAAAGCGGATCGCTCGCATGGAAGGTGAAGGAGGGATTGTCGCGAACGATCGTGTGCCCTGATCCGTCTGGACGCGCTATCCGCTCTGCGCGCGCGTCCAGATGCTCTCATCAGGTCACCGCGCCGGGAGAGGGAACATGGCCTGCGACTGCCCGGATTCTCTCTCCAGTGCTTCTATCCCGGCCCAGGCTTTGGCCGGCGAAACCGCCTGGCGTAGGCATTCTCGATAGCCAGGCCGGCGAAGAAGGCGGCTGTATTGCGACAGGGTGAGAAGGAAACCTCCCACGTCGCTCGGCCACAGGAGGCCGAGCAGCAGGTCGACGTCTCCGTCGTCTGGCGCGTCGAACGTAACCGGGTGCTTCATCGTCGCGATCACAGCGGCAGGCACCGAGATGCCTGCGAACGCGGCATGCGGCATAGCGAGACCGCCACCTGTCGCGGTTGACCCAAGACGCTCGCGGCGGAGAAGCGCGTTCACGATCTCCCCCTGTGGTCGCCCCGTCCTGCGGCCGAGCCTGGACGCGACCGCCTCGAGCGCAGAACGCTTTTCCCTCGACGGCACGCCCAGCAGGAAATCGTCTTGCCCAAGAAGTTCGCTGAGCTTCATGACAGCCTCGGTGCCATGTCGTACCCGCGCGGATCGCGGTGGGGGATCGGCCGGTCCAGCAACGCCGCCGGCACGAACGATTGAATCGATGCACCACGGGCAACGGGACGCCGCTCTCGGCAGGGATCGGTTGCAGGAAAGGCAAACGCGCTTCGACCGGAATACTCTCATATCACGCTCCATCGTGCGGCGCGGTGGCGCCGCGGGAATGAACCGCATTGTAGGGGGCAGTGCCGGAGCAGGGCGTTACATGCGGGATTCAGGGTGGGGCTGCCCGCTCCGGCGAAGGATTCGGTCTGTCCCGACAAGCCTCGAAATCTTGATGAAAGTTTCAGTGCACATGGCGATATTTTACCTGCCTGCCTCCCGGGACGGCGCGCCGTCGCCGGAGGTTTGTTTCCTTCAGATCACCAAGAACGCGATGATCATCATGCTGAGGAGGCCAACGGCCACGATCGTCCTCGTCGTCATATCCATCTCGGTCTCCTTCACTACATTCGTGCCGCCCTCAGGAGCCTGGTATGCGCCGAGATCCGGGCATCCTGTGTCGAGGTCTCGATGTTCGAGGGGACGAGACCTGCCACGACGTGAGGGATGTCGTTCCGCGAGATGCCGATGTCTTCCAGCTGCCTGTCGTCAAGGCGATGAAGCGCGGCGGCGGCTTGGCTGCGATGCCAGCGCTCGACGGCACGGGAAACGAGACCTGCCACCGTCGCGCGAAAACCAGGACGCGGACCTGATGCGGGAAGGGTTCTAGACTGGCTGAGTTCGGACATGATAGCCGCTCCATTCACGATGTTGATCGAGCCGCGCGTGCAAGATGCGCAGGCGGCGTGCATGGCGTCTGTGCGTTCCCGTGGGAGAGTGCGCCATCGCGATGTGCATGATTGTCGTCTTGAGATCCCCGAGGCGGCGAACGCGTGCGTTCGAGCCGCTCCCGGCTAGGAGCGGGTCAGGGATGGCGCTATCGAAGCAAACCAGTTGTTCTTCTGCATTAAGTTTAACATGGAAAAGATGTAACCATTTCAGATGGATATTTCAAGCTGTAAAGCTTAAGTGCGGCCTTGCGTCGCTGTTTGGACCGTTCTTATTCTGTTTGACTTTATATTTATATTTGCCAGGATGCACTCCGTGAATAGAATTCCGTCATACGGACTTTCCTTCCGGGGGCGGCCCAAAGCAGGTCGCTAGCCCTGGTCCGAGGCGATCGCCCAGGACCAGGGCTGCCCTTTCCATAGTTCGAAGCATTCCCATCCAGGCATCTGGCGCGCTCGCACGCGGCCCGATCGATGGGGCATTGGAAGAAGGAAACCGAAATGGCGACCAGAAAAGGCAATCGCGAAGGCCGCAAGCCAAAGCAGCCCAAGGAGAAACAGGTTCAGGCTCCGTCGACAGTGTCGGCGATCGCCAAGCCCGGACTTGGAGCGAAGCGGCGCTAGCGCTCCGGAACGGGCAGGGCCGCGCGAATGCGGCCTTACCCCCGAGCCGGGGCCCCGTGATCGCGTCCCCCGCGCCGGGGCCCCGTGATCGCGCGTCCGGGAACGTCCCGTCAGCCCATTCATGCCAGGAGCCTCCAGAAGAACGCCGCGCTCATCGCGGCGCCGACGGCGATGACCCCGGTCCTCATCAACCACGCCGGAAGGACCCTTGCGACAGGTGCGCCGAGGTAGCCGCCGATCGTCGCGGCCGCCATCATCACGACTGCCTGCGGCCAGGCCACCAGGCCGGCTGCCGCGAAGGTCGCTACCGAGATCGCCTACACCATGAACGACAGGCCGTTCTTGAGCCCGTTCATCTGATTGAGGTCGCGCATTCCCCATAGCGAAAACAGCGCGAGCAGCACGATCCCGAGACCACCGTTGAAGTAGCCTCCGTAGACCGCGACGACGATCGTCCCGACGTGTCCGTTGGCACTCGGTCCGGCGGCGTGCGTCTCCATCAGGTTCCTGAGACGATCGCCGAACGCGAACACGAGCGTGGCCAGCGCCAGAAGGAACGGGACCACGACCGCGAAGGCTTCGTTGGAAGACACGAGAAGCAGCAGCGATCCGACAAGACCGCCTGCGGCCGTGGCTGCCGTGGCCCGCAGTAGCCTCCCTCGGTCGAACGCCCGGATCTCCCCGCGAAAACCCGCCGCCCCGCCGAGATAGCCCGGAAAGACGGCGACGGCGCTTGTCGCATTGGCGGCTACCAGCGGCACGCCCGTGTAGACGAGGGCGGGGAAGGTCAGGAACGTGCCTCCGCCCGCCACCGTGTTCAGCATGCCGGCGAGAAAGGCCGCAACGGCCAGCAGCAGATACTCGGTCATCGTGTGCCTTTCGAGATCACGGTGCGACCGTCACGCAGCCGACGGACCGGGATCATCGAACCCGTCAGGTGAGACGGCGACGAGCGGCGCCCGGTCGTAGAACGCGCCACGGATCAGCCTCAGCGAAGGTTTGCCGTGAGCTTGTCCAATCGAGTGTCTCTCCAGAGCTTCCTTTTCACGCCTAGCGGACTCCGGCTGATAGTGGACCTTCTCGAGCAGGATCCGTTCCTCGACGCCGTCGCTATTGGTGAGGATGAAGTGCTCACCCTCAGGGAGGCCGAGAAGCGCCAGTCCGCGCAAGGTGGTGACGGGCAGGAACATGCCGATCGGAGACGTCATCCGGTCATGCGAAATGATGCGCGTATCGGGATCGCGCCCGTTCACCCTGAACGTGACGCGGCTGCTCATGGTGGCGACATCGTCCGGAACGTCGTCGCGGAACATGACAAGGGCAGATTCGATCTTCCGTTTGAGGATCGGCGCGAGCGGATCGTCCTGGCCGAGGCAACGGTCGCGCATGACTTCGACGATCGTGAAGTCTTTCGTGGTGAGGATGCAGGTTTCTTTTGACATCGTAGTTCTCCATTGCTCCGCGTGGGAGCGGTAAGTCGGGACGAGGTGGAGAACCCCTGGCCGCGTGCATGCGGCACAGGGGGCTACGATCCTGCGATGAGGCATCCTCCGTAAAGCGAGAGACGGCTGAGGGGCATCGACATGGTCATGCCGTCCGGAGCTCGGGCTGCGGCGGTGCCGGCCGTGCGACATCCTTCTGTTCAACGTGTTCGACGGTCAGCCTATGGACGCGGCCGTCGCGCGACGTCCAGTCGATTGACTGCGAGGCGGACAGGCCGATCAGGGCCGCGCCGATGGGCGTCAGGACCGAGACCTTGCCCATCGCGATGTCAGCCTCTCCGGGGAACACAAGCGTGACGGTCCGGTCCTCGCCCGCGTCGGTGGTGAACCGCAGCGTCGAGCCCATGCGGACGACGTCGGCAGCGATGCGCCTATCCTCCACGACGCGAGCGCGGTCGAGTTCGGCAAGAAGCTGCTCGGACATATCCGGATCCCTGGCACTGCGGGTTTCGGCAAGGCGCGACAGGCTCATATGGTCGGAGCGCGTCATCGTGATGGCAGGCTTGCGCCCGCCCGTGTTGGTGGTCATTTTTAAAACTCTTCCAAATTCATCGAACCGCAGACGCGACAATGGGCGCCAACGGCTGAAGGATTGTCTTTGTGGATTGGTTTGTCGCCGTTCCTGCAGTGCCGCGTATCGCAGCACGTGTAGGCCTATGCCCCGCGGCCGGGGCGCGACGCGACCGAGCCGGGGGTTAGGTGCCCGCGATGGGGAACGCCCGTTCAAGCGGGAGGGTGCAGCGATCGGTCGACATGCGACAGAAAGTGGGACACCCCGGACGCAAAGTCAAGCCGGGCGAATTTCTGCACCTGTGTCCGACTGGTCAGATGCTCGTCGCAGCCCCAACGGCTGCTTGACAAGCATGCCGACAACGCCCACCCTTGGCGTATGATCAGCGTCTTCCCCCTCGACGGAATTCTCTTCAGGGTGTGCCCCATCGCGGGCAACTAGCCCCCGGTCGGGACGCGTCGCGCCCGGCTGCGGGGCACAATGCTGGCTGCGGCAGATCCACACCGCACAGGTGATCTCCTTTCCAAACACGATGAACAAGACCGTCGATACGCCCTGAGCGTGAAGCGGTCCACCGGATGACGTAGGCCGTAAGGCCGCTGTCACGACAAGTGGCTCAAGCCGCTGAAAACGCTCACGCGCGACAATCACGTCGTTTGCCGCAATGTCTTTCGGGCATCGGTCAGCGTGCGAAAATCCGGATGAATTGGTCCGCACAGTTCGCAGCCGACGTCGGAATACTTGACTTGTAGAAGCGTAAAAGCAGGTGGATCGGTGACAAGGCGCGGCCGGTGATTGCCGGGTCGTCGAGCGACAATAGCTTAAGCGAAATTGTCGGTAGTGTGCTGAGAGTTCTGCAAATTCGCTGAGAGGGGCG
The DNA here is from genome assembly GCF_023954305.1 of Mesorhizobium sp. Lineage (NCBI taxonomy): Bacteria > Pseudomonadati > Pseudomonadota > Alphaproteobacteria > Hyphomicrobiales > Phyllobacteriaceae > Mesorhizobium > Mesorhizobium sp. The sequence continues at coordinate 130,255 of NZ_JAMLIG010000003.1, read as the reverse complement.
GTCATGGCAGGCTGGTGATGTTCAACGTCACCGATTCCCGCGAAGGAACGCCACCATGGACGAGAGCCTAGCCGCCTTTGTCGGGCGTCCGCTTCAGGAGCCCTTCGCCTACCTGATCCTCGACGCTTTCTATGCGAAGGTCAGGGAGGCCGGCGTGGCGATGAGCCAAGCAGTGATGATCGCGGTCGGCATCGACTGGGAGACGGCGTCACCATTCTCAAGTGCGCGTCGGCCTATGTGCCACGTTTTTTAACGGAGTCAGACGCTTACAATAAGCCATCGGCAACTCCCCTCCACGTGCAAGAGTGGCAGGTGTTTCTACCCGCACAGGCGGGCCCAGGCCCCGCGACGATTTTTTTTGGAATGTCGCGCTCCGCCCTCTCTTCGCCACTTCCTTGCGGAGCCGGTCGATCTCCTGCTTCTCCGGCTTCATCTGGCCATGGACGGGAGAGGCATGCCGCCACGGCACCACTTCGTCCAATCGTCAGAGGATCTCGGCCATGGGGCCACTGATCGGCGCGTTGAAGTCGAGATTGGCGAGATCGCAGCCGCGCTGAAAATCACCGATGTGCCGTTCCATCCACAAAAGCGCCTCGGCGGGATTGCGGGCCTGGAGCGCCTCGAGAATCTTGCGGTGGGCCAAAAGCAACCGCGCGCCCACGTTCAGGCGGCGGATGACGAGGTTGAAGGCCGGGTAGAACAGTTCGCCCACCGTGTCGCGGCTGAGCCTGAGCGCGCTGTTGCCGGTCGCCGCGGCGACGAGATTGTGGAACTCGATGTCGAGCTGCACCAGACGATCCGGGTCGCCCACCGCGGCTTCGGTGCGCGCGAGATTGTCCGCGATCGCCTGCAGATCGCTCTCGCTCGCCTTTGTCGCCGCCACGCTGGCGCACATCGGCTCCAGCGCGCTCATGACCTCCCAGAGTTGCTCGAAGGTCGTGTCCTGCAGCAGGAAGGCGGTGCGCATGCGCTCGCCGATGTCCTTGTTGCTCGGCGTGGTGATGGTCAGCTTGTTGCGACCTGCCTCGCGCCGGATGAGACCGAACTGCTCGAGCAGCCGTATCGCCTCGCGGATCGTCGAGCGGCTGACATTGAAGCGCTTGGCAAGCGACAGCTCGCCGGGAAGGACACGCCCGACCGCCAGTTCACCGGAGAGCACCTGCTATTCGAGTTCCTGCGCGATCTGGCGGTAGGCGGGCGAGTTGCGATCGCGTGCCTGCGTGTTGGTCTGGTCCATTTCGCCACTGTCTTGCTAGGGTGCCACGCGTTAGCGTAGCCCGATCACCGCCGCCTCGTCCTGAATGTCGGCGGTGAGCCAATCGGCATTGCCGCCATCACCCCGAATCTCATCCACCGCCTGCCGCAACGTCTCCTCCGAACGGCCGGTGACGACGGCCTTGCCGCCCTGCGCGGCCAGCGCGGCGGCGATCGACTTGCCGATGCCGCGGCCTCCGCCCGTGACGACGCAGAGACGGCCGCCGAGGTCGAACATGCTCCTGCCGGTCATTGTCAGTGCCTCCCGTCGGCGATGCGCCGTGCAAGCGACCAGCGATGCACCTCCGACGGCCCATCGTAGATGCGGAAGGCTCGGATATCGCGGAAGATCCGCTCCACCACGGTGTCGCGGGTCAGACCGAGCCCGCCGAGGATCTGGACGCAGCGGTCGGCCACGCGCCAGACGGCTTCGGAGCAGATGACCTTGGCGCGCGAGCTTTCCATGTTGCCCTTCTGGCCCTGGTCGAGAACCCAGGCCGTGTGCCATATGGCGAGCCGTGCCACATGGATGTCCATGTTGTTGTCGGCGAGCATGAAACCCACGCCTTCGTGCTCCGAGAGCGGTTTGCCGAAGGCGGTGCGCCGGGTTGCGTAGTCGCGGGCGATCTCCTGCGCCCGCACGGCCGAACCCAGCCAGCGCATGCAATGGGTCAGCCGCGCCGGAGCGAGCCGCACCTGGGCGTAGCGAAACCCTTCGCCGACGGCGCCGAGCACATCCTCGTCGGGCACGAACAGATTGTCGAAGCGCATCACCCAGTGGCCGCCGGTGAAGGAGGAATCCATGCTGTCGAGCTGGCGCTCCAGCACGATCTCCGGCTGGTCCATGTCGGCCAGGAGCATGGTCGCCGCACCCGCCCGCTCACCGCCCGCAAGCTTGGCCATGATGATGACGAAGCGTGCGTCCTCGGCGCCGGTGATCAGCCATTTGCGGCCGCTGATGCGATATCCGCCCGCCACGGGTTCGGCTACGGTCTCCAGGGGCGCCGGGTCGGAGCCCGCGCCCATCGGCTCCGTCATGGCGAAGCAGGATCGGCTTTCGCCGCTGGCGAGCGGACGCAAGAAGCGCTCTTTCTGGCGCGCATCGGCCACTTCGGCCAGGAGATGTATGTTGCCCTCGTCCGGCGCCGCGCAGTGGAGAGCGATGGGTCCCAGCATCGAGTAGCCGGCGGCCTCGAAGGCGATGGCTCGGCCGAAATGGCTCAGTCCCAGCCCGCCGAATTCGATCGGCACATGCGGCGCAAGCAGGCCCTTCGCGCGGGCACGCGCCACGAGGTCCAGCCGGAAAGCCTCGCTCGGTCCGTGGCTGCCCCAGCGCGGGTCGCTCTCGAGCGGAACAATCTCGGCACGGACGAAGTCGCCGATACGGGTTGCGAGATCCTGCAGTTCGGCGGGAATCGAGAAGTCCATCATGTGCCTTTCTCAGATCGGCCGCGTCGTCGAGGCGACGGCGAAGTCCAGTATGTCACCGCCGAGCGCCGCGAAGCCGGCGTAGCGGCTGTCTCCCGCGGTGCCGCCGGCCCAGTTGCGATGGAGCTGGATGAACACGACGCCTAGCTTGAGCAGCGCCAGGATGCGCCACGGTCCGAAGCCGGAGACGTCGCGGCCCGACCGGTGCGCATAGGCCTGTACGACCTCGGCGCGCGTGAGAAAGCCCGGCCGAGCGGTCGGCATCTGCCCCAGACGGTGCATGCAGTCGGGATCGCCGGGCCAGATCTCCCGCCGGCGGGCGGCGCAACACCGCGGGACGCCCATCGAGGCTGATCAGATAATTGAGGTTGGAAAGGCCGCCGGACAGGCGGGTCGCGCTCGCGCTGCGGTTGAGATGCAGCGCGTTCGCCGCGAGATGCCGTGCGACCGCCGCCGTATCAAGCGCTAACGGATTGATGTCTGGCAGGCCGCTGGCGTCCACAAGGATCTCTATTTCTGTCAGACAAAACACCTGCCGAGCGCCGGTCGCTTTGTCAATCTTTCAATCCCAGACAGCCGGAATGCTCGGATGATCGCAGCAATTGCGCCGAACTTCGATGAAGGTTAGAGTTTCTGTCTGACAGATTGGCAATATATCGCGCAAGGGGACCGGGACTTGGATGAGTTTCTCGTCGAGTCGCAATGGCTGCAAGAGCGGCTGGGAGATCCGGGCGTCGTCGCCATCGGCTGCTCCTGGTACAACCCCGAAGCTGGCAAGAGTGCGCGGGAAAAGTTCGCCGACGAGCATGTCCTGGGCGCACGCTTTTTCGATCTGGACGAGGCTTCCGACAAGGACTCTCCCTACGTGAACATGTTGCCCTCGCCAGAGCGCTTCGCTGCCGTCGCGGGTGTACTCGGAATCGGCAGGCACAGACGCTCTTCTCCTCCCTGGTGCAGGACGATGTGCACGCGAGGGGTCTCGCCGGTGACCTCCGGAAGGCAAAATGGTCGCATTATCCGCGACGCCGAGATGGACTAGGGCAACATCTTCGAAGCCTTTCTGGAGGGGTGGAAGCATGGCCTGCCAACACCTGGTGGATCTTCGACTAAAAAAATCTCGGCAAGTCATCCAGCGGGGATTGCGCACCTCCACGGTGCCGAAGACGGTCCGGATCTGGCGCGTCGTGTAGTCCTTGACCGGCCGAAACCTGTGGCAATCCGGGCAGACCCGACGAAAGAGAGAATATGTCTCCGCCTCGTGGTTCACGACCGCTCTGCAGCACCGTCATGATCGTCTTGCTGTTCTCGATCGACAGGCCAAGGTCGCCGTCAAACAGACGTTCTCAGCTGTTGCGACGCGGACCGTCTTCCGGCAAACGTCACCGAACTCGTTCCTGCCCTCGATCCTGATTGTCCATTCCACCGCCATCGCTTTGTCTCCGAACAAAGCGACGCTGATGGACCATTCCAGCCCAACAACCCGTATTCGACCCCAGAGAAATTACCGGTCTCATCGGAATTGGGCAGCTGCGTCAGCCGGCGCACGCACAGGTTTGACAATCAGCTTCACGCGGAGGCTTGTCGCTGCATCCAGCGAAGCAGGGCTTCCAAGGCCCCGCGCCTCGGGTGCTCGGCCCGATAGACAAAATAGAAGCCGTAACCGGGCAGAACGATATCGCTGACTCGCAGAAGACGGCCATCGCGAAGCTCCCGTGCAACGAGGACGTCACTACACAGCCCAAGACCCTGTCCGGCCACGATCGCTTCGATCCCGTGGTGCTCTTCGTGGAATTTCAGTTGCGGTGGCCGGGCGGTCCCGCTGATTCGGTGGCCTGCCGCTCGGGCCGCAGTCTCCCAGTGACGCCAAGTAGGCGCACCTACGTCGGTCAGGGGCCAGCCGACCTCGACACGTGGCAGATCGAGGATCGCCTGAGGCTCGATCATCCCGACGCCTCCCTGGAGCATCGACGGCGCGGCAACGACGTGGAAGGTGTCGCGAAGTAGCTCCACCGCGACTCCGTCTGTCGGGAACCGTCGGGTATAACGGATCGCAACGTCAACTTCGCCCGTGCGAAGGTTCAGCACCGTATCCGTTCCCACAAGGTCGAGCGTCGATCCCGGCGCCTCCGCTCGCCAGCTTTCCAGACGCGGCAGCAACCAGCGCGCGGCGAAGGCGCTGGTTGTCGTCACCCGAAGATGGCCGATCCGGCTGCCGGGGGTAAGGCGGGCAAGTTCGTCCGAGATCGACAGGAAAGCGTCCCGTACAACCGGCAGAAGCTGTGCGCCCGCAGTGGTGAGCTGCAAGGGCCTCGGCTGGCGCTGGAAAAGGGGCTGGCCGCAATAGCGTTCCAGTAGCCGTATCTGGTGGCTGACGGCTGTGGGTGTGACGGACAGTTCCTCGGCCGCCTTCCTGAAGCTCAGAAGGCGGGCCGCGGATTCGAAGGCCTGAAGCTCTCGAAGAGGTGGAAGGCGGTGCATGGGTCGAATTCTAGATGAATTGTAGTCACCTTGCCCCGAATTTTTTACTGTTGCCCCGCATCGCATCGAGTCCGACCATTCCGGTATTCTGGAAGGAGATCATCATGCTGGACGGACAATCGGCATCGACCGCCGCAACCATGATCGAAAGCTTCGAACAGATCCGCCCTCTGCTGGCAGAGCAATCCGAGCGCTTTGACGCGGATCGAAGGCTGTCAGACGAGGTGTTTGGTGCCTTGAGCGAAGCGGGGTTCTTCCGCCTTCTGCTGCCAGCTCAACTGGGCGGATGCGGGCTTTCGCCCCTCGACTTCATGACCGTGGTCGAGCACGCCGCAGCACTCGATGGGACAATCGGCTGGCTCGTCGGAAACGGAGGCGGCATTTCGCGCGCTGGCGGCTATCTACCGTTAAAAGCCGCACGGAAGGTGTTCGGGAAACCGTCGGCCTTCGTCGCCTCAAGCACAGGCGCGATTGGCAAGGCGGTCCCTACTAAGTCTGGATACCGCATCACCGGCCGGTGGCCTTTTGCAAGCGGCGCGCCCCACGCCACGACCTTTGCCGCACTTTGTGAGGTGAACGAAGGGAAGGGGTCGGCAAATGGGCGGATCGTTCTGGCGTTCTTGCCTCGTGAGGCCGTCAATCTGATCGACAACTGGCATGTGTCAGGGATGAGAGGCACCGGAAGCTGGGATTTCGAGGCAGACGAGGCGTTCCTGCCTGTCGAATTTGTTTGCGACTTTCAGCCAAATCCTACCCACGCCGGTGTCGTCTATCGCCTTCCGGGCATTTCCGCCTTTGTCTGGACCGTTTCCACTGTGCCGCTTGGGATCGCCAAGGGTGCAATCGACGCGCTCATCTCGATCAGCTCCGGCCACCGTCGTCAAGGCATCACCGTCCCCGTCGCAGAACGCGAACTGGCTCACGCAGAGATCGGGCGCTGCCTTGCGAAGTGCAGGGCGGCTGGCGCCTACATGCGGTCAGCCATGTCGGCCTTGTGCGCGTCCGTCGAAAGCGAGGGCTCTGATCTGGTTGCGGCCCGGATCAACTACCGGCTTGCCTGTTCTCACGCCGCTGAAGTCGCAGTGGGCGTCGTGCTGCGGGTGAACGATCTGATCGGAGCACGAGCCCTTGCCGAGTCCCAGCCCTTCGAGAGGCGCGAACGCGACGTTCGCGCAGCGGCCAAGCACATCGCCATGAGTGCCGAGCAGTTTGTGATCGGTGGCCGCCACGCCCTTGGCGGCGATATCAGCGGCGCAAACTTCTAACGATCGGCGCGCGCTGGTCCCGCCGTAATCCCGCCGCGCCGGTCCGCTGAACTAATTCTCTGCCGGTTTCGGGCATTCGACCCACCAGTAGTGCCAAAGTTGGGGATCTGCACGATCCCGCGCCCACCAGCGTCCATGCTTGGCGTCGTATCCGCTTACATCACGCGAGCTGCGGAGCACGTCGATATGCACGGCAGCAGCATCGTCATCTTCATATCCCCGAGGAAGATAACTCGACGTGATGATGTTTCCCCCATCATCTTCGACGACGTATTTTACCAGAACGCCCATGCATACCCCGCTAGGCCACCACGCTATCGCGTCGAGCCGTTGCGCGCCAGCCATCATAGGATTGTCTGCATTGGGAGCGCGGCACCGAAGGCCAATACGATCCCGTCGCCGTCTCCGTAGAGACGGTTCGGGTTGGCTCCGAAAGTCTGCGCCGGCCCGGGCGCAGCCGGGTTGTCTCCTGTCCCGCCAGCACAGTCCAGACATCTCGTGACCCCGCGCTGGGAGAATGCGTCCGAGATGGTGCGCGCCGCAGCGCGGCTCCATCGCCATCCCCCAGCGCGGCAGGCCCGACGCACACTGCACAATCGTCTGATGAAGCATGCGCCGGCGCAGTACGACAGCGCCGGTCTCGTCGACGCCAAACCACACTGCACGGGTTCTTGCCCAGATCGATTCCGAGGATAGCAATGTTCATGGCTCGCTCCTTTATTCTCCACAACCGGCATCCTAGTCGATGCTTCTCAGGAGGGGTGGGCCATCCCATAAAACCGAGCTTGCGGCTCTGTCGCAGCCGAGGGACGGTTCCCGACGAAGGCCGTCGCCGAGACAATCGAGGTGACCCGCTCGCATCTCCATGACAAGGTGCATCGTGCGGCGAAGCTCCGCGGGCCATATCACAAACCTCAGGACGACACCTTGGTGCAGCTCGTCCGCCGCCTGATCGAGGTCCACGGCAGGAGATCGTCGATCTGGCGGTTGGGGTGGCCGGGGGAGCGAGTCAGAAATCGGCACTGTTGTTATAAATCTGGTCCGCCTTTCCGGTTGCCACGAGCGCGACGACGGTGACGAGGCTCCGGTCGCTCTGGTTCAGGACTGGCCGGCGCCAGAGGTCGCCCCGCAGCTCCTCGCAAATCCAGAAATCATCACGTCAATCGGAATGAGGCGGTGGGCGCATGTCGTCGGTCAATCAACATGACCGCTGGTATTAAGCTTTCGTGACAAAAAATCGCTGGCGAGGGCCAGCTCTCCGATCCTTGCGCGCAGCGCCCGAACGGTGTCCTCGTTGACCTCAGCGGTCGTCTTCGTGCCCCGCTCGAAAATGTCCGCCGCCCCGTCGAGAAGCGCCTTCTCCACTGGTGGGTCATCGTCGGATGCACGCCCATATTCGGTAGCCAACTCCGACAAGGTGCGCTCGCCCTTCACGGCCTCCAGCGCCACGCGAGCGTTGAAGCCCGCTTCATGATTCCTCCGCTTGCGCATGCTCTGCCTACTCGTTCTTGGAGACAGTAGACGTCAGTTCGTAGCTTCCGTCACTGTCCGGTTTTCGGGGGGTTCTCACTATATCGCTTGGCGCATTGCCCACCTCGAACGCGGTTACGCGTGCGAGCGTGCCGTGTTGCACTGTGGCCGGGAGGAGGGCTGGCGCTGGGGCTCGAGCGTAGGGTTGCCGGGGAGGGGCGATGGCGCTGGACGGGCGCCGGCAAGCTACTCGCGGCCGCCATCGCCGCGAACGGCCGGAAAAGTGATCTTCCGTTCATCGCCTTACTGCCACCTAGGAACAGCTCTACAGCCGATGCATTTCTGCTCAAGACCACAAAGTCTGATCGTTTTGCCATTGGCTAATCCGGTCTTCGATTCGAAATCACGTTCTCTTGCTGGTTCTCGTGGCGCTGTTGTAGCGCCAGCATTTGCGTAGCGATGCGGGCAGCCACGGGTCGGCTGAAGAAGAAGCCTTGCAACTCATCAGCGCATTTTTCACGATTCAACAGCTCAATTTTTTCCTGGTTGTCGACCCCCTCGACCGTGACTGTCATGCCGATTTCCGAGGCGATCTTGGAAACACCGCGCAGGATGTTCAGCGCCTTTTCGCTCGTGCATGCTTCATCAATAATCGTTTTATCGACCTTGATCTTATCGATGGTGAATTGACGCAGATAATGAAGGCCGCAATACCCAGCGCCGAAGTCGTCCAGTGCAACGCGTACGCCCATCGCGCGGAGCTCGCTCAAGATTGGCTCAATGAGGGTCGTATCGCTAATCAGGACCGACTCGGTGATCTCGAGTTCCAACCGATGGGGTGACAGCCCCGTCTTGGTCAGGATTCGTTTGACGGTTGCCAGCAGGTCGCCGCGAGAGAATTGTACCGGTGACACATTGACGGCGACACGCACATCCTCTGGCCAGTTGCGGCACTCCACGCACGCCTGTTCGAGTACCCATTCGCCAATTTCCACGATCCAACCGGTTCGCTCGGCGACAGGCACGAATTCACTCGGGGAAATCGTCGTACCGTCGGGCAAACTCCACCGAACCAACGCCTCGACGGCGACGATGCGCTGCGGGCGTGTTCTTTGCACAATCGGCTGAAACATAAGCGACAACTGTCTTTCCACAAGGGCGGCCTCCAGCCCGACTTCGATTGTCCTGCGCCGGCTTGCCACCATGGCCATTTGAGGTGCGAACAATTCGCCGGTCGTGCCACGGGATTTGGCCTTATAGAGAGCCAAGTCGGCAGCCTTGAGGATCTGGGTGGGCTCGTCTGCGTGCAACGGAGCGAGCGCGGTTCCGATTGTAACCCGGACGGCAATCTGATGGGTTTCCAGGCCGTAGGTCGTCGAGACCGCCTGCCTTATCCTGTTCGCGTAATCGATGGCTTCCGCCTCAGACGAAACCCTGTTTTGCACGACGACGAATTCGTCTCCGCCGAAGCGCGCGACAAAATCCTTCTCCCCAACACAGTGCCGCAGCCTCTCGGCGATCGCCTTCAACACCGCGTTGCCCACATCGTGGCCGAGCGAATCGTTAACTTGCTTGAACCTGTCAACATCGACAAAGTGCACGGCAAATCCCTCAGTCTGCTTGCGCAGACGCTGCTCCAGCGCATCTGACAATGCAAACGAGTTTGGCAGCTTTGTCAGGTGATCCGTGAAGGCCTGTTGCTTGATGACGGTGTTGGCAAGGCGCAACCGGTGGGAAGTCCTATAGGACGGGTACAGAAAAATTGGCGCCAATATCGATGCTATAAAGAGCGCGGCAAAGATCTGATACCAAATGTTGGGAAAGTGCACCCCGATCGTAACCCAAAGTCCAGCCGCCATGGCCACCGCCAGGATCGTCACGACGACGGACTGGATGATGGTTAGCCTGGCTGGTTCGGCATCGAGACTGCCGTCGAAAATTGCTTTCACACCTTTCCACATGACGAGTATTTTGATCCACCGGTGTTCAATTAAGGGTTGTTGCGGTCATTAGAATTCTTAAAAAAAGCACTCAATCAAGGCAGTAAGGCAATTGCCATCATCAAATCTCATTTCAATCGGCCTTCGCGCATTGGCCTCGCAGAGTCGATCCAAATCGTCACGGACGAGATCACCCTCCAAAAGTTCATGGGCTTCCCGGGTATCCTTCGCTGTCGCTGAACAATGCTACTAGCCCTGAAATGCGCCTCATTGGACGCCAAGGCATAGCTCGGGAGCGACCCCTATCCATCGCGGCCCGACACGGTCCAAAGCGTTGAGGTTCCTGACCAACTCGCCAGCCATCGGAACCGAGCAGCCATTGCTGTGGACGCTTTTTGGAGCGGGTGCTTGTTTCTGGACGTCCAAATTGTCGGAGACGGTAACGTGACAAGCCCGCCGATGGCCATTAGCGGAAGGCTGCCGACGCGATGTTTCCAGACGGAGATACGGTCGCACCCCTGCGGCGCCCCCATTTCATTGCTTTGGGTGTGGTGGGGTAGAGCGGGCCGAGCGCGATATAATCGGGCTCCACGACGAGTGCCGTTTCCAACTCGAAGCCCAGCCTCACGCCCGCCCGCCTCCTTGATCCGCAGTTGCACCAACTCAGGTTGGCGAGCGTGACCAGCATGAAGATGCGGTCGGCCCATCGCTCGCCTATGCCGACGATGCCGCCGCAGTAGACCTTCATGCCGGCCCCGCGCAAGTGGCCAAACGTTCCAAGCGGTCGGCAAAGGTCCGGGTCGAGACGATTTCGCCGTAATAGCGTTCCGTGGTGTCGATGTTATGGTTGTAGTAGTCGAGACCGGCCTGGTTGAGGCGTTGCGCCTGGCCAGGATGGAGCATGCCGGGCGTCATGCAGGTCTCCATACCGGGCGCCTTCACGCCCGAGATCGTAGCGACTACGGCGTTCCTGTCGCGCTCCTTCGGGCCGCGCCAGGCCGTACCCATGAAATAGCGCGTGGTGCCCGCCTCCCGAGCCTTTCTGGCCTAGGCGACGACGCGTTTGACCTCCATCAGTCAGATGCCGGCGGCAACCTTCTTGCGACTGCGCTTTGCCGGTATCGGCGGGGGCGCCGACTTCTTGCGCCCGAGGCCGAGCTTCTTCGCCAATTCCGAGCGTTGTGCGGCATATTGAGGCGCCACCATCGGGTAGTCTGCCGGCAAGCCCCACTTGGCGCGGTATTCGTCCGCAGTCATGCTGTAGTGGACGTTGAGATGGCGCTTCAGCGACTTGAACTTCTTTCCGTCCTCCAGGCAGACGATGTAGTCCTGGTGGACGGACTTTTTCACTGGGACTGCCGGCTTCTGCGGCTCGGTGGGCGCGTCCTGACCGCCCGCAGACACGGCGAGCAGCGATTTGTAGACATTGCCGATGAGGTTGGCCAATTCTCCGGCGGGCACGGGATTGTTGGAAACATAGGCCGACACGATGTCGGCGGTGAGAGAAGTGATCTGATCGCGCTCCACGTGCTCGTTCACAGCAGGAACTCCCATCGTCCATTGAGACAAAGATGCAGTGAGTGTCGTTGCGATAGACGGCTATCCATCGGGACGCAATATCGCCGTGCAGACAATTGCGCGAAAGCAGAAAGTCTCGGACTCAGCCGACTGACCCTTGGCGCAACCCAACTCTCCTTGATCATCCCGAGCTTATAGAGCTCTATGACGTCTTGGTTCGTGTCCCGAACGCAGGCCGAGGATATCGACTTGCCTATCGACTGCCACTCGGGAGCGCCGTGAAGACGATGCAAAGTGTCCTCGCCATTCTGGAAAATAAACAGCGCGCGGGCGCCAAGCGGGTTGTCGAGGCCAGACCTAATACCGCCGTTCGCGGCGCTGTACTTCGTCAGATGCGGTTCGCGCGCGATCATGGTCGCCGGCGGTGTCCATTTCGGCCTTTTCGTTCCCGCTAAACGATGGCGCGGCCAGACCATTCAAAGCCATCGCGGCCTAAACCAACGCCATATCTCAGCGCATCGCCGTCCTCACGAACCAGATACAGGAAATGGCTTGAGGTTCCACGACGATCGTTCCAGGCCGTTCTCCGGTTGGATCGGGCACTACCTGGCGCAGGTAGCGCGATCGATCTTGTCGATCGGTACGGCAGGGATTTTGTAGCCTTCGTCCACGACGGCGGCGTAGGTCGACACGTAGCTGCCATAGGCGCTCATGGCGGGACGTCGGCTGGATTTCCCGCAGGTTGGACTCAGTGCCCCGTCGCGTCGGCGCGGTGGTGCAAGCTGAAATCAGAACCGATGCCGACGCGAGCGAGGCAGCGGTTAAGAGATCACGTCGATTGACTTGTTTCGATGTCAGCCGCTTTGCCAGCATGTCGATCTTCCTTCTGCGTAAAACCCGTGCGCCGAGCGGAGAGGAGATCCCTCCTCTCCCCGCTCGGAATTTATCGATTGTCAAGCCTGCTTCTTCCATTCACGATCGGCGAATCTTGCATCGAGCGGCGTGTGGAAGAGGTGATTGGAATAGTTGCTGAGCGTTTTGACCGCGATGGCCAGCACGAGTTCGAGGATTTGCCGCTCGGAATAACCGGCCTCCAGAAAAGTGGATACGTCATCCGGTGTTGGAATTCCACGACTCGACAGCATTCTATCAACGAAGACGCTCAAGGCTGCGAGCTTCGGGTCAGGGATGTCATGGCCGTCACGGATTGCATTGGTGACTTTGGACGGCACGCCAGACGCCTTATCGGCTATCGTGCTGTGCGCCGCCATGCAGTAGTCGCAACCATTGTTACGGCTAATCGTAAGGAGCACGACTTCCTGCTCGATCGGAGTGAAGCCGGAGTCCTGGCGAAACCGTGCATAGCCGTCGAGATAGGTTTCAAGGAGGCCCGGAGAATTTGCAATAACACTGTACATGTTGGGGACGGCGCCAACCCGCGCTTTCGCCTTTTCCAGAACCGCGCTGACCTTTGCGTCGGCGTCCTCCATTGTCCGGGGAGGTAGTTTCATTTTGTAAACCGAGGTCATTGGCTTCTCCATTCCTGACGTAGGGTGGATCTGGCAACGGTTGGCTTGTCTGTCTTTAGGAATTGATCTGCTCATTGCCCCCTGATGGTAATCACTGTCGCTCTCGCAACCTGGCTCAGCTCCAATCGCCGATTGCCGTGTACAAGTGGATGAGGATTGCGAGGCAGATGAATAGCGTCGCCAAAACGACCGCCTTGGCTATCCCGCTCATCGAACGCATCAGGACTGCTATGTGGCATGTTCCTGGAAGCGTCTTCTGCTGGCGTGTGATTGTCCGCCTGTTCATGCCCATCAGGTTGCAGGATAGACCAGCCAACGCCACCCACGATTTCGGCGATGATCGTCAACTGTTTGTGCGGCAGGCGTTACTGTGGTTGCGGAAACTTGCAGACAGAATCGGTAGTGAGGGCGGGATAAGGAGCGATGCCGGCGCCAGCGCCCCAGCTGCTCCTGATCGTGTTCCCCGTCAGCACCTATAGTCCAGATTTGAGGTTGTGACTTAAAGGAGGGTTTTGGTCTCGTCGCATTGACGAAGGGACGACGATGCGACCCAAGAGAACGAGTGCGAGGAAGCCTTCGGAGCAGGTGGTGAAGGATATCCGCCGGGCAACCCGTCGGCATTTCCGGGCCGAAGACAAGATCAGGATCGTGCTGGAGGTCAAGCGCCTGCACGACGAAAGCAGCGTTTCGTCACCGCAACGTTGTTGGGACACGGATATGGCGCCAAGCTCGCCGCTAAGAACGCCCTCAACGGCGACAGCTTGCGCTACGACAGCAGCGCCATACCCACCATCGTGTTCACGGGCCCACGGCTGGCGAGCGTCGGGCTGACAGGGGCAGCGGCCTACGCCGCTGGACAACAGGTCCGCACGTCGACGATCGGGCTCGACCAGGTGCCGCGCGCGCTCGCCGCGTGTGACACCCGAGGCCTCGTCAAGCTCGTGGCCGACGCCGGCAGCGGCGGGCTGCTCGGCGCACAGATCCCCCACCCGAAGGCGCCAACAGCATCCAGACCGCCGCCTTGGCGACCCGGCAGGACTCACCGTCGATGACTTCGCGTACACGATCTTCCCGTATCTCATCACAGTAGAGGGCCTCAAGCTCGCGGCTCTGTCGTTCAGCAGGGACTTCGCCAAGCTGTCTTGTAGCGCTGGTTGAAGCTTCCCAAGCGCGCTGATAGCCCTTCCGCCGATCCTTCTCGACGCCCTTGTCGCGGCCCCTGAACAATAAATGGGGCAAGGCGATCAAAGAGCGACCACCGACCTTGGTGCTGGCTAGCCTGACTCCAGATCGCCTACTCCGCAGCGAGCTCAATTTCTGTTGTCTGCAAAACAGGTCCCTTCCGAACCGATTTCGGCAATCGCCAGCCCTTGACGATGCCGTAGACTGCCGGAATCACAACGAGCGTCAGGATCGTTGAAGAAATCATGCCGCCAATCATGGGCACGGCTATCCGTTGCATGACCTCCGATCCGGTTCCAGTGGTCCAAAGGATCGGCAGCAAGCCCGCCATGATGGCGACGACGGTCATCATCTTCGGGCGCACGCGCTCGACGGCACCGAACATGATCGCCTCGTTAAGGTCCGCCTTGGCCATATTCCGCTTCTCGGCCGCACATCTGGCTCTCGCTTCGCTCCACGCGTTGTCGAGATAGATCAGCATGATGACGCCGGTTTCGGCCGCTACGCCGGCGAGCGCAATGAACCCGACGGCGACTGCGACCGACATGTTGAAGTCCAGCCACCACATCATCCAAATGCCGCCGACGATCGCGAAGGGCAGCGACAGCATGACGATCAGCGTCTCGGTTAGCGCCCGGAAGTTCAGGTAGAGCAGCAGGAAGATGAGCGCGAGCGTTAGCGGCACGACGATCTTCAGCCGCGCCTGGGCACGTTCGAGATATTCGAACTGCCCGCTCCAGGCGACCGAATAACCGTGGGGCAGTTTTACCTCTGCGGCGACCGCTTGTTGGGCCTCGCCGACATAGCCGCCAAGATCCCGTCCGGCGATGTCGACGAAGATGTAGACGGCTAGCTGCCCGTTCTCGGTGCGGATCGAGGTCGCGCCGCGCGTGAGTTCGACCTTGGCGACTTCCCCGAGGGGCACGAAGCCGCCGCCAGGCAGCGCGATCTGCACGTCGCGGGCGATCGCGCCGGGATCGCTTCTAAGCGCACGTGGGTAGCGGATGGCGACGCCGTAGCGTTCCCGGCCCTCGACCGTGGACGTGATCACCTTTGCGCCGAGCGCCATGGAGATCACATCCTGGACGTCGCCGATCGACAGGCCGTAGCGGCCCAAGGCCGCCCGATCAGGCACGATGTCGAGGTAGTAACCTCCGATTACCCGCTCGGCATAGGCACTGGACGTGCCAGGCACTGCCCTGAGCACGGCCTCAATCTGGCGCGCGATATTTTCCATCTCGGCGAGATCGGTGCCGTAGACCTTGACCCCGACGGGCGTGCGTATGCCCGTCGACAGCATGTCGATGCGGGCGCGGATCGGCATCGTCCAGGCATTCGACACCCCCGGAAATTGCAGCGCGGCGTCCATCTCAGCCTTCAGGCTGTCTGTCGTCACGCCCGGCCGCCACTCCGATTTCGGTTTCAGGTTGATTATCGTTTCGAACATCTCGGTCGGCGCAGGATCGGTCGCGGTCTGCGCGCGTCCTGCCTTTCCGAAAACGGACTCGACCTCAGGGAACGACTTGATGATCCGGTCCTGCATCTGCATCAGTTCGGCGGCCTTGGTGATCGATAGCCCCGGCAAGGTCGTCGGCATGTACATCAGCGTTCCTTCGTCGAGGTTCGGCATGAACTCGCTGCCGAGCTGGCGCGCGGGCCAGACGGTCACGGCAAGGGCGGCGATCGCGAGCAGCATGGTGAAAGCCTTCGCCTTAAGCACGCCGGCGATGATGGGCCTGTAGACCGCGATCAGCAGGCGGTTGAGCGGGTTCTTGTGCTCCGGCACGATGCGGCCGCGCACGAGCACCACCATCAGCGCCGGCACCAGCGTGACCGAGAGCAACGCCGCGGCCGCCATGGCGAAGGTTTTGGTGAAGGCGAGCGGACCGAACAGACGGCCTTCCTGGCTTTCAAGCGTGAAGATCGGCAGGAACGAGACCGTGATGATGAGCAGGCTGAAGAACAGCGCCGGTCCGACCTCGCTCGCCGCCTTGATCATTACCTCGATCCGCGGCTTGTCCGGCGGCGCGCGCTCCAGGTGCTTGTGCGCGTTCTCAATCATGACGATCGCCGCGTCGATCATCGCTCCGATGGCGATAGCGATGCCGCCGAGGCTCATGATGTTGGAGCTGAGGCCAAGCAGCTTCATAGCGGCAAAGGCCATCAGGATGCCGACTGGAAGCATGATGATCGCGACCAATGCGCTCCTCACATGAAGCAGGAACACGATGGTGACGAGGGCGACCACGATACTCTCCTCCACCAGCGTCGACTTCAGGGTCTCGATCGCAGCCTCAATGAGCTTTGAACGATCGTAGACAGGCACGATCTCGGTACCTTCAGGCAGGCTCTTTTCGATCTCAGCGAGACTCTCCTTAGCGTTCTCGATGACGGTCAGCGCATTCGCGCCGACCCGCTGCAGCACGATGCCGCTCGCGACCTCGCCCTCGCCGTTCAGTTCAGCGATGCCGCGGCGCTCGTCAGGAACAATCTCGACCTTGGCGACGTCGCCGAGTCTGAGCGGCACGCCACTGACCGACTTGAGCGCGATGCTCTCGATGTCGGTGATGCTCTTCAGGTAGCCGCGGCCGCGCACCATGAATTCGAATTCGGAGATCTCGACTGTGCGCCCGCCCGTATCCATGTTGCTGCTGCGAACCGCTTCGCCGATTTCCGCAAGCGTCACGCCCTGGGCGCGCATCCGCGACGGATCGACCACGATCGAGTATTGCTTGACGAAGCCGCCGACGCTTGCGACCTCGGACACCCCTTCCGCCTTCGAGACTGCGAAGCGCACGACCCAGTCCTGCAGGGAACGGAGTTCAGCGAGGGACAATTCCTTGGCAACAACCGCGTACTGGTAAACCCAGCCGACGCCTGTCGCGTCCGGTCCGAGCGCAGGGGAAACGCCGTCGGGCAGTCGGCTGGCGGCCGCGTTCAGATATTCGAGCACCCGGCTCCGCGCCCAATAGGGGTCGGTACCGTCCTCGAAGATCACATAGACGAAGGACACCCCAAAGAACGAGAAGCCGCGGACCACCTTCGACCGTGGCACCGTCAGCATAGAAGTCGTCAGCGGATAGGTGACCTGGTCCTCGACGACTTGCGGGGCCTGGCCCGGATAATCGGTGAAGACGATGACCTGGACGTCGGAGAGGTCCGGTATAGCATCCAGCGGCAAGGTCTTGACCGCATAGACCCCCGCGGCAGCGGCAAGCGCGGTCGCGAAGAATACGAGGATCAAATTTCGGGCCGACCAGGCAATGAGCTTGGCGATCACGGTTTTGCCTCCGCAGGCGTCAGCGCGCCGAGCGCGGCTTTCAAATTGCTTTCGGCATCGATCAGGAAGTTCGCCGAGACGACGACCTTTTCGCCTTCGACGAGGCCCTCCATGATCTCGACCATACCGTCGCCTCGCATGCCGATCTTCACGTCGCGCGGCTCAAAGCTGCCTTCGCCTTTTTCGACGATCACAACCTGGCGGTCGCCCGTGTCGATGACGGCGCTATCAGGCACGGTCACGACAGGATCAGTGCCGCCGGTCGCAATTTCCACCTCGGCATACATGTTGGCGAGCAGCAGCCCGTCGGGATTGGGGAGTTCGATGCGAATCCTCGCGGTGCGGGTCTGCCCCTGGATTTCGGGGTAGATCAGACCGACCTTGCCTTCGAATACCTTGCCTGGACGGCTGCGGATGCGGACGGTCGCCTTGTCCCCGATACGAACCGAACTCAACTCGTATTCCGGCACATCGGCCATTACCCAGAGGGTCGAAACATCGGCGATCCGGAACAGGGTCTGGCCCGCCTCCGCCATCATGCCGTCGACGGCCATGCGCTCCAGGACAACGCCGCTTCGGGGCGCCATTAATGTCACCGAGATCGGCACCTTCTTCGTCTTCTCGATCTCAGCAATCGCTTCCGCAGGAACGCCAAGATTTTCCAGACGCTGTAGGCTGCCCGCAGCGGCGTTCCGGCCCGACCCGCCCTTCAGGTCGGCGGAATAAAGCGCGCCTGCCGCGGCGATCTCCTTGGCGTAGAACCGCACCAACGGCTGGCCTTTTTCAATCGACGTTCCAGTCGTCACATCAGCCACCTCCTCAAGGAAAGCCTCGGTGCGAGTCGAGACGACGCTGACGCGGCGCTCGTCCAGCGTGATCGTTCCAGGTATCCGGACCGCACGTTTGATCGCGCCTCTGGTGGCCAGCGCTGTCTTCACGCCAGTCCGTTGCAGCTTTCCTGCCGAGACCCTGACGGTCGACCCGTCATCCGCTTCGCCTTCGAAGACGGGAATGTAGTCCATCCCCATGGAGTCCTTCTTGGGCACAGGAGACGTGTCCGGCAGGCCCATGGGGTTGCGGTAGTAGAGAACCTTCCGGCCGCTCGGCTCCGACGCTTCACCGCGGGCTGCTTCGACCTCAGGGCGAACCTCAAAGCTGACGTCTTCGCTCGCCAGGATCGCGACGAAGTCCCGGCCGTCCTCGGTGCGCTTCGGCATCGATGAATAGGCTGAATCTCCATCGGGATGGCGGTAGTAAATGATGGGACCGGACGGTGCCGGGGCGGTTGCGGCCTGTTGCGGTTCGCCGCCAAACGCCTGCTCGACGCCTGCCTCGACCATCTGCAGAATGTCCGAAGCGGAAAGTCCGTGTTGCCCGGCCCAATATCCCCCGGTGGCGGTGCCTACCACGATGGTCGCGACAGCGACGAGGTTGGAGAACCTGCTCATGGGACCGCCTTAAGGATCAGCCGGCTTTCGACAGTGCCTTCCTCGCCCTGGACCTTCGCGGCGATGGAAAAGCGCCAGCCACCGGCCATCGTCAGATTGGTTGTGAAGCGATAGATCCCGGACTCGATCGACGGCATCGCCTTGACGGTTGTAGTCATCGCCTCCATTGCATCCGGCGCCATGTCCATGCGCGTCGCGAAGATGACTGCGTTCTCGACCAGCTCGCCGGAGCGCTTGTCGACGAGCCTGACCGCGACGACGGCGGCGTCACCTTGCTTGATTTCACTGTCGACGAGCTGGAATTCGTAGTCCTCTTGCGCTGCTTTGACCGCTTGGAAAGGTACGATGCAGGAGGCGAGCGCCAGCATCGCCGCGCGAAGAGAGAATATCGATTTCATGTTTCAGGGTCCGACCGTCATGAATGCGTGCTTGCACACCGCACTGCGTGGCGAACGCCGCGCGGATTCGACCAGTGCAGCATTCGGCCGCACGGGTTCAGGCGCTAGAAGCGCCTATGACAGTCAGGCCTTGGGAGGTCTGGGAGGTGGCTCCCCGACAACCGACGGGAGGACCGCGTCCCGGCTGTGCAGGAATACGTCGCCAGCCAGGAGTTGGACGGAAAACGCCGGCGTTGACGGGGGTGGCACACTGCCGAAGCTGGCGACGCAAAGCACGGCCAGCGGGCAGTCCTTGGCGCAATCCGGAACGGCAGGATTATCGTCGGGACAGCACGGCATGCTGTCCGGCATCGACGCCATCGCCTGTGCAGCCATAGCAGGCGCAGCCGAAGAAGCGGCCATGGGTCCGGCAACCAGCCCCAACAGGATCAGCGCCAGAAGCAGGCGGCTCGCGAACGACAAGGGTTTCATCAGTCTGAACATGGCATGACTTCGTCGAGAAGGCTATCCGGCTTGACAAAATGTCTCACGCCGACGGTCGACCACCCAAATCGGGACCGAACGCACTGTCGTGCCGCTGATCGGCTCAGAAGGGTTCGGTAACACTTCGACGACGCTGGTCGTTTCCTTCATCGTGAGGTTCGGCGCGGTGAAGGCCTTCGCCAATCTCGTCCCGGGCCAACTCGCCGATGCCTGGGGGCGTAAGCGCGTTCTCGTCCTCGGCTGGCTCGTCGGCTTTCCGGTACTGTTCATGATCATTCGAGGCCATTGCAGAGTGCCGGTGTCAACGGCGGAGCAAAATCATGCCACGCGGCGGAGCAATAGCCGGCCACTCTCGGCGCACGCATCAGACCGCCGGGAGGGCGTAGCCCGAGCGGTGGTCTGATGCGTGCGTGGCGATTTTTCGAGGGGTTTCAGCCAGCCTTTCGGGCGCGGCTTTGGGCGAGACGGTAGCTGTCGCTGTCGGAACCGGCGAAGAGCGCATTCTTCCGATTGAGGGCGATCAGTCCGTGTCCATGACCGAGGAACATAGGAGCTTCTGCCCGCTCGCGACCTTTAGCGCGAGTTCAAAGAACGTCCCGCGCTCGTCCTCCGTGAGAGGAGCCAGCAATTCGGCCTGCCGCCTACGGGACGTCTCCACAAGGTCAACCAGAAGCGCCTTGCCGCTTTCTGTCGCATAAAGGCGTTTTTCGCGCCCGTCGGTGTCGGATGTTTCCTGGAAGATGTAGTTCCGCTCTTCCAGAAGCGAAACCGCACGGCTGATCGTGTTCTGCGGCCGCGGAAAGATCTGCTTGATTTCCTTGGCGCGGATGCCTGGGAACCGGTCGATCGCGTAGAGTGCCGACCAGGCCTGCACCGGCATCTGAAACTGGCGTTCTATGAAGCGGCTGGTAACCGCGTTGTTGCCCAGGACGATGTAACTGATCACCATCAGTTCGCGGAGTTCCCCGGAAAAAATCTCGTCCAGCAGTCTGTTAACGCCCATCGCCGCCTCCCCCCTTCGAACCACGCTCCTTCCCGGTGCACCTTGCTCCAGGGTCCGTTCACATGCCCTGCCTTGCCTACAATTCAAACCATATGGATTCAACTTGCCAATTCGATCCATATGGATCAATGTTGCCCCGTTCGCATTTGGAGGCTGGAATGATTGCACTGGGCGTCGATGTCGGGGGGACGTTCACGGACCTGATCCTGGCAGATCTCGAAAAGGGATCGGTGACGATCCACAAGACGCCGTCGACCCCTGCCAATCCGGCGCTGGGCGTCGTCGAGGGCATCCGCGAAATCTGCGAGATCGCACAGGTGACACCGGGGCAGATCGAAGCCGTGTTTCACGGCACGACCGTCGGCACCAATGCGATGCTCGTCCATGACGGCGCGGTGACCGGGATGATCACCAATGAGGGCTTCCGGGACATCCTCCACATCGGACGCCACCAGCGGCCGCAGCACTATTCGATCATGCAGGACCTGCCCTGGCAGAGCCGCCCTCTGATACGTCGCCGTTTTCGCAAGACAGTGGCAGGGCGCCTCGATGCGAAAGGCGCCGAACTCGTCGCCCTCGACGAAGACGCCGTGGCAACGGTCGCGCGGGAACTCGGTGACGCGGGCGTCGAGGCGATTCTTGTCGGGTTCCTGTTCTCCTACGTGAACCCGATGCACGAGAAGCGCGCAGCCGAGATCGTGCGCAACATCCTGCCGGACGTCTTCGTCACGACGTCCGCGGAGGTCTCACCTCAGTTCCGCGAGTTCGAGCGTTTCACCACGGCAGCCATGTCGGCTTTCATCGGACCGAAGGTGCGCCGCTACGTCAGCAATCTGAGTGACGAGTTGCGCAAGCTCGGCGTCACCGGCGAGTTGCGGGTCATGACCTCGAGCGGCGGTCTAGCGACGCCAGAGATGATTGCCGAACGCCCGGCGACGACATTGCTGTCTGGTCTCGTGGCAGGCGTGCGCGGCGGCGCATGGGTCGGAGAGCACGCGGGAACCCGGCGGCTCGTCACCCTCGACATCGGCGGGACCAGCGCGGATATCGGCATAGTACGCGACGGCCGCCTTGCAGAGGCCGATGCGCGCAGCGCCAAGATCGCCGACTTTCCGGTTATGCTGCCGATGATCGACATCCACACGATCGGTGCCGGCGGTGGCTCGATCGCTCATATCGACCGGGGCAAGGCGTTCCGGGTCGGCCCGCAAAGTGCTGGCGCCGATCCAGGGCCGGCAGCTTACGGTCGCGGCGGCATTTTGCCCACGGTGACCGACGCTAATCTCGTGCTCGGCCGGTTGGTGGCCGACAACTTCCTTGGTGGCCGGATGTCACTCGACGCGGAGGCTTCGCAACGCGTCATCGGAGAGCTTGCCGCGGCACTCGGACGGACGCCGGAAGAGACGGCCGAAGGTGCCCTGACGGTCCTCAACAGCAACATGGCGAACGCGATCCGCTCCCGCACCGTCCAGAAGGGTATCGATCCGCGCGAGTTCACGCTCGCAGGGTTCGGCGGGGCTGGCCCTCTCCATGCGGCTGAGGTTGCGACGATGCTAGACATGCAAAACGTGCTGATCCCGCCACATCCGGGCATCACATCTGCGGTCGGGTTGCTGACTGCCGACCTGGAGTACCATGCGTTGCGCACGGCCTTTGCGGTAAAGGGCTCCCTGGAGCTCGACCGCCTGCAGGGGCTGTTCGACGACATGGAGCAGGAACTCGGCGCGATCTTCGCACGCGACAAGGTCCCGGCCGACCGCGTCAAGATGCTGCGGCAGGCCGACCTGCGCTATGTCGGTCAAGGCTATGAACTGAAGATCGACGTGCCCGACGGGCCGCTGACAATGTCCTCGCTGGAGACGGTCTGGTGCGCCTTCCACGACCGACACCGGGAGGAATACGGCCACGCCTTCGAGGCAAGCCCAATCGAAATCGTCACGGTCAAGGTGCGAGGATTGGGCATGGTCGACAAGCTCGCCGAACCGCCGGCCTATTCGGTGTCGGGCGAGCCGCGACAGGTTGGCGCCGGACGGTGCGTGTTTCGTTTTGATGACGAGCTGAAGACCTACGATACGCCGCATATCGAACGGACGTCGCTTCCGGTCGACCGCAGGTTCAGCGGCCCGGCGATCCTGCTGCAGACAGACACGACCACTATTGTACCACCCGGCTGGACCTACTGGGCCGACCGTTTCGGCAATGTGCGTATGTCACGCGAAAACCAGGCGTAGGAGACCGATGATGCAGACCCGAGTCGATCCCTTCCTTGCTGCGGTCATCCACGGTGCGCTGGAGAACATCGCCATCGAGATGGGCCACAAGCTCATGCGGATGAGTTATTCCAGTATCATTCGCGAGAGCGAAGACTTTGGAGCGGCGCTGACCGATGCGACCGGTCGCCAGCTGTGCGAATGCACGATGAGCACGCCCCTGCAATCCGGACCGATCCCTGGGTACATCGCCGGCATTCTGCGCGAACTGGAAAAGCGCGGCGATACCGTTAATCCCGGCGATGTCTTCATGCACAACGATCCCTATGGCGGCGCCTCCCATGGGCCTGACGTCGGTTTTGTCGTACCGATCTTCCACAGGGGCGAACTCGCCGGCTTCTCGGTGACAACCGCGCATCATCTCGACATTGGCGCTCTGACCCCGGGCAGCTGCGGTATTGTGGACGCGGTGGACACCTACGCCGAAGGCCTCCAGTTCAAGGCGATCCGTGTTTACGAGGGTGGCCGCAAGGTCGAGCCGGTCTGGCAGATCCTGCGAAGCAACATCCGAATCGCTGATCTGGTCGTTGGCGACATGGAAGCGCAGGTTTCGGCCGCTCGTATCGGAGCGGATCGATACGCAGCGCTCCTGAATCAGTACGGGCTCGACACGGTGACGGGCGCCTATGAAGACCTGCTCGACTACTCCGAGCACCTCATGCGCGATGCCATCACCCGGATTCCCGACGGTCGCTACAATGCCCGAACCTTCATCGACGGCTACCTCGACAGCCCAGATCCGGCTCTCAAGGAACTGCCCATCGAGGTTACCCTGACGATCACGGGGTCCGACATCCATGTCGACCTGACGGGAACGGCGCCCCAGACCTCGAACAAGCCCATAAACATGCCGCTCGTTGGTACGGTCGATTGTGCTGTGTGGCTGACCCTGCGCTCGATCCTGCTTGACAGCGACGTCTATGGCGCAATCCCCCAGAACAGCGGCCTGACCCGGCCGATCACCATCTTTGCGCCCGAAGGATGCCTCGCCAATCCGATATTCCCGGCTCCGGTCATCGCCCGCTTCTGCCCGGGCAATGCAGTCGCCGATACGGTGATGAAGGCGATAGCGCCCGCCGTACCGCAACAGGTCAGCGCCGGCATCGGCAATCTCCGCGTGATGGCGTTCAGCGGTGTCTCGCATGGCGCTCCATGGGTCCATATGGAGATCATGGAAGGCGCCTATGGGGGGCGTCACGGCAAGGACGGCATGGACGCCGTCGACACGCTCTACGCCAATACGCGCAACAATCCGATCGAAGACATCGAATCCCACCTTCCTTTGCGTGTCCTCAACTACGAACTGCGCGAGAACATGGCCGGTGCGGGCGCCTCGCGTGGCGGCATCGGTTCGATCCGCTCTTTCGAATTGTTGGAGGACGGCGCGGTGTCGATCGAGGGCGATGGGCAGAGGTTCCGCCCCTGGGGCTTCCTTGGTGGGGCGGACGGTTCGCCAGCGAGAGTCGAACTCGCGCATGCGCGCGGTGGCGTCGAGGATTTGCCGTCAAAAATCCCCTACCGCCATCTCGCGAAGGGTGATCGCATCACGGCTTTCGGTCCGTGCGGCGGTGGATACGGCAATCCGCTCGAACGCGACCCACAAGCCGTTCTCGATGACGTTCTGGATGGCCTGATCGACGCCGAGAAGGCGCGATCGGATTATGCAGTTGCTATCAGCGGCGACACAGTCGACGCCATCGCGACGCTGGGACTACGAGACGAGCAATAACGGGACCTTCGGCGTCTTACAGAGGAGAAACAGATGATACGCGTTGCAAAAATTACAGGCATGGCATCGGCACTCATTTTGGCAGGGCTTTTGCCTGCTTCGGCACAGGAAGGTGTCGACAAAGCCAAAGCAAACATCGCCGCCTATTCCGGAGTACCCGAATTCGTTCCAGCAGGCGAACCTTTCGACGCTAAGGCCTGCATGGCGGGCAAGAAGATTTTCACGATCCCGGCATCGAGCGCGATCCCGTTCATCAAGACGATCAGCGACCACAAGTCGAAGCTCGCGGCCGAGCTGGGGTTCGATCACATGGAGTGGGAGAACCAGGGCAACCCGACCCAGTGGATCCAGGGCATGGATTTCGCCGCCAACAATGGCTTCGACCTGGTCAGCCTGCTGGCGGGTGCCGATCCGCGCTTCTTCGAGCCCCAGGTCCTGCAGACACAAGCCAAGGGCGTCAAGGTCGTCACGTCGCACCTGACCGGTCTGGAGCAGGATGCGCCCGCGGGCGTCGACGCTGCGATCGCAATCGACTATCGTAAGGCCGGCGAATTGATGGCCGACTGGACTATCGCCAAGACAGAGGGCAAGACCAATGCCCTGGTCGTCGTCTCGAATGAAGCGCTGTCGACGGATTCCATCGTCAGCGGACTCACGGAAGCTTTCGAGACACGTTGTCCCGACTGCAAGTACGAGATCGTCAACGTGCCCATCACCGACTGGGCGACGAAGATCCAGCCGACAGTCGCCGGCGCCCTCCAGGCCAATGCCGACCTGAACTACGTCATTCCCATCTATGACAGCATGTCGACCTTTGTGACGCCGGCGATTGCAATTGCCGGGCGCGGAGACAAGGTAAAGGTTGCGACTTTCAATGGGACACCATTCGTTCTCGACCTGATCCGGGCTAGCGACGTGGAGATGGATATCGGCGAGAACCTCGACTGGATCGCGCACGCGATGCTGGACGCCGAGATGCGCCTCCTGTGCGGCAAGGAAACGATCCGCGACTCCAAGGTCCCGCTGCGTGTCTTCGACGCTGCCAACATCGCCGAGGTCGGCGCGCCGGCGGATGCTGCCAAGGGCTATGGCGATGCCTATGTCGCGGAGTACCGCAAGCTTTGGCAGATCGCCGAGTGATCGGCACGCCTGCTCCGCGATTGAAGCTCAATGGATTGACCAAATCCTTTGGCGGGGTCCACGCGCTGTCGCGCGCGGACCTCGCGGTCATGCCCGGAGAAATTCATGGTCTTCTCGGGAAGAACGGATCGGGCAAGTCGACACTCATCAAGATCCTCTCCGGCTTTCACAAGCCGGACGAGGGCAGCCTCGAAATCGACGGAAAGCCCATTTCGCTGCCCATCCCGCTCGGCGGCAGCGAGAAGATCGGGCTTTCTTTCGTCCACCAGAACCTCGGCCTGCTGGCCGAGGCCACGGTGCTCGAGAACCTAATCGCAGGCGACCACGAACGGGTGAACCCCTGGTTCATCGACTGGAACGCGGAAGCAGAACGCGCCAAACTGCTGTTTGATCGCACTCATCTCACCCTCGATCCATGGGCGATCGTGGGGGACCTTTCTCCGGTGAAGCGGGCGCAACTGGCGATCGTGCGTGCCGTCGACCGGATCAGTTCGCATAATGAGCACGCTTCTCCGGGCCTCCTTGTTCTCGACGAGCCCACGCCCTTCCTGCCGATGGAAGACGTACGCGAGCTTTTCGCGATGATGCGCCGGCTCAAGGACGCGGGCGTCAGCATCATCTTCGTTTCGCATGACATTGACGAAGTGCTCGCAATTACCGACCGGGCGACGGTTCTGCGTGATGGGCATGTCATCGACAGCTTCGATACGGCGCAGACGGACCGGGCGCATATCGTCGAGGCAATCGTCGGTCGCGCCGTGGCGCAAGAACGGATGGTCGGCGACACGCCCCCTGCAAAGGGCGCTGGGGCGGAGGTGACCGGGTTGTCGGGTAAGACGGTAAGCGCGTTGAGTATCGACGTTGCGCCCGGAGAAATCCTCGGCCTGACCGGATTGATCGGCTCTGGCTATGATGAGGTTCTGTATCTGCTCGCCGGGGCGCTGCACGCACGCAGCGGGCGGCTGAAGATGGGTGAGAAAACCCACGAGCTAGCAGGAATGACCCCGGCAGCGGCAATTGCCGCAGGGATCGTCTTCATTCCAGCCGATCGACAAAAACTCGGGCTCGCGCTCGATCTGAGTTTGACAGAGAATGCCATGCTGCCGATGGCTGCGCGCGGAGATGATTGTCTTTTCTTGAGGCATGGCGCTCGCGAAGCGACCACTGCGGCCCTGATGCGCCAGTTCGGAGTGAAGGCAGAGGCTCCCCGGCAGGCGGCTTCAGAACTGTCGGGCGGCAATCAACAAAAACTATTGCTGGGGAAATGGCTGCAGCTTTCCCCGAGCCTGATCTTGCTGGACGAGCCCACCCAAGGCATCGATGTCGGCGCGCGCCGCGAGATCTACGAGCGACTGCTGGCGACGTGCGCGCAAGGTGCGGCAGTCATCTGCGCGACGTCCGAGTTCGAACAACTCGAGATGATCGCCCACCGCGTCCTGGTCTTCGAACGCGGCCGTGTAAAGGCCGAGTTGATCGGCAGCCAGGTTACGAAATCCGCGATCGAAGCGGCCTGTTACGGCGAAAGCCGGGTCCATGCACCGGCGTAGGGAATCTCATGTCTAGATTGGGCCATCAACTCGAACGCTTCGGCCTGCTCCTTGTATGGCTGGCAGTGATCGCGCTGTTTGGCGCGATGCGTCCGGATACGTTCTTGAGCTGGTCGAATTTCTCTTCGATCTTCGGGTCCGAAGCCGTCCTGGTCATTGTGACCCTGGGTTTGATCATCCCGCTGACAGCTGGCGATTTCGACCTGTCGATAGCACAGACGTTGACTTTCGTGTCCATGCTGACTGCTCTTCTCAGTGCGCGCATGGGGGTGGAGCTTGGCTATGTGATCCCGATAGCGCTGGCCGCCGGCGCATGTGTGGGCCTCGTTAACGGCGCCATCACGCTTTACTTCCGGGTCCACTCTTTGATCGTCACGCTGGGGGTCGGAACATTCCTGCACGGTATCACCCTGTGGATGAGCGACAGCCAGACGATCAGTGGCGTCTCACGCGCACTGATGCAATACGTCATCATCAACCGGATCGCGGGCATTCCGATCAGCTTCTACTACGCGATCGCTCTTGCGGCGCTCGTCTGGTACCTCCTGTCCTACACGGCTTTTGGCCAGCAACTGCTCTTCACGGGAAGGGGACGCGATGTCGGCCGGCTGACTGGCGTGGCCGTCGGGCGCGTACGCATGAGCGCATTCGTCGCCTCGGGCGTCTTGGGCGCCATTGCTGGAATTCTCTACACCGGGACGACGGGCTCAGCGAACCCAACCTCCGGGACGACGCTGCTCTTGCCTGCCTTCGCGGCTGCCTTCCTGGGGGCCACCTGCATAAAGCCTGGGCGGTTCAACGCCTGGGGTTCAGTAATCGCGGTCTATTTCCTCGTCACCGGCATCAACGGGCTCTCGGTGCTCGGTTTCCGGACATATGTTCACGATCTCTTCTATGGCGGTGCGCTTGTTGTCGCGGTGATGATCTCCCAACTCGTCAGCGGTCGAAAGGAGCGCGTTCTTTGACCTTCCCACTCAACGATCCAATGGCGTCGCTGGAAGTTGACGCTGACCGGCTATGGTCGCGCCACATGGAAATGGCCAGGATTGGAGCCATCGCTGATGAAGGCGTATGCCGCCTTGCAATGTCGAAGGAAGACTCGCAGGCCCGCGAACTGCTCGCCACGTGGTGCCGTGACGCAGGGCTTGAAATCCATATTGACCGCGCCGGCAACATGTTCGCGGTTCGTCCCGGGACAGAACCTGGAAGGGCGGTAATCGCCTCTGGCAGCCATCTCGACACCCAGCCACATGGCGGCCGTTTCGACGGCGTATCGGGCGTTCTCGCGGCGCTTGAAGTGGTCGAAACGCTCAACGATGGCGGCGTGCAGACGGCGGCGCCGATCGCCGTCGTCAACTGGACCAACGAGGAAGGCGTTCGGTATGCGCCCGGTCTCCTCGGATCCGCCTGGTATGCAGGGCTAATTGATGACGAACGGCTAGCGGGCGTGCGCACCGCTGATGGCACGCTGTTCGTCGATGAGGCGCGGGAGCGTGGCTGGCTAGGCGAGCATCCCGGAAAATTCGAGATGGGAGCCTTTGTCGAACTTCATATCGAACAAGGCCCCGTACTCGAGCGTGAGGGCCGGCAAGTCGGGATCGTGACGTCGGTGCAAGGTTTGAAATGGCTCGACGTGGATGTCACCGGCATGGATGCACATGCCGGGACGACGCCACTCGATCAGAGACAGGATGCGCTGCTCGCATCCGCCAGGATGTTGGTAGCGCTCAACGAGGCCGGTCGGCGTTGCGGCCCGGCCGCGCGTGTCAGCGTTGGTCGCATGCGCACGGCAACGGACGGTCCGAGCACCATTGTCGGTCATGCCTCCTTCGTCATCGATATTCGCCATCCGGATGTGGCGATGCTGGCAAGTCTCAGCGAGGAATGCGCGGCCGTCTGTAGGGATATCGGCACGGCATCCGACTGCGCCGTGAGAGTCGATGAGCGGATTTCGGTTCCGCCGATCGACTTCGACACCCATTGCGTCGACATGTTGGAACGCGGTGCGATCGACAGGGGATACGCCTATCGCCGCATGACCAGCGGCGCGCTGCACGATGCAGCCAATGTCGCGAGGGTTGCGCCAACGGCCATGCTGTTCGTGCCGTGCCGGGACGGGATCAGCCACAACGTAAACGAATACGCCGCACCAGAAGACCTGGCTGCGGGCGCGAACGTTCTACTCAACGCGCTCTACAAGCTCGCCATCTAGGTCTTTGATCCCAGGCTTTGACGGTGCACTCATTTCGCAGGAATGGAGGATTGCACTATGGTCCAAGTAATACACGGGAGACCGGAAATTACTCTGGGGTCGAATACGGGTTATTAGGCTGGGGTGGTCCATCAGCGTCTTTATTCGGAGACAAGGCGATGGCGGTGGATGGACGACCGCGATCGAGGGCAGGAACGAGTTCGGTGACGTTTGCCGGAAGGCGGTCCTTATCGACAAGAGCTGGGAATGTCGGTTTGACGGCGACCTTGGCCTGTCGATCGAGGACAGCTATCCAACAGCGCGGATGTGGAAAGAGGCGCTGAGCGCTGGGCACTGGGCACGATTTTGCCTCTCGGCCTTTGCCAACGGAACGCGGCTTCCGTCGCGCAGGCGCGCCTGACCCAGAGAAGTCCAGTCGACCAGACCAAGAGCTACTTTCTTCGGGAGACCGAAAACATTTCAGTCGAAAGGAACGAGGATCTCTGCGCGCTGCGGGCGTTGCCCGTCACTCGCCGGAAACAGTACAACCACGATGCACATCTCCCGCCCGTCTTGCATCGACGCTGTAGAACGCGCGAGGGCGCCGCCTTTCTGCGCGGCAACCTCCTCGCCCACGGAGTAACAATCGGAGGACGGGATGAGCGGCACGTCACCTTTTTCGTATGTTTTGACCTTTTCCTCCGCCCCGGCGGCGCCGTACGTCAGGAGCGCCGCCAGGACCAGCGAACTGGCAGAGAGCCGCGGAAATGGGCAAAAGCATTTCATGCTGTGTCCTTTATTCCTTCCTGACTGAACACAGCATGAACCCACTAGGGGTGCCGGCGGAGACAACTGAAGTAGCGGATCCGCCGCCTATCTGCCCTGTTCAGCTAGGCGGTAAGCGCCCAACCCTATTCTCTTTTCGCGCAGGGGTGGCCGCGTGGCGAAGACGGGAGTCTGAGGTGAGATCCCTGCCGCGCCTTTATCGCCGCACCTCATTTGCCGCATCCGTGCGCGCCTTTTTCGGACCTCGTGAGTTCCAGCGGGAGACGAGTAGGCCAGGTGTAGGTATGCTCCGGTCCGTTCCGTCCGCATACCAGAAGCGATTTCATGGGCTCACTGTGTTCGGCAACGTCGAAAATCCCAAAGGGCATCGCGTCGAAATGATCCTGACTGCGAACGGACCATTGCGCACGGACTAAGTTATCGCGCCTTCGTAACGCGTCAGGCTATCCCGCCAAGTACGGACGCGAGCGCGTCGACCTCCCGATTTGTGCGATCGACCCGCTGCAGGCCTATTTCCAGACAGGTGGGACAGGATCGGAAAAAGGTAGTGGACGCTTCATCGCCGTGTAGCGGGAATATGCCATAGCCCGCATTGGACGTTAATCCCAGTGCCGGACGCCGATCCGCAGGGACTCCCATTAATCAGCACACGCCCCTTCATGCTCGCGTTTCCCGGATCCGGATGACTACGCCAGACTAAGCGTGCCGCAAATGTGCGTCATCGCCAGTTCCACGATCGAAAGGCCTGGCGGATGGCGTGTCCGAGGTCGATAGCGTCGGAGGGTTCGTCAAGCAGTACTCCATCGTGGTCGATCCGGCCCGGATGCGCGCTCAGGGCGTGACGCTTTCGGAAATCGGTGAAGCGGTTCGCATCAGCAAGACGCGGCGCTCGTCTAGCGTGACTGTGCCGGGCGAGTTCGCCATTACTCGAGGTGCTGAGCACCCACAGGCGCGCCATCTTCACCGCCGCCAGCCCGGCGCAGGATCGCCACTGGATGCACGTGAAGCAGGGCAACGCTTCCCCGCACGACGTCGAGGGCGCCGCACAGTCGCGCCGCAAAGACCCGACAAAGCCCTCTCGACGTGAGCGAGAAGCCCTGCGTCGGGGGTTTCCGCGAAGGCCGCCGGCGGCAGATAACGGTAGCCCGTGCCCTCGTTGCGCAGGGCGCGATCAATCAGGATGAATTAGGGCGTCGCTCCGTTGTCGGTGATCTGGCCGGCGGACGTAACGCTAACGAGCAGGCGGTTCCGCGCGATCGCAATCTCTTTGCCATCTCTCAGGCCGGCCTAGTCAACAATCTGAAAGAGCGCTTTGCGCGCGGCGAGATCGACAAGGATGAGTTCGAGGAGCGGCGCCGCGTGCTCGGCGAATAGGGCGGGCTCCTAGCACGGCTGATCGTTGCGGACGTCGCCTTTTGATGGAGGCGCGTTCAAAGAACCGAAGAAAAGACACTTGTGCAGATCCTGCTCATCCTGAATGACCCGCCCTATTGCACCGAGCGTTGCTACAACGGCTTGCGCCTGGCTCTCGCTCTTGCCAAGAGCGAGCCCGGAACCGCCGTCACGGTCTTCCTGATGGCCGACGCCGTGGTGGCCGCAAAGGCGGGTCAGAAGACTCCCGACGGCTACCATAATGTCGAGCGCATGCTGAAGGGGGTGTTTGCCGGCAAGGGACAGATCTTGCTGTGCGGTACTTGCATGGACGCGCGCGGCCTGACCGCAGCCGACATCATAGCCGGCGCAAAGCGCAGTACAATGACCGGCGACGATGCGGGTGATGACGTCGGCGAGGTAGAGTTAGGCGACGCCGGGCGGATCGATCCCGCCCTAGGTTCGATCGTCCCTTGCATAGGCGAACAGCTGGCCCGTCTTGGTGCGGCCGCGGCCGGGATCGAGCACCGGCGCCGTGGTTTCATCGGCGAAGAGCTTGCCGGACGCCTTCAACCGATCGAACAGGCGCTCATGGATCGGGCGAAGCAGGAAGGCCGCCTTTCCGACCCAGTCGGCGAGCGTGGACCGATCCAGGTTCACGCCTTGGCGGGCATAGATCTGTGCCTGGCGGTAGAGCGGAAGATGGTCGGCATACTTCGACACCAGTACATGGGCGACGGTTGCTTCGGTCGGGATGCCACCCTTGACGAGGCGCGAGGGAGCCGGCGCCTGCACCACGACCTCTTCGCAGCTCCGGCAGGCGTATTTCGGCCGGCGCGTGACGATGACGCGGAACTGGGCCGGCACGATGTCGAGGCGCTCGGAACGATCCTCGCCCATGACGTGCAGCATTACCGCAGCGACCGTGGCAGACGATGCGCCGTCACCAATCCGCACCGTGACGCCCGAGGCCTCGACCTCGATCGACGCTGTTCGTCGTCGCGGCGCACGACGCTTCGCTCGCGGCGGCTTCAGCTCCTTCTGGGTCGCGGGCTCTGGCGCGACCAGCGCCGGCACGAAGGCCAGCGCTTTAGCGTCTGCCTCCGCACGCTTGCGGGCCTCGCGCCGCCAGGTGAACAGTTGCTGCGGGGTCAGGTCATGCCGGGGCGCGACCGCCGACACCACCGCTCCCGGCGCAAGTGTCTCTTCCAGGATGCGCGCTCAGTAATCGGCCGACCAACGCCGGCGGCCCATCGCGCCGTTGATGACAAAACGCCGGATCTCGCCCTCCGGCTCAAGTCCATGGTCAAGTCCAGACACAAAACGATCCTCCAAAAGGATCGCCACCGTGCCTCGTCAGAGCCGTGCAAAGAAGGTGCGGTTGGAGCCCCGCTTACGCGGGAAAGGCCAGGGCCGTGGAAAAAGCCGCCGAAAGAGAAGAAGGGTCTATTCTACATCTGACGACCATTCTCCCGATGCAAGGTAAGCCTCCGGTGAGGACCGCGGCCGCCTCGGATTGTCAGCGTGGCTGACTGCGGCTTTTCTCGAAGCCGGCCTTGCCGAGAGCGCGGCGCCTGGCGAGCTTTTCCATCCGGATGAGGATCTCGTCGACGTTGGGTTGTTCCGGATCGAACGGACGGCCGTGCCAGCGTTTGAGTTCGCGATGCTGGTCGTGCTTGGGATCGGCGATGGCGTCGAGGAACAATTCGAAGCCGGGGATGCCGCCGACATTTTCGGGTGGAGCGCGGCCGGCGCCGTCGATGTAGAGGGGATACTCGGCGGCGGGTTCGGCGTCGGCTATTGCCTCGATCGTGATCGTGTGCCGCCAGTCGTCACCGAAGTCGTAGGTGTAGGCCAGTTGCGTGATGCCACGATCGACCAGCGTTCCGAGCCGCATCGTCTTCGCCGAATAGGTTTTGTCACGCAGACTATCCCATTCGGGATCGGGGATGGCGTAGCGCTCTCCGTCAGCGCGGAACTCGAACAGGTGATAATCGTCAAACGGCATGGCCGCCTGGATGACGTCGTGCAAGGCCTTGAGCGTTGCCGTCAGCGGCACCTCGGCGCGCCGCCAGATGGTGGGCTGCCAGTCATCGAGCTGGATCCTGATGCGGGCGATGCGATCGACGGGGCTCATGCCGCCAGTCTTGCAGATTGCGGCTTCCAGTTCCACGGCAGGAGATCGGCCAGCCGGCTTTGCGGCATGTCGGCGATGCGAGCGAGGACGTCTGCGAGCCAGGCCTGCGGGTCGGCATCATTGAGCTTTGCTGTGCCGATCAGCGTATACATGACGGCCGCGCGATCGGCGCCGCGCTCGGAGCCGGCGAAGAGCCACGACGTTCTGCCAAGAGCCAAACCACGCAGCGCCCGCTCGGCGGCGTTGTTCGTGAGACAGATGCGCCCGTCTTCGAGGAAACGAGTGAAGCTGGACCAGCGTTTGAGCATGTAGTCGATGGCTTGGGCGACCGGCGCGTGGCGCGAGAGCCTGGCACGCTCCCCACGCATCCATGCTTCCAGTTCGGCGACGAGCGACGCGCTCCTTTCGGTCCTGACGGCGAGGCGCTGTTCGGTGGCCAGTTCATTGAGATCGCGCTCGATGTCGAACAGGAGATCAATGCGCCGGACGGCCTCGAAGGCGATCGGAGAGATCGGCGGCGCGGCCTTTCCCCGACGCGCATTGGCGGCGATGTCGGCCAGAACGAAGAACTTGCGCCTGGCATGACTCCAGCAGAGCGCTTCCGTCTCCGGTCTGGGCTTGCGGTCGGGGAGGTAGAGCCCGTTATAGCCGGCATAGGCATCGGCCTGCAGAATCCCGGTGAACTGCTTCAGGTGCCGCTCGGGATGTTCATGCCGAGCTTCCTGGAGTAAAGCGTATATTTTTGGAA
This sequence comes from Mesorhizobium sp., assembly GCF_023954305.1. Lineage (NCBI taxonomy): Bacteria > Pseudomonadati > Pseudomonadota > Alphaproteobacteria > Hyphomicrobiales > Phyllobacteriaceae > Mesorhizobium > Mesorhizobium sp. Next base: position 95,660 of record NZ_JAMLIG010000003.1, on the reverse strand, counting down.
CTGCACGATCACCTCTACGGATTGACCGGCATCCGCGAGATAACGAGCGCTCTGGCCGCCAGAGGCTTCGCGTATGATCCACGCGGATCCAGCGGGCCCTGTGTTCTGCTCTCGCGCGGCGATTGGCCTCGCGAGTATCAACCGGAGTCCCCCGAGGAATAAGCGCGCGACTTCTGCGAATAGGAAATGCTCGGCCTAACCAGGGGCGAAACGAGGGAGTCGAGTTTCGCATCTGATCGCGGTGTGTTTTCACGTCGCGCGGATTACCCCATTTGGGCGCACCAGCATTCCAGGCCACGCCGGATAAATGTTGGCACCCAAGTCCGCCGGGTAACAACTCGAATCGCTTGCGCCGGAGAGAGCCGTCCATCGATTTAAATCGAGGCGTCGTTGACTGCTTGCTTGCGGCACGGATCAACCACCTAACCCCGGCTTCGCGTTCAAACAAGCGGCTGCGCTGCACTCTCGGTGGGGCGCGACGACAATCCGGCCTCGGGAATGCCCAACGACGTTCATTCTGTAAAACCGATGGGAACAGTTGGGAGGGTGCGGCCATTCACTCTGAAGATGGTTTCGAATGTGGGGTACTTTCGCAAACCTTTGTTATCTTCTCATGTCTCATGCTCATCTGATCACCGTGCCGCACCCTGGCTCAGCATAGCTGAAATGAAAAGCGAGGTGGACTCACGTGTTGGACCCGCACGAACAAAGCTGTCATAGGCTTCTTGAGGCGCTGCCCGCAGCGATTTACACCACCGACGCTGACGGTCACATCACGTTCTTCAATCAGGCCGCTGTCGATTTCTGGGGTGGCCGGCCCGAACTGGGGAAGGATAGATGGTGTGGGCCGTGGCGGCTATTTTTGCCGGACGGAACACCGCTCCCGCACGATCAATGTCCGATGGCTGTCGCTTTGAAAGAAAATCGCCCTGTTAGAGGGGCGAAAGCGATAGCCGTGCGCGCCGACGGTACCAGGGTTACGTTCCTTCCCTTCCCGACTCCGCTGCGAGACGCGTCAGGCAATCTCGTGGGAGCGGTGAACATGTTGGTGGACATCACCGAACAGGATGCCCTCCAGTCCCTGAGGGAGAGCGAGGCTGGGTTCCGATTGCTATTTGAAAGCAATCCCATTCCCATGTGGGTTTACGATCGCGATACTCTCTCTTTCTTGGAGGTGAACGAGGCGGCCGTAGAACACTACGGCTATGGCCGTGACCAATTCCTTTCGATGTCTATCCTCGACATTCGGCCGGAGGAGGACAAGGCTGCGCTGATCGCGCATGTCAAAGCCGACGCGGGCACACTGCGGTCGGAAAAAAGCTGGCGACATCACAAAGCAAACGGGGAGGTAATAGAGGTCCTTACCCATGCCAGAGAGCTAACAGGGCGATGCAATGCCATACTGGTAGCTGTTGTCGATATCACGCAGCGTAAGGCGGCTGAAGATGAACTAAAGAGAACGCAGGAGTTTCTGGACCTCATCATAGAAACGATACCTTCAATCGTATTCGTGAAGGAACCCGACGAGCACCGGCTTGTTTTCATTAACAAGGCGGGTGAGGATCTTCTCGGACGGCCGAGAGAGGAACTTCTTGGGACGAATGTCTATGACCTTGTTCCAAAGGAGCAGGCGGACTTTTTCAGTGAGTATGATGAGGAAATGCTCTCATCTGGTAAGCCTGTATTAATCGAGGAAGAGCCGGTGACGAATCCCAGCGGCAGCACCCGCATTATGCGAACCATAAAGATGCCCATGCCGAGCTCTGATGGTCAGCGACCGTTTCTCCTCGGCATTTCAGAAGATATTACCGACCGCAAGCGAGCCGATGCTCAAATTGCCTATATGGCCCACTATGATCAGCTAACAGGGCTGGCGAACCGGACATTATTTCATCAACGAGCAGTCGATGCGATTAATGATGCGCGATCAGCAACCATCATGCTCCTCGACCTCGACGACTTCAAGGTGATTAATGACAGCCTCGGTCACCGGGCGGGCGACTTATTGTTGACCAAAGTCGCCGATTCCATCTCGGCGGCGATTCCGCAGGATGGGACTGTCGCCCGTTTTGGAGGGGACGAATTTGCAGTGTTGCTGCCTCGGACGTCTGATCCCCTGAATGCCTCCGAAATCGCAAAGTCGATCCTCAAATGCCTGGGACAGCCTTTCGAGATGGACGAGCGAAAACTCCATATTAACGCGAGCGTCGGGATTGCTCTTTGCCCGGCCCACGGTTGTTCTATTGACGATCTGATTGCGAATGCCGACCTCGCTCTTTATCGAGCGAAGGAGCACGGAGGCTCTGTCTACAGGCTCTTTGAGCCTTCCATGCGGGATCGCATCGTGGAGCGGGAGCGACTTAGTGCCGAACTGCGAATGGCCTTCGAAGCTGGCGAGCTGGAACTGTTCTATCAACCGCAAATTCGCCTCAGCGATGGTCGAGTTGTGGGGGCCGAAGCGCTCTTGCGCTGGAACCATCCTCAGCGAGGCCTGATCGCGCCAAGTGCATTCCTGGCTGTGCTGGAGACGAGCGCCTTGGCCGATGCCGTCGGTGACTGGACCATAGATGAGGCGTGCCGCCAACTTGCGCTCTGGCGGGAGCAGGGAGTCTGCATTGCCCGTGTCGCCGTTAATCTGTTTACCGCACAGCTCCGCTCAGGAAATCTTTCTGGGACCGTCAAGGCCGCCTTATCCCGACACAATCTTGAACCCCAGCAATTAGAGCTTGAAATCACCGAAAATATAGCGCTGGTGAACGACGACCATTTGCTTGAGCCATTGCGCCAGCTTTACGAATTGGGGGTCGGAATAACACTTGACGATTTCGGGACCGGCTATGCTTCGCTAAGCACGTTAAAGCGCATTCCGCTTACGCGGCTGAAAATTGATCGAGGTTTCATACGAGACCTGCTTACCGATGCGTTCGATGCAGCCATTGTAACCGCCGTGCTGACGCTCGGCCGAAAAATGGGAATCAAAGTGGTTGCAGAAGGAATCGAGAATGCGGCGCAAGAAGCATTTCTCGTGGCGAATGGTTGCGACAAGGCACAAGGCTACCTCTATAGCAAGCCAGTTGACGCCAAGGCTTTTGCTCGCTGGTTTTGGAACGTCTCAAACGGCAAAGAGCAAGGTATTGCCTCCGCGGTGAAATCTCATCCGCGCGCCCGGTAGTTTGGCACTCCCTGATCTGGTATCCAGATCGGCTGCGGCACAGGCCCGGTCTGATAGAAAATATCGATCGGTATGCCACCTCGCGAACATCAATAACCGCCTATGCGTAGCGTTTCAGGGTCAATCGTTCAGATTGGAGCGATTGAGTTGAAGAAGCTTTAGCGGGGGAGCGGTACGGTCTTCCAAGCGAGGCGGGGCAGCGACATGGGGCTCATACGATTCATTGGCGCCAAAAGTGGCAATGTTGCGATAGCGACCGCCATCCTAGCCTTGCCGCTGACGGCGGCCATAGGATTTTCGCTCGACATTTCGAACATGAATCGGACGAAAAGCGATCTGCAGGCCGCATTGGACGCAGCGGCAATGGCGATTGCGGTCAAGGTGCCATCCGGACTATCCGACGCTGAACTGGAGACGCTCGGGAAAAGCCACTTCGAAGCCCATGCCGACATGAGGCTGTTGCGACAAGGTCACACGCCGGAGTTCCGTTATCACGGCTTGGCGATCGACGATGACGGAGTTCAACACGTTACCTCTTCGCTGGCTTTTCCATATCGAACTTTCTTCGCGGACGCTGCGGAACTTGTGGCGCAGTCGGACGTGGGTGTCCGGCAGTTTTCGCTCACCACCCGCATCAGTGTGAGAACCGGCGATACTGCCTGCGTCTACGCGCTCAATCGAACCGCCCCACGAGCGGTCGAGGCGGCTGGCAACACCTCCATCATCATGGATGGATGTGTGGTCGCCTCAAATTCCGCAGCTGACGACGCGATCTATGTTGGAGGCAGTGCCACGCTTTCTGCCGATTGTTTGCAAAGCTCAGGCGGTATCGACGCCACGGCCGGCCTCACCCTCGATTGCGCAAGCAGCAGACAGAACGCTTGGCCGCTGCCGGACCCATTTGCCCATCTTCCCGAACCGATGCCCCCCATCTTGCTGTCCGAACCAAAGGCGTCCGACACGGTGGTTCGCGCCGGGAGGTACTGGAATCTGGACCTCAGCGGGACCAAAACCCTTGAGCCCGGAATCTACTACATAGACAACGACCTGGACATAAAGGGCACGGTGACTGGCGAAGGCGTCGTATTTTACATCAAGAACGGATCAGTGACGGTGAACGGCAATGCCTCATTGTCGCTAAGCGCCCCGACCACCGGCGAATATGCCGGCATGCTTTTCATTTCGGACGCACTCAACACATCGTCTCATATTTTCAACGGCAATGGCGCTACCGATTTGAATGGGTATCTCTATTTTCCGAAGGGTGATCTGACATATGTCGGCAACAACAGCACGAGCAGCAACTGCCTGAGGATCGTTGCTGACACTGTCGAGATGAGCGGGAACTCGACGTTGCGTTCGGATTGCACCGCGGAACTTGGCGGGCGCGAGGCAAAGGTGTCCGGCCCGCTTCATTATACCCGATAGTTGGGTGAAAGAATATTTCCTGCCTGCGGAATACATTGAGGACCTAGGTGCCTGCTCCATAAAGAAGTGAATGATTTCAGCGGGTTGTGATTCTGTCGGATTGCGGAGGTTCGATGGAGATCATGCTGTGCTGGAGCGAAGCCACTCGCCCCGCCTACGAACGGCGCTGCCCGCGCTACGCAAGCGACCTGACGGACGCCGAGTGGGCGCTGATCGCGCCGCTGATGCCGGCGCCGAACCGCATCGGCCGTCCCCGCAAGACGGACCTGCGCGAGGTCGTGAACGCGCTGCTTTACATGGCGTCGTCGGGCGGGGCATGGCGCCTTTTGTCGAAGAACTTGCCGCCGTTCTCGACGGTGTAGAAATACTGCTGGCGCTGGCGGGACGAAGGATTGCTGCGTGCCATCAACAATGAACTCGTCATGGCCGCGCGCGAACGGAAAGGCCGGGAGGCGAGCCCGTCCGCCGGCGTCATCGACAGCCAAAGCGTGAGGACCACCGAAACTTCCATTGACAATGCCTCCTGATTTACGGGTAAGTTCGTCCCGAACTGGAGTTGAGTGGGAACTATCGAGCCGAGAGAGTGAGTTCGGGCAAACCTCCGGTAAACTAGTTCGCCCACCCCCGCGCTTTTCCGACGAGGGTGTGAGATAGCCGCAAAAAGAACCTGGCCGTTCGCGCCAGGCTCACCCTTACAATCTTATCCCCGGCGATTTGATTAACCGGTTCTTCACCGATACGTCGGCAATATGATGTGCGCGGAAAATGTTGCGTGTACCGCGCCATTTATTTTGCAAGAATGCTTCGAAGCGGCCGTTGCGTGCCGATTCCTAGGAAGTGCGGGCGGCACACTGCCGCCCGCACAAACTCGCTCATTCACGAACCGGTGTTCTGCACCGCTTCGAGGAGTTCGGCACCATGCTTGGCCTTGAAGTCGGCGTAGACCGGCTCCATCCGGGCTCGGAAGGCTTCGACATCGGCCTCATTGATCTGCATGCCCTTAGCCTTGAGCTCGTCAAGAGCCTTGGCGCCGACCTCGGCCGTCAGGGCGATCTCGTAATCCTGAAGCCGCGCGGCCTCCTCGAGGAGCACTTGCTGCTGTTCCGCACTGAGTCCGTTCCAAGTTGCCATGCTGATCGTTACGATCCCCGGCGGACGAAAATGCTGCGTCAGGGACAGGAAGTCGGTGACTTCGTAGAAGCGGTCGTTCAGCACGTTGCCGGCTGCGTTTTCGCCCCCGTCCAGAACGCCCTGCTCGAGCGCGGTGTAAAGCTCTGCGTAGGACATCGGCGTCGCCGAGCCGCCCATCGCATTCACCGTGTTGACCATGAGCGGGCTTTCCATCACGCGGATTTTTAGCCCTGCCATATCGTCGGGCGACACCACCGGCCGCACCTTATTGAAGACGTGACGATAGCCGTTGTCGAACCATGCAAGGATCTTGATACCCCGCGCTTCGGCCAGTTCGCCGAATTTCGCGCCGATCGGCCCCGAGACAACCGCCTTGAAGTGATCGGTGTCCCGGATCACGTAGGGCAGGCTGAACAGGTCGAACTCCGGCACGAAGCCCGCGACCGGCGCGGTCGAGACCTGCGCCATCTGGATGCTGCCCAGCATCATGCCTTCGATATAGTCGCGTTCGCCGCCGAGCTGGCCGCCATCGAGGACTTCGATGGTGAGCCCGACATTGCGCGCGGCAACCTGATCGGCGAACCAACGCAACGAGATGTTGTGGTGGTGCGACGGTCCGGTGACCGAGGCCACGCGGATTGTTTTGTCCTGTGCCAGCGCCGGGGTTGCCAGCGCGCCAAACGACAGGATTGCGGTCGCTACGACGCTCTTTAGCAGGCCTCTTCTGTTCATTTCTCTTCCTCCCTTTCTGGTTCGGTTGATAGGTCAGGTCTTCCGGCCGTCTGCCGTTTCGCCAGACGGACGCGCCTTGCCTTTGGGTTCAGCGCTGCACGGCGAAGTCATCCGGTTCGTCAAGAACCAACTTGTTGAGCGGGCGCACGCCGTCTTCCGTGACCGCAACAACAACCTCGATCCGGTAGCCGCCACCGGGCAGGTCGTGCAGGTCGAGTTTGACGGCCAGCGTCATGCCGGCCTCGAGCGAGAAATCGCTGTCCGAGCTCAGGTTCGGCGGCTCGACCACGTCGAGGCCCACCGCATGCCCCACGCCGCGCAGTCCCTTGGCATAGGGCGTGAAGTTCCTGGCGAAGCCATGCGGTTCGAGCTCTTCCAACAGCGTGTCGAAGATCGATCGCGCGGTGATGCCCGGGCGGATGGTCGGGATCACCTTCTTCAGCGCCCGGTGGCCCACCACCAAGGCGCGTTCCTGTTCAGGATCGGCGCCTGGCATCAGGATAGTGATGCCTCCGTCGTTGCAGTAGTGGCCGATGGCCGGGTTGAAATCGAGCATGACGTACTCGCCCGGCTGGATCTTGCGGTCAGTCGCGCGCCAGGCCGGATAGTTCGTGTTCGGCCCGGACATGACGACAGTGGCCGAACCGATATCCGCGTTCATCTCGCGCGCGATGCCTTCTGCAAGTCCCGCGACCTGAATTTCGGTCATACCGACCTTGACCTCTTTTGCCGCTCGCCTGAGCACGGCGTCGTTGATGTCTGCCGCATGCTCCATCAGGTCGATCTCGGCCTCGGTCTTGATCTTGCGCAGGTCGAGCATAATGTCGTCCCGGTTCTCGATCAGGGCTTGCGGAACGGCATCGACGAGTTGCTCGTAGATCTCGAACGGCAGGATGTTCTTTCCGATCAAGCCGATCTTGCTCGCGCGGCCGACGATTGGGGCAAAGACCTGCGGAAAGTCGGTGTAGGGACGGTGAATGCCGCGCACGTCCTTAATCCAGCACATGTCCTTGGCCGCATAAGCGTTCAGCCGCCCGAGAAAGACCACCGGCTCATTGTCACCGACGATCAGCACAAGCTGTGGCGATTCCTCGATCACGTTGATCGGCTTGTAGTTCGTCACATAGGTCGAGTGCCCCGACCGGTATTCGTCGGAATAGATTATCAGCGCGTCGTAACCCTCGGATTTCATGCGCCGCCGCAGATTTTCGGTGCGCTGCCGGAGTTCCTCGATCGAAATGCCCATAAGTGTTTCCTTTTTTTGTCGTGCTGGTCAGCGGCCGAGCATGGTCGGAACGGCCATAATGAAGACGGGGAACACGGCGCAGATGAACAGAACCGCGATCAAGACGGCGCAGAACGGCACGAGCACGCGGAACGCCTGTGAAATCGTGATGCCGGCGATGGCGCAGCATATGTAAGTCAGGATGCCGACGGGCGGCGTCACCGATCCGATGACCACGGCCATGACCAGAATGACCCCGAAGAATACCGGATCGATTCCGAGGCCGAGGATCACCGGCAGAAGCACGGGCGTGAAGATGATGAGGATCGGGATGCCTTCGATGAAGAGCCCGAGGATCAGGATGAAAAGAAGGATCAGCAGCAGCGCAATCGTCGGATTGGTCGAGATCCCGCCTAGGACATCGAGCACTGCGGCGCCAAAGCCGCCCCATGCAAGCAGCCATGCAAAGGACGTCGCCATGGCGATAAGGAACATCGCCGCAGCGGTGGTCACCGCGCTGTCCACCAGGAGTTGGCCCACGAGTCTGAAGGTCAGCGTCTTGTAGACGAAGGTGCCGACAAGCCCGGCATAGGCGACCGCCACAACTCCAGCCTCTGTCGCGGTGAAGACGCCCGAGAAGATTCCGCCAAGAATGATGACTGGCATGAGCAGCGCCCAGGAAGCTCCCCGCAAGGCCGAAAGGGCGGGCGGCAGTTCGCTTCGCGGGATGGCCGGGTAGTTGCGTTTCCGGGCGATGTAGTAGGCCATTCCCATCAGCCCGACCGCGACCATGACACCCGGCACGAACCCGCCGAGGAAAAGCTGCGCGATCGAGACATTGGCGATCGAGCCGTAGATCACCATCATGATGCTAGGCGGGATGATGGGACCCATTGCACTCGACGATGCATTGACCGCGACGGCGTAGTCGGCATCGAACCCGTTCTTCTTCATCGCCGGGATCATCATCGAACCCAGCGCCGATGCATCGGCCGTGGCCGATCCCGAAATGCCCGAAAAGAACATGCTCGACACGATGGAAACATGCGCTAGACCGCCACGGATGTGTCCGACCAGGGAGCGTGCGAAGGCCACGATCCTTTCGGTGATGCCGCAGGCATTCATCAATTCTCCGGCGATGATGAAGAAGGGAATGGCCAGCAGCGTGAAGGAATCGACGCCAACAAAGGCGCGGGTCACGATGCTGTTAATCGGCAAGGTCGGGTCGACCACCAGCGTCACCGCCGCGGCGATGCCAAGCGCAAGGGCGATCGGCATGTTGATGACCAGAAGCACGAAGAATGTCAGGAACAGGATGGCAAGCATGGCGGATCAATCCTCGATCAGCTTGCGTGAAGCGGCATAGCTGATTAGCCGCTCGACGGAGATCAGGAAGATCAGCGCCATCGAGATCGGGATCGCGACATAGATCCATGACATCTGCACACCCAGCGCAGGCGAGCGCTGGAACATGTTCATGTTGATCACGGGGTAGCTTGCGTAGATCACGGTCGCCGCAAAGCACGCGATGACTGCGTTGGTCACTGCGTCGAGCGCGCGTCGCACCTTGTGCGGCAGCATGTTGACGAACAGATCGAGGCCCAGGTGTACGCCCCGGGCCAGACCGACGGCGCCGCCGAGAAAGACGATCCAGACAAAGCAATAGCGCGCCAGCTCTTCCGACCAAGGCAATGGGGCCGCGATAACATAGCGGAACACGACCTGCGCCAGCGTCACGAGGATCATCACGAGCGAGATCGCGATAATGGACAGCTTAGCAACCGCCAACAGCGCCCTGAGAACGACCGATTTGCCGTCGCCTAGCATGGCTTTTCCTCCCTGCTCCCTTGCGAGGAGCGTCCTCTAAGGAATGAAATCGATTTCATCAAAGTTGCGATCCCGAGTCAAGCCTTTTCCTAGTCCTCCCCGAAAACGTATGCTAAGTAGCGAGCTTTAAGGCCTAGTTCTGCAATGAAGCCCCTGAATTCACGAAATCGATTTCACGATTTGACATCCAAGGTGCGTGTGACGGACGTCGCACGGCTTGCGGGTTGCGCTCCGGCCACTGTCTCGCGTGCGCTCAACAGCCCCGCCACGGTGTCGCCGGAAAAACGCGCGCGCATCGAGAGCGCGATGAAGCAGTTGGGCTATGTGCGCAACCATGCGGCCCGGGCCTTGCGGTCGCAGCGGTCGCACATGGTGGGTATTCTCATCCCAACACTCGACTACGCGATCTACGCCAGCCTTGTCGGCGCGGCGACGCGACGCCTCTCCTCGGCCGGAATCTCGGCGCTGGTCGCCACGTTCAACTTCGATCTGGAAACCGAATTGAAGGAAGCCCGGCTGCTAATCGAGCGCGGTGCGGAGGCGCTGATTCTGATCGGCCAGAAGCATGATCCGGCACTCTACAGCCTGCTCGATCAGCATGATGTCTGCTTCGTGAACACATACACGCTTGACCCGTCTGGTACAAATCCGAGCGTCGGGTTCGACAACATGGCGGCAGCGGCAGCCATAACGCGCCATCTGGTGCATCTCGGCCACCGCAACATCTGCGTCATCTCCGGGCCCACCCGCGACAACGACCGGACCACCACCCGTTTGACCGGGATTCGGCAAGAACTCATACGCCACGGGATCGAGCTTGGGCCCGAGCGTGTCCTCGAATGCTCCTATTCCATTTCGAGTGGTCGCGAGGCTTGCGCAGCCCTGTTGGCGCGCACCCAACCCCGACCTACGGCGCTGATTTGTGGCAATGACGTTCTCGCTCTTGGCGCTCTCGCTGAATGTCGCGAACGTGGCCTGCGGATTCCCGAGGATATTTCCGTCGTTGGCTTCGACAATCTGGAACTGTCCAGGCATTCCAATCCGCCTCTCACGACGGTCGATGTGCCGACCGAGCGGATGGGCGATGCCGCGGCGGCGTATCTGCTAGACCGATTGGACCGAAAGGAGGTTGCGCCACAGAACTCGGTTGAGGTGCAGCTTATCCTGCGGCAAACCACGGCGCCGCCGCCACAGCACACTTCCCCCCCATGAGTCATCATCCTTCAGGCTGCTGCTAAGGCACCAGACAACAACTATCGGCTCACCGTGCGAAGGTGACGTCCCTGGACGTGGTGTAGCTGGGTAGCGCGGTGGTCATCGGCGCTTTCCGGTAGGGTCTGGTTGCGACACCAACTCTGATCCGAAAGGACCACCGATGACCGACGACATGATGAACCTGCGCGCGCTCGTGGAGAAGACACCTGACGCCGATCTGCTGCGCGAGATGATCGGCTTTGCGGCCGAGCGGCTGATGGAGATGGAGGTGGGCGCCGCCACGGGTGCTGCCTATGGGGAGAAGAGCCCGCTCCGGACGGCCCAGCGCAACGGCTACCGCGATCGGGACTGGGAGACGCGGGCTGGCACCGTCGAGCTGCGCATCCCGAAGCTGAGGAAGGGCTCCTACTTTCCGGGCTTCCTTGAGCCGCGCCGCATGGCCGAGAAGGCGCTGACGGCGGTGATCCAGGAGGCTTATGTCCAGGGCATCTCGACGCGCTCGGTCGACGATCTCGTCAAGGCGATGGGCATGAGCGGCATCTCGAAGAGCCAGGTGTCGCGGCTGTGCGAGGAGATCGACGGCAAGGTCAAGGCCTTCCTCGAACGGCCGATCGAAGGCGACTGGCCATACCTGTGGATCGACGCCACCTACCTGAAGGTGCGTCGTGGCGGTCGCATCGTGTCCGTTGCCGTCATCATCGCGGTCGGCGTCAACAGCGATGGCCGGCGCGAGGTCCTGGGCATGGAGATCGGCACGTCCGAAGCCGAGCCGATCTGGACCGAGTTCCTGCGCAAGCTGACGCGCCGAGGTCTTCGCGGCGTGAAGCTGGTCGTCTCCGATGCCCATGAAGGCCTCAAGGCCGCTGTCACCAAGGTGCTCTCGGCCACATGGCAGCGCTGCCGCGTCCACTTCATGCGCAACGTGCTGGCGCATGCCGGCAAGAGCGGCCGGCGCGTCGTCTCGGCCTTCATCGCCACCGCCTTCGCGCAGGAGACGCCGGAGGCCGCCAGCACCCAGTGGCGGGCTGTCGCCGACCAGATCCGCCCGAAGGTGCCGAAGCTCGCAGCCATTCTCGACGACGCCGAACCGGACGTGCTCGCCTACATGACCTTCCCGAAGGAGCATCGCGCAAAGCTGCACAGCACCAACCCGATCGAGCGCCTCAACGGCGAGATCAAGCGGCGCACAGACGTGGTCGGCATCTTCCCCAACGACGACGCAATCGTCCGCCTCGTCGGCGCGCTGATGCTCGAACAGAACGACGAGTGGGCCGTCCAGCGCGCCCGCTACATGACGCTGGAAAGCGTCGGCCAGTTGAGCGATGATCCCCTCATCAGCCTGCCAGCAGTGGCGCGTTGATCAGCCCGGCAACGCCGGAGAGCACGGCGACCAATGCCGCCAGCTACACCACTCAGTGGGACACCATCCCGTGCGAAACTCAGTTGGAGCCAACTGAGCATCTCAGCCTGAAGCTAGTAAGCGAAGTTCAAAAGGCTCCCTGGATTGTTTCCAAATCTGAAAGGAAGTGCGCGCATTTGAGAAAGCCCGGCGCCGAACCGTAATTTTTCGATGATCTTTGGAATGGGCTTTCCTGCGCTATCCGACCGGGGTAGCTGCTAACCTTGCCTCGGGGTTTGTCGTCCGCCTGCGTTTGCTTATGACACATGATGTTGTCAGACGACTGAACCGCGACGACAGCCGATCGCCATCGGGCGAAACACTGATGTCTTTCAGCCGCCTCTCGCCGTTTCGGTTTATCAGGCGCACTATTGGATAAGATACGGCACAAATTGTTCCCACCCCTGTAACGGGCACGAAACGAATGTGACGTATGCGTTAACCTGAAATTCACTCCCGTGGGGCCGAGACCTTGCGCAAATTTGCTGAATCCGAGTCAGGCAACGTCGCCGTTATATTCTCCCTTGCCGCAATCCCGCTCATGATGGCCTTCGCCGGCGCGGTGGATGTCGTCAATTTGAACAGGAAGAGCACAGAGCTCCAGAATTCACTGGATGCGGCGGCCGTGGCGATCGGAACCGTCTACTACTCGGGCATGTCCCAAGCAGACCTTGAGGCCCTTGGACGAACCGTATTCTCCGCCAACATGCTGACGGCTGAGGGCGTTCCATCGGAGTTCGACTATGAAGACGCGGAGGTCAGCCCACTGACGGCGTCGGCGGAGGCGGACGGTCCCGACAATTACATCACCGTCGGTTCGCAGTTGACTATGACGCCCCTAGTTGGGTGGTCGTTCGAATGGAAGGTCGCTCGGACGAGCGTGGTTCGCGTCCAGCCGGGGCAACCCGCCTGCGTTCTGGCGCTCGACAAAAACGCCTCCTCTTCGATCAAGATCCAGGGCTCGGCCAAGGTGGACATGGAGGGCTGTATTATTGCAGCCAACTCCAAATCGGAATCGGCTGTAACCCTCAGCGGTTCGGCTACTATTGCAGCCGAGTGCGTGTTCACTTCCGGAGGAACTTCCGGTCTCAGCGGATCAGCGGCGGATCTTGATTGCCCGGCGCCACTTGAGAAGCAGTATCCATCCGGTGACCCGCTGGCTGGTGTTTTGCCGCCAAACTACACGTCGTGCCGATCGGTTCCGGGAGGCAAGACCAAAACACTTTCACCGGGAACCTACTGCAACAGAACGTTCTCGGGGGAGGTCACGCTTGAACCGGGCATCTACATCCTGCGCGGTGGTCGTGTGAATCTCGGTGGCAACGGATTCCTCAAAGGCGCTGGTGTAACAATCTTCCTGATGGAAGACGCTGAGTTCACGATCAATGGGAACGAGATCGTCCAACTCTCGCCGCCTGATGCTGGTCCGTATGCGGGGATCAGCATTTACCAGGAAATGAGCAACGATAATACGCTGTCAATCAATGGGACATCGGGTTCATTCGTAGACGGCTTCATCTATGCGCCAGGCGCGCACGTCTTCTATGCGGGAAATGCAGGAGCGACCACCGATGGCGAGTGTCTGCGGATCGTCGGAAACACAATCGAGTTCACTGGCAATTCTCGGTATGCGGCGAACTGCGAGGGAAAGCTCGGCGATCACAATCTTTTAGCTGGTCGTCACATCTCGATCGTCGGGTAGCAACATGCAGCAATCCGTCACCAGCTCGAACGTTGACAAGCCCCGGTCGGGCGACCACCTTGACGGTTCGTTCGGTTTGAGGGATACCCTCTCGGGACATTCGGCCGCGGCATCGCAAGACTAGGTTGCCCTCCCTACAAATGCCGCCCGATCATTCACGCTATCCAGGCCATTGGAATGACTTAGCGGCCCGAAGCATCGCAGCGGTTGCCGGGCTGTACGGGCGTCCCGGGACACTGACGATCGAGATCTTGCGGCTGACCTCTGGCTCGATCAAGGGGCGCTGCAATAGTTCTGGCAGCGTGACAGAGCATTCCGGCATGAAGGCAAATCCGATCCGCGCCAGCACCATGGCCTGAACCCAGTCCTCACGTTCCGATCGAAAACGCGCATAGAGCGTCACATCATTGGCAGCACAGGTCGCCATCACCATTTCGCGCATTTCGCAAGACAGCCGATCGACATAGGGTTCGCCCGACAAATCGGAAAGTTTTATCGCGTTCAAAGCAGCAAGCCGGTGCTCCGGTGGAAAAATGACGACGTAACGCTCGCTGTAAAGCTCGTGCACCATGAACCTTGCCCGCGCGTCGTCCATTGGATTGAGGACTGCCAGGTCAAGCTCCGCGCTTTCCAGCTGCGACTTCAACTCGTCAGCGCTGGCCTCGGTGACGGCGACTTCGACCCCATGATGGTCGGCCTGGAACTTGGCCAAGAATCTCGAGAGACGAATCGGTCCGATGGTGGACATCACGCCAAGTCGGATCGGCACGTTGTTGAGCAGCCGGAAATTGTCGGCGAGGGTCCGGGTCGCCTCGGTCTCGTTCAGAATAAGCTGGAGATGCGGCAACAGGGTCCGTCCGAAATCACTGAGCAGGACCTTCTTGCCCTCGCGGTGAAACAGCGGCGCACCGAGTTCAGCTTCGAGGGTCTTGATCGCCTTGGTCAGGGCAGGCTGCGAGACATTGCATTGCGCCGCCGCCTTGGTGAAGTTCAGCAGACGCGCCGCTGCCAGCACATATCTTACCTGGAACATCTCCATCGCCGATTCCCCGTCGTGGACTCGTTCAACAGCAGCCTAGCATCATTTTCGATAACCGTCGGCTATGGATCCATCACCACTCGGTCGTTCCATGAGCGAGGACTTGCGCGCATTATCGCGGATATACTCAGTCGAAAGGACCGGGCAAATGTCAGTCTATATGGTGGAACGTGATCTGAAGGGCATCAGCATGGAAGATCTTGGCGGCGCCCAGAAGGCAGCAATCAGCAAGGCGATGGAAATGACTGCGGACGGCACCGCCATACGCTACATCCGCTCAACCTTCGCGCCCGAGGACGGGCGCTGCGTATGTCTGTTCGATGCAGCCTGCGATGAGGATGTGAGGCGGCTGAACGACGAGGCAGGACTGCCCTACAACAGGGTTGTCCCGGCGCTCGATCTCACACCCTGAAACGGGTCGCCCGGCGAGGTTCCGCAAAGAATGGTCTTTGGCGGGAGAAATGAAGCATGCGCGGCCAGCGGTATGTTCTGGATGCGATCGGCAACACACCGCTGATCGATCTGCGCCGAATGGTTCCAAATGGCAGCGCCCGTATCGTAGCCAAGCTGGAATCGGCCAACCCGACCGGCAGCATGAAAGACCGGCTGGCGCGGATGATCGTGGAGCGGGCGGCGGCGGCGGGCCGCTTGCCGCCCGGCGGTACGGTGGTGGAATACACCGCCGGCACCACCGGCATTTCCCTTGCGCTGGTGGCCAGCGCGCTTGGCTATAAGAGCCATTTCGCGTTTTCCGACGCATTCAGCGACGAAAAGCGCTTTGCAATGCTGGCATACGGCGCCACGATCACCGATGTGCCCAGCGACAACAAGAAGATCACCAAGGAACTGATCCAGGCGATGATCGCCAAGGCGGATCAAATCAGCCGCCAGCCCGGCCACTGGTGGGCCGATCAGCTGAACAATGAAGATGGGGCCGATGGCTATTCAGGCTTGGCTGAGGAGATCTGGCAGCAGACCGCCGGTCAGGTCGACGCACTGGTGCATACCGTCAGCACCGCCCATTCGCTGCACGGCATGAGCCGGGCGCTGCGTCGGCACCACCCAGATCTTCCTGTCTATGCGGTGGAGCCTGCCGAGTCGGCGGTATTGTCGGGGCAACCGCCCGGATCGCACAAGATCGAGGGGATCGGCCTTGGCTTTCTGCCGCCGCTCTGGCATCCCGAAGAGGTCACCGAGATTCTGACGGTAACGACCGATGAGGCCAAGGCAATGGCCCGGCGTCTGGCACACGAGGAGGCAATCTTTGCCGGGACCTCGACTGGGGCCAATATCGTGGCGGCCCTGCGGATTGCGGCCCGGCTGGGGCCGGGGAAGACGGTGGCGACGCTGATCGTCGATTCCGGATTCCGCTACCTCAGCACCGATGTATTTCGCAGTCCGGCAGAGGCGGTGTAAAGCGACTCCGGAAACTGACCCCTCCAATTGTCTCGTTGAAAAAGGGTTGCCAAGCGCCGAGGCAGGGGCAGGGGCAGTGCCTGCGCTATAGCTCCACGCCTCGATTTGCGAAGCGAGCGTGGTCGTCGTCAAACCGCCGTCGACGATGATCCTTGCGGCAATCTTCGCGCGCCGCATCTTCACAAGGCGCTGCGTTATCCTGAGGCTTTTTGGTTGTGAAGCGCGTCGGTTCGGCGGCCATGAGCCACTGCGGGACCGCGGCTGCCGAGAGCATCGGGCCGCTTCGAGCCAACCCCGAATTTGTTCTTCGTAAGGTTCGTACTTACTCGACCGCATCGGATAGGGCTTGGTCCGCCGATATGGCCGTCGATGCGTCGGGCGCGTTTCGCCGGCCGGCCAAGCGGTCTTCAAATTCCCGACGAACCGCTGCAGATCAATGGCGACCTGCTCGAAGACTCCGCCATTCAACCCGCCGCGATCATACGCCGTGCCACGCAAGAAGAGCGGTTGCAGCTCGGCGATGCGATTGTTCAATGCATCAGCGGCAACACCGGAACCCCGCTGGCCAGTGTCGCGGTTACGCTGGGGTTCAAATGCCTGGTGTTTTCGAATGTGTCGAATGAGAAAAAGCTGTCGCACATGAAGACGCTCGGGGTAGACCTCGAACTTCTGCGCAGCGACAACAAGAAGATCACAGTCAAATTGGTGACCGCATTGATCGAGACCTCTCGGTTAGCTCAGCCAGTAGCCGGGCCATTTGTTGGCGGGTCTGATAAATAATCCCGACGTTCTGTCCGGCGGTGCGGATCTGCGCGATGAAATATGGGCTCAGACCGACGGACGTGCAGACGCCTTTGTTCTGACTGAGTGGAGCCGACGGATCGTCGTGTGGGACGTAGATGCGCTGCACCTGGATGACCCGGCCGCATCAAGAGCCGAGACGAACGGACAGAACCGTTTGCGGACGCCTAGGATTACTATGTATCGGCCTCAGCAGTTCGATGAGTTGGACCGGCTGGCGGTGGCGATCACGTAGCGGGATGTCACCCGAAACCCGCTGGACACCTCGTTGCTTCCATCAAGGATCGCCAGCAGGTTTTCACGGACGCGCCGCGCCTGTCCCACTTTATCTAGAATCGCCATTCCCGCAACGGCCAACGGATGGTCTTTCAACTGCTGATCCAGGAATTCTCGAGCAGATGCCGCGGTGAAGGCCAGCTCGCGTTCCTCCAGCGACAGCATAAACCCGTGCGGCTGCAGCAGCCGGGCCAGCGCGTCGGCATCGTGCCAGGCAAACGGTCGTGGTTGCGAAGGCGCTCCGAGGGCCCGTCGAACACTCTCGGCTGCCGTGGAATTCATCGCAAAAATCGCCCCTGAGGGAAGCCATGCGCTGATCGCAATGCGGCCGTCCGGTTTCAGGACACGGTCGATCTCGGTTGCGACTGCGTGGGCGTCGGAAGCAAAGATTACGCCGAACACCGACAGGATCACGTCAGCACTTCCATCATCGAGCGGCAGTGCCTCCGCCCGGCCAAGATGGAACGTCGCCGACGCGCCCAAGAGCGCCGCACGGCCAGCAGCAACCTGGATGAGGCGCGCCGCAGGGTCAACGCCGATGACGTCGGTCTCATACTCGGCCGCCAGAAGCGCGGCGTTCCCGGTGCCACAACCGACATCCACGACCCGCTCCCCGGAACGAAGACCAACCGTCTCGACGACGGCCTTGGCCGCTGGCAACAATTGAGCGGCAATGGTTTCGTATTGTCCGAGGCCCCAATCCGGCGCCAAACGCTGCATTTGCTCCTCCCGTTTCCTGATAACGAAACACTTGTTACGTTATGGTCGTTCCGATATCGTGTCAACATGGGGCGCCCGAAAGAACACGGTTCCGAAACAGGTGAAGCGCTTCTCGATGCGGCGGAACAGATCGTCGCGAAGCATGGAATGACGGGCCTGTCGGTCCGCCGCGTCGCGAATCTGGCCGGGACGACAACCCGCGCCGTATACGTTGTTTTCGGGTCGAAGGAGGGCCTCATCGTTGGGCTCGGCAAACGGACCTTCAACCTGCTCGCTTACGCCCTGGACGAGCTTCCCACCAGCAACGATGCGGCGACTGATCTCATTGAGGCAGGCGTGCGAGTATTCCGGGACCTCGTGGTCCACCACCCAGCCTTGTTCAAGATTGGCCTGCAGCACCGGAACGTACCGCCTCATCTGGTGCAGCAATTCCGTGTCGAGGCGGACAATGCCTGGTTCCGGCTTGGCTTGCGGTTCCAACGCCTCGCGGAGCGTCGCCTCCTCGGCGAACGGACCATCTATGACGCTGCCGTCCAGTTTCATGCCCTTTGCGAGGGACTTGCGGCCATGGAATTGCGCAAGTTGCTACCCGACGGCCGAGAGGAGCGACTTTGGCGGGAGGCTCTCGGCGCGCTCATCAGAGGCTTTGGTCCCGAGAGCGTGGAGCGCCGGGTATCTCACGAAGGCGGCGTCCAATCGGCCGATCCGGCGTAACCCCTGGCGCTACCGCCGACCAACTGCGAAAACGTTAAAATTCATTCGCGACCTGCGGCGGTCGCAGAGATTGACCTTTTTGGGTCGAACAGCGCCGATCCAAACGCCAATTCGAACGGATCGAATAACCCAACCAAGCCGGTCGAGCGCCGCCGACAGGTTTCCCGCCAAGGCTATCGCTGTGGAGGTGTTGATCATTGACGAGGTGCACAATTTCCTCGCCGGCTCCTGTCTACACAATCGCCCCGGTTCGCTCGGAGACAGGCAAGAATTCAGTCGGGGAAATCGTCGTGCAGTCCGGTCAGTTCCGGCATTGCCGGTGCAGCATCCAAGCTTCCGTCAAAATTGCTTTGGCACTTTTCTACACATTTTGTCATTCCGGCCCAAACTATTCAATTAAAGGTTGTTGCGGTTGCCGAGCCGACTGCCTAACCGCGGCGCAACTTGCTCAACTACATTAAGAGTTAACCATGGCGGCTTCAGACCAAGCACTCCTGCGATCGAGGCTGACCTGGCAACGGCCTGGAGCTTTCTTTGTGCCGTGTGGGTGAACAAACCGCATGCAACGCCCCCTGAAATCGCCGCCGCCGTAAACAACCATCCGGGCATCGAGGCTTCAAGCGGGGCAATGAAAATCTCGGGTACGAAACGGTGGACGAGATAGATGTGATAGCTGGCTGCCGCTATCGCCACAACGACAGTACACACCCGTGCCGGCAACAGCAGGCGAGGAATATAAAGAAGCGTCGCCAACACCGCGACCTGAAGTCCGTACTTGACCCAGGATCCGATCCAATTGCCGCCGGCATAGGCGACGAGCGGCATGAGGGTAAGTGCAAGACCAAGAACGAGCAGGCGCTGCCGCTGGCTATCTGCCACGGCGGCGCACCAGCCGAAGGCGCAGAGATAAAACACCCAAGGCAGCGTGAAGATCTGCCGTCCGCCGATCGGCCAGACTGCGGGTCCGACAAAGCGTAACACGAATGCCCCGACCAGGAGCAGCAGTCCGAACAAAAAGGCGTCGCTCCTTGCCACGGCGCGCATGGCCGGGATGAGCAACAAGCCGGCAAGCACAGCCAGCATTTGGACGTAGGCTTCCACGAACCAGTAGAGGAAAGGAAGCATGGTGTGGCGGCCTGGGTCCGCGATACCGAAATTTCCAACCAAAAATATCGATGCCCAAGGCACCGAACCCCATGCCAGACTGTATCCGGCTAGGATCAGGTAATAGGGCAACAGGACTAGGCCCAACGGTCGCAGAAACTTGGCAAAATCCCGCTCAAGCAGGGCGTCCTTCTGGAATCGGGCGACGGCGTAGCCGATCAGCACGCACATCGCCGCCGCCCCGCCAGGAATTGGCCAAAGAGTGGCATGCTGGGTGACCACGAGGAGGATTGCCAATGCCCGCAAGACGAGATCCGCACCTACGGATTGCGTCGAGCGTCGCTCAGGACTTAACCGAGCAAGTTCGGCAACCGAAATCCGTTCCCATCGGTTTGGAATATATCCAAGGCGACGCTCCAGCGCCAAGGTTATCTCGACGTGCCTCAGCGAGTCGCCGCCGAGAGAGGTAAAGCTGTCCTCCTCCCGGACCGCATGCGGAAAGAAGGCTTGGCGAAATGCCTCGGACACGCCATGAGAATCAGAGTGCTTCTCCTCCAGTTCTGACTTCAACGCCTCATAATTAATCTTTCCGGAAGCAAGGCGTGGCAACGCCGAAACATGAATTGCCTTGACGCGCCGAAGCGTCAATCCAGTGATTTCGGAAAGCCGTGCAGAAACCTGATTAGTGGGATGGGCCGACGAGTATGCTGCGAGAATGATCTCGTCATTGCCCACGACCGCGGCAGCAATGCCTTTCGCCGCTAGCGCTGCTTCAACCGCGTCGTGGCCGATTCGGAGGCCCGCAATTTTCGACATGCGGCGCCGACGACCGACGATGCGGTACAGACCATAGGCATCCCGGCAGGCGATGTCACCGGTATTGAGTTCGCACAATTCTGCGCCGCGAGCTAGGTCGGCACGCTCCAAGGCGTATCCCATCATCACATTGGGACCGCGATAAACCAGTTCTCCGGGTGTTTCCAATGTGGAGATGGGGTGGCCTTCCCCGTCACGCAGTGCCAGTTGACCGCCCGGTATCGCCGTTCCGATCCGATCGGGCGCAGTTCCGGCAAGCTCCGGTGGCAGATAGGCGATCCTGGCTGTGGCTTCCGTCTGACCGTACATGACGAAAAATTTGCCGCCGACTTCAGCGAGCCGCGCGGAATAGGCACGCACCAGTCCAGGGTCCAGCCGACCGCCGGCGACCGCCATGAGCCGGAGTTGCGGGGGCATCCTCTCGCGGAAGCCGAGGCGCTCAAGCAGGTCGTAGGTGAAAGGGACACCTTGCAAATTGGTACAGCCGGTTTTGTCCAGCGCTTTAACAAAGCCCTCGTCGAGCACCGAACGTTTGGTAATGTAGACACTTGCGCCAACGGAAAGGTGTGAGTTGAGGACGGAAAGCCCGTAGGAATAATGGATCGGCAGCACGAGCGCGGCGCGGTCGTCGGAACGCAGGCCAATATAGTCGGTGATGGCATGCGCATTGGCCCCGACTGCCGTGGAGGACAACCGGACAGCCTTGCCGTGCCCCGTGCTTCCCGAGGTCAAGAGGATGAGTGCCAACTCCGGATGAAGCTCACTCTGCGTTCGCTCCGAACTGCTTTCCAGTCTCCATCGCTCATCGACCCGCCGATAGATTGCGTCGGGCGCGAACTTTGTCCGAAAGGACTCGAGCGCGTTCAGGTCATCGGGTGGCAACAGAGCAACGCTATGCCCGGCGGCGAGAGTTCCCAGATAACCAATTACCGCATGCTCGCAGGGCGCAGCCTCTACCGCGACCAAGCCTTTATGTGCGCCAAGCTGCTTACCAAAATCGGCGGCGCGCCTTGCCAGCTCCGCATAGGAGATCGGCGGGCGCCCATCGATGATCAATGCGGTAGCCTCGCCATGTCGAGCGAGATCGGCTACAAATTCCGGCCCCATGAACAATTGCCTCTTTCAGCGGTCGCAAGCCGCACCAGCGCGAAGTTATTTGCCGCTATATAACAAGACCGTTTTAGTCAAGAATTTGGTGGTGGACCTTGCGACTTTAATACCCATGCGCCCAAGTCCGAATTCCGATTGAAGTGATCGTGTTCGGCTGGGAGACGAGTTTTCGCCATGCCTCGCAGGCGGCGTCCTCAGGATCACGCAAGCTCAGATTGGAAGCGAGGTACCATCGCACGTACCGATTGGTCGAACTGGCGGCCTTGACCATCGCAGTCCCTCAAATGGTTGAAGGATCCCTTGCCACTCGCAAGTAACCAGAACGTTGCAACAAATCCCGCTCGCGTTGAATGAATCGTGATTGGACCTTCCGGCTGCTGGAAGGCGTACAGTTGCATTGACTGGAGGCGCCAACCGTGAACCTAAAACGCGAGGCACTGGAGCGCGATATTCTCCGCGTGTTCAAATGTGCTTGCCGTCAAAGCCGGCCAGACATCGCCGAATTCATGCTCGCGGCGCTGGAGAAGCTCGATCAGGAACAATCGGAGACGCCGCATTTTTCTCCTCGCAGGGCATTGTTCGACGCCTATCTTGAAATCGCTGATCAGTCGGCCGGCACCGACGACCCGGAGTCCATTCAATAGGCTGGACTGTCGATTTCCCGATTGCCCCGAGGCAGATCGCCAATGAGATCGAGCGCGTTGCGGGCATGCCAACTCATCGCGGCGGCGTGCTATGGCGCGAGAGCGCTTTTCCTGGCGCCTTGATCTGAATCAATGCGCCACGTTCCTTTTGGTAACCATTTTTATCTGCGTTCTGTCAGAGTTGGAGACGCTTGAGGTGTCCATCGATCCCGTCAACGAGCTCGTGCAGCAATGTATAGTGGCGCAGCTTGCCGGCGCGAACTTTCCGGAGGTCTGGCATCGGATCCTCAAGAACCATTCGCTCGTTGCCGGTCCGGTTGTGCAGAACCACGCGAATGGCACGCCGCATCTTGAGGTCCGGTTGAGCAATGGCAAGCGGCTTGTCTACCGCGAGCATGGCTATTCCATTGAGTAGGTATTGCAAAGCTGGCGCAGGTAGTGTTCCGATCCGTCCGGGAGATTTTGCTGGACGACTTCCCGCAAATTGCGGACATGAATATCGAGCTCAGGAAGCCAGCGCGTCGAGAACCGGGCATTCCGGAACTTCATTGCCCGAGCACTGCGCGGCCGTTGACGCCAACACTTTTTCGATGCGGCGGAGATCGGCGATCTTGGCGCGCACATCAGCCAGATGCCGTTCGGTCCGCTCTTTCACCTCGGCGCAGGTTTGGGTGCCGCCGTCGACAAGATCCAGGAGGCCGCGAATCTGCTCGATCGCGAAGCCGAGCTCGCGGGCTCGCAGGATGAAGCGCAGGCGCGCAACGTGGCTGTCGTCATAGATGCGATGGCCCGAGGCGGTGCGTGGCGGGTCGGGCATCGCGCCGATCTTCTCGTAGTAGCGGATGGTTTCAAGATTGCAGCCGGTGCGCTGGGCGAGTCCGCTACGCTGCAGCGGCCTCCCGGAAACGTGATCTGCCATTGGTTCGAAACCCCTTGAGCCTGTAGCTGCTACAGACTGTAGCCTGCTCTTGATCGAAATTCGAGGGTCGACCGCATGAGAAATGCCGACATTAAAACAGCACCGTTGAACGCGCCGGCTGTATCGGGGGATCGAAAGAAGAATCTGTTCGCAGCTGGTGGTGTGATCGGGGCGATCCTCGCCTCGACCTGCTGCATCGCGCCGCTCGTGCTTTTGACGCTCGGCATCTCCGGGGCCTGGATCAGCAACCTCACGGCGCTCGAACCATACAAGCCCTACTTCGCAGCGGTAGCGCTGGTTTTCATCGGGCTTGGTTTCCGGCAGGTCTATTTCAAGGCGAGGCCGGCCTGTGTGGAAGGCACCTATTGCGCGAAGCCGGAATCCTCCCGCATCACCAAGACAGCACTCTGGCTGGCAACCCTGCTGGTCATTCTTGCGCTGACGATCAACGGGTGGGCGCCACTTCTCTATTAGGAGCACACGAAATGAATCGATTTCTCCTCATCACCGGCGTGCTGGCTCTGGGCGCTGCCAGCATCTTGTCCACGATTGCCGTCTCGCCGCTTGCCGCGCAATCGGCGGTCACCGAGGTTGCGGCGGTCCGGACCACGACGTTCGCCATCGAAAACATGACCTGTGCCCTTTGCCCGGTCACGGTGAAGTCTGCGATGGAACGCGTCGACGGCGTGCAATCGGTCGAGATCGACTTCGACGCCAAGACAGCGACTGTCATCTTTGATCCCACGGTCGCGACGCCGGAAGCGATCGCGGCGGCCTCGACGAACGCCGGCTATCCGGCAACAGCGCGAAACTAGGCCCGGGAAGATGAAGGACATGACGATCCTCAAGACCGGCATCATCGGATCGGTCATCGGGGCGATCTGCTGCGCAATACCAATCCTAATTTTAGCGCTCGACGCTCTTGGCCTGTCGGCCCGGCTCGGCTGGGTCGAGTATGCGCTCATTCCAGCGCTCGCCCTCTTTCTCGCGATCACTGCCTGCGGACTCTGGCGGCGGCAGCGAGCGGTAGTGTGCTGCTCCGCCGAAACGCGATCAAACGATGGAAGGGCCTGACATGGCCGATTGCTGCAGCACGGGCGGAAGCCGGAAGGGTGGCTATGATCTCGCCGTCATCGGCGCGGGTTCGGCGGGCTTCTCCGCTGCGATCACGGCTGCCGAGCAAGGCGCGAATGTAGCTCTCATCGGACATGGTCTCATCGGCGGCACCTGCGTCAATGTCGGTTGTGTGCCCTCAAAGACCATGATCCGCGCCACTGAGGCTCTGCATGGCGCACGCGCGGCAAGTCGGTTCCCCGGCCTCGCCGGTGAGGCTCATGTCACTGACTGGCGAGCTCTGATCGCGGCCAAGAACGATCTCGTTGGAACGCTCCGGCAGAAGAAATATGTCGATCTGCTGCCCGAATATGACGGCATTACCTATTTGGATGGCGCGGCGCGGCTGAATGGCGCCGGCGTGATCGTGAACGACAGCCCAGTCGCAGCCGGCAAGATCATCATCGCAACCGGCGCATCACCGGCTATCCCTAACATCCCCGGCATCGAGAGCATCCCTTATCTCACCAGCACCACTGCGCTGGAACTTGAATCGCAGCCGCGGTCTCTTGTCGTCATCGGTGGCGGCTATATCGGTTGCGAATTGGCCCAGATGTTCGCGCGTGCCGGGGCAGCTGTCACCATTGTCACACGCTCGCGTCTGCTGCCCGAAGCGGAACCAGAAATCGCCCAGACCCTCACTGGCTATCTGGGCGACGAGGGCATCATGGTTCGCACCGGTCTGACCTATTCCAGGATCGAAAGCCGGGACGACGAAATTGTGCTGACCATTGATGTGGGCGGCCGCGCCGAAACGCTCACCGCCGAGCAGGTCCTGGTAACCACTGGACGCACGCCCAACACGGCGGATCTTGGCCTGGAGGAGGCCGGCATAAGGCTGGCGCCCAATGGCGGTATCGTCGTCGATGACCGGATGCGTACCTCGAGATCCGGTGTCTATGCCGCCGGCGATGTGACGGGACGCGATCAGTTCGTTTACATGGCGGCATACGGAGCCAAGCTAGCTGCGCGCAATGCGCTCAATGGCGACAGCCACACCTACGACAACGCCACCATGCCCTGGGTAGTCTTCACTGATCCACAAGTAGCCGGTGTGGGATTGAGCGAGGCGCAAGCACGCGCCGCCGGTTATGGGGTCAAGAGGTCAATTGTTCCCCTCGATCTGGTGCCACGCGCGCTCGCGGCACGAGACACCCGCGGCCTTGTCAAGCTGGTAGCCGATGCCAAGACCGATCGCCTGCTGGGTGCGCAGATTCTCGCACCCGAAGGTGCCGACAGCATCCAGACCATGGTGCTGGCGATCAAATACGGGATGACGGCCAAGGAACTGGGCGAGACGATCTTCCCCTATCTCACCACGGTCGAAGGGTTGAGACTCGCGGCACAAGGCTTCGAAAAGGACGTTGCAAAGCTCTCCTGCTGCGCGGGGTGAGGAGTTCGCTCACATTGCCGCGGCCGGTCTTCTCAAGCGCCGGGAGTGAGCGTGGGTCTGACGCGACGATCACGAGCGGAGAGCGGGATTAAGGAAGGTGTCACACGGACCGGGTCTCTGGTCATGGAGCGTCGGCGGCAATGGAATTCAGTCTGTTCAATCTCCTCATCCTCCCGGTCGGGCTCGGTCTGTTCGGCTTCATCGAACCGTGCTCGATTGGATCGAGCCTGATCTTCATCAAATACCTGGAGGGCAAGTCCGGAACGCGGAAATTCACGGAGACAGTCCTTTTCGCGTTCACAAGGGCGCTCTTCATCGGCGCCCTCGGCATGCTGGCGGTGCTGGTCGGGTCGGCCTTTCTGGGTTTTCAGCGCGGCGCGTGGATTGTGCTCGGGACTGTCTATGTGGTCATCGGCTTCCTCTACCTATTTGGTCGCGCCGGTTTTCTCATGCGGTCGATCGGGCCAAGGTTGGCCGGCTTGAACGGCACGCGCAGCTCGGTCGGGCTCGGCCTCATCTTCGGCCTGAACATTCCCGCCTGCGCTGCGCCGCTGCTTCTGGTTCTGCTCGGCATTGCGGCCGCTGGTGGCGCGAGCGGCAACACGCTTTTCGGCGGCTTTGTGTCACTTGCCGTGTTCGGCCTTGCCCTGTCCCTGCCACTTGTCGCGGCAGCGGTATTCGAGCCGGCGCGCCAGCTGTTCGATCGAATTGCGGGGCTCTCCACCAAAATGCCGTTCTGGGCCGGGCTACTGCTTATCACCCTCGGCCTGTGGTCTATCTGGTTCGGCCTGTTTGCCGCTCTGGCTGGACCGGCCTGACCGCTTCCGAGCCTTCGGACGACACGCTCTCGATCAGGCTTCGCGAGCCCGCACCGATGGGAATAATCGGGCTCACGAAAGTGTGATCACTCCTGCAAATTCGTTTGAACCCTTTCGCCGAGCTGACGCCTCTATGACGCAGTCAATCCAAGAAACGAACCGTCTGCGCGCTCAGATGGTCGAATTGTGCAGAAGAAAAGGATGATGCTGTTTCAGCGCAGTGTCAGAGCAAGCTAACGGAAGTAACCCATGGTGGCGATCTGCCTCAACCAGCAACGCCGAAGACACGGCTCAGGAAACACTTCTTCTCGTCTATCGCCGCATCGGAGCTTTGCGCACGGTCACGTCGTTCTCCGCCTGGATGTTCTCGATCGTGCGGCACGAGTACGGTCGCCTGTGGCGGCAGAGGCATGGGCAGGTCCCCGCTGCATGAGGCACTCAGCGGTCTGCTGAAAACTCGCATCGATTACCCGTTACAAGTCAGCCCCGCCGTGGGTTGAACGCCGATCCATGCGCAAAACCCTAGTCATAGGGCAATGGCGGCATTTCACCATCCGCTACGCGCCACATCCAGGCGTCGGCCTCAGGTCGTGATGCGATGAGCTCCTCAAGGACGTCCTCGTAGGAACGGTCTGCTGAAGGCGGAACGACATAGAGACCGATTGGCCCGCCTTGACGCTGCAGTATCGCAGCCGCAGTCGGCTTGTCCGGCGGCAGATTGTAACGCAGAGCCTTCACACTTCGCTCCTTCACCCTGGCGAGCGCCTCGACCAACTTCTTTTCATAGGCGGAATCGTAGGGCACCCAATTCTCGGCCACCACCATGAGGGCCATTTCCTCAATGACGGCGAGCCCGGCCGGCGATAGCCCAAACGTCGCGATGACGATCAAATGGGAAGTTTCATCCGCACCCCATAGCATCATCTCATTCTCAAAACGGGTTTGGAGCCGACGATGAAGGCTCTCATCCAGAAAGAACACGAACCCCGGCATGTGCTTGACGATCAATTTGTGGCCGCGGCGTGCCGGCACGAATTCCTTGACCTCGCCGACGACGACCATCAGCTTTCGGGGACCGCTCTTCGGCGGCAACGCGGATGCAAGCGCCTCAGTGCGCCTCTGTTCGATCGCGGATTTGTCGACGGACCGGAACGGCTCTGGCACGAATAGGACTTCTCGGAGCGGTCCGCCCTTGACCGTCATTTGGCGCGAGGCCTCGACCAGGTGCCAACGGATATTCCACCAATGGCGCTTGCCAGTCCATCGCGCCGTCCAAACTGTCAGTTCGGCTTCGTGCCAGAGATAATGAAGCAAGCCACGCAGCGACAGTTTCTTGTTGTCCCCGACCACGCTGTCCGAACCTCCAGCGCCAGTTGCCGGCGAAGATCGCGCGCCAACCTTAGACAGGCTAAAATCCAGCTTCAGTGCCGCCATGCCGCTCTCGGAATCGACCTGGATCGCGCTGCCCATCAGCACGCCGAGGCCGGACAATTCGTCGGGGGGCTCATAAGAGAAACAGGAAGGATCATGCCCCCCACCCGACAGCGGCATCCGCTTGACGATGTATTGATCGCCAACCTCCGCGATGTACATCACCGGGCTTGGCTCCTTGCACAGGCAAAGCGGCCGCAGCTTTCTGCGATACGCATCCGCAAGCGCAGCCTGAAGATCGGGCGCCGCTTCCTGGATCACCTGGTCAGCAAGTCTGAATCGTCGCATCGCCTCCATTGCTCCGGACGCCGCCGCATCCCCCGCACATTGATTCATGGTTTTGCCATCGAAGCAATCCGACTTGTCCGTGATGGCATGGCGGACACGTTTGCCCAGGATGCTTTGGCTGCAGGCGATGCGTTTTTGGGCGTCTCCCTGACGCAGGGCCTGCCGCACCGCCGGCGCTTCGCTTGCGCGGCAGATCGCAGGCAGACCGCCGGCAGAGGAAGAGGGCGGGCGGGCTTGCGGTGGCGGGCTAGGTCCGGGAGAGAGGCTCTCGGCGTCCGTCGCGGAGCAAACCCATGACACAGATGGAAATTCAGGCGCCGACGCGAAACGCGCGTGCGGGCTATAAGGTGGATGTCAGCCGCGGCCAGCGTGTCGGCCGCGTGTCGTCGGAATGGTTCAACCGGCCAGCGGACGAGCGGTATCTGTCCCTCACCGACCTCCGGAACTCGGTAAGGGCCCGGTCGCAGCGCAGCCGTACGCGCGTTGTCGAAAGCGAACGGATCCGCGTCGAAGCCAGCCGTGACGACGCGGAACGCCTCATGCTCATGCTGCCCGATGCCGAGGCACCGGTTGCGCCCACGCATTGGAGTTTTGGCCAGCTTGCCAGCCTGGTCGGCGCGCCAGCAGCGTATCTGCGCCAGCTCCCGGCCCCGCTCGCCGCCATCAATCTCCAGTACGGGCTGACTTCGCACCGGGCAGAGCAGGTAAAGACGCTCGAAATCGAGAACGGCCGCCTCGAGTTGCGGGCAGTGACCGGTCCCGACTATGGCAGGATTTTCGATCATCAGCTGGTCGAGGCCGTGCAGAAGATTGCCGGCAACGGCACCGGCGATACGCGATGGAAGGTACCTGGTGTCCTGGACTGGTCGACCCACATCTACAACCCAAACGTCGATATCTCGCAGGACACGACCACGCTTTATGCCTCGGACCGCGACATCTTTGTATTCCTTGTCGATGATCTGAATCCGATCGAAGCCGGGCGGTTGCCGAATGGTGAACCTGATCTCTACTTCCGCGGATTCTACGCCTGGAACAGCGAGGTCGGCTCTAAAACCCTTGGAATTGCAAGCTTTTACCTGCGTGCCGTATGTTGCAACAGGAATCTATGGGGCGTCGAGGATTTCCAGGAAATCACCATCCGCCACTCCAAATATGCTGCGTCACGCTTTGCTCTCGAAGCCGAGCCTGCGCTAATCCAGTTTGCCGAATCCTCGCCTATGCCCTTCATCAATGGCATTAAGGCGGCGCGCGAGCGGATCGTCGCGTGCGACGATGACGATCGGACCAACTTCTTGCGCAAGCGAGGCTTCTCCAAGGCTGAAACCACGAAGATCATCGACGCCGTGCTCACCGACGAAGGCCATCCGCCGGCGTCGGTTTTCGACTTCGTGCAGGGCATCACACGGGTCGCTCGCGGCAGGCAGCATCAGGATGTCCGACTCGAGATGGAAGGCAAGGCCAAGAAGCTCCTCGATCTCGTCCACTGATCCACCGCCACCTGAGATGACAGTCAAGCTCCGTCGCGCGGCTGGCAGCCGGCGGCGCGCGGCGCGGCGAGAGGCAGAGGGGAGGGGAGGGTTCCTGACGGGTTGGGAGGTTCGAGGAGAGACCCCGGGCCGCCCGTCAAGGAGACCCTGACCATGGCAAAGGCCATTCAGAAGATCGCAATGAACCCCTCGGAGAACATCGCCTACGACAAGCTTGTCTTGTCGCAGGAGAATGTCCGCCGGGTGAAGGACGGCGTCACCATCGAGCAGCTCGCCGACGACATTGGTCGGCGTAAGCTCTTGCAGAGCCTCAACGTCCGTCCCGTGCTCGATGGAAACGGTGAGGAAACCGGCACCTTCGAAGTGCCCGCCGGCGGCCGCCGCTATCTCGCGCTCGGCATGCTCATCAAGCAGAAGCGTCTGGCGAAGAACGAGCCGATCCCCTGCATTGTCAACCGCAGCAGCACGACATCCGCCGAAGAGGACTCGCTTGCCGAGAACGTGCATCGCGAGAATCTGCATCCGCTCGATCAGTTTCGCGCGTTCAAGGCGCTGAGAGCGCAGGGCCTTGACGTCGAAGAGATCGGCGCCCGCTTCTTCGTGTCGCCGGCGATCGTCAAGCAGCGCCTGAGGCTCGCCTCGGTCTCGCCAAAACTGCTTGAGCTCTACGAACGGGATGAAATCCGCCTCGAGCAGATCATGGCGTTCTCGATCTCCGATGACCCTGCCCGTCAGGAGCAGGTCTGGGAGCGCATCTGCGGCAACCCGCATATGCAGGAGCCCTACTACATCAGGCGCCTGCTGACGGAGACGACGGTTCGTGCCGACGATCGCCGTGCAATCTATGTTGGCGCCGAGGTCTACGAGGCCGCCGGCGGCGTCATCCTGCGCGATTTGTTCGAGCAGGATTCCGGGGGCTGGTTCCAGGATGCAGCGCTCCTCGAGCAACTGGTCTTCGACAGACTGAAGGCCAGCGCCGAGACAATCCGCGCCGACGGCTGGAAGTGGGTCGAGGCGGCGATCAGCTTTCCCTATGGCCATACCTCCGGCATGCGGCGTGTCTATGCCGAGCCGGCGGAGATCAGCGCCGATGAGATCGCCCGCTACGATGCAGTGAAGGCCGAGTATGATGCGCTCGACGCCAAATATTCCGAGATGGAGGATGCCGACCAGGAGATCGAGGACAAGCTCGATCAGCTTGGCGCCGAACTCGACGCGTTCAGCGATCGCCCCCAGGTCTATGACCCGGCGCAAAAAGCCATCGCCGGCGCGTTTGTCACGCTCGGCGCCAATGGCCAGCTGCAGATCGATGCCGGTTTTGTCCGTCCCGAGGACGAACCGCGGGTCGAGGCGGACGAGGATGACGAAGACGCCGACGACGGCGATCGCGACCCGTCGCGGTCCGACGATGACAGCGCCAATGGCGTCGTCGTCAACGGCCGGGCCATGAACGGCGCATCCGACACGACTGAAGACCCCGAAGATGAAGGCATCAAGCCTCTGCCCGAACGGCTCGTCTTCGATCTCACCGCGCAGAAGACGCTTGCGCTGCGCAACGCGTTGGCGAGCGATGCCGACATCGCCTTCGTCACCGTTCTCCACGCGCTGGTGCTGCAGGTGTTCTACCGGTTCGCCAAGGACAGCTGCCTTGAGGTCAGCCTGACGAGCAACAGCTTCGGCCAGGTCCAGGGTCTCGCCGAGACGCCTTGGGCGAAGGAGATTGCCGAGCGGCACGAGGCTTGGGACAGGGATATGCCGGACAGCGACAAGCTGTGGGAGTTCCTGCTCGGCCTCGACGAGGCGAGCCGCAAGGCGCTGTTCGCGCACTGCGCGTCGCTCTCACTCAACGCTGTCGTCGAGCCCTGGAACAAGCGGCCGGGTGCGCTTGCTCATGCCGATGCGCTCGCAGCGACGCTTGGCTTCGATATGGTGACGGCCGGTTGGGAACCGACTGTCGACAACTATCTCGGCCGCGTCACCAAGACCCGGATCGTCCAGGCGGTGCGCGAAGCACGGGGCGAGGACTCCGCGCAGCTGATCGACCACATGAAGAAGGACTTGATGGCACGTGAGGCCGCTCGTCTTCTCGAAGGGTCGAACTGGCTGCCGGAGCCGCTGCGCCTCGCTGGCGACGACGCGGTTGGTGAAGCCGCCGAAGCCATCACCGGCGATGTGACGGACGAGACGGCTCTCGACGGCGATGCCGCTGAGCTGCCTGCCTTCCTCGCCGGCGATACCGGCACCTCCTCCGATGACCCGGTGACCGTCCCCGGCGAGGAAGCCGACCACCTCCACGCCGCCGAGTAGCCGGCCTCCCGCACCGCACCAGGCCCGGCCTTCACCGCCGGGCCCTTTTTCGTTTTACGACATGGAGACATACGCATGTCTGCACATACAATTTACGATTGCGTCTCTCTGGGGAGCGTCATCCGGTATTCCGACGGGACACCGAAGCCGCCGGCCCGCTTCAGAAAGAAGCGGTCTGCCTGGGAGAGCCGCAAGGGGACTGTCCTCAAGTTCCTGGAGGACCTGTCCGACGAAGAGATAGACAGCCGCATGCCGGCGGTCCGCGCACTGTTGAGGAGGGGGGGCAACGATGCGGATCCATCGTAAGCAGCCGCCACAGGCGGCCAAGAACCTCTGGGGAGCTCACTCCATCTACACCGCCGGCCTCGGGGTGCCGGATCGCCGCCGATACCGTCGCACGCCCCTCCGGCGCGCCGAACGGCGCCGATCTCGTGCGGCCCGGCGACACGGTCTCTACCTCCTACAGCACCGGCGGTGTCGTAATCGGGGTGAAGGAATACTTCTATGCCGCGCCCACAGGCGAGACACTGTCGCATTTTCACGATCGTCTACGTGCCGCCAGATCGAGCGGCGAAGTACAGCGATTCCAATCTCCATTGGATCAACGAGTGCGTTGCCGTCGGAGACCGCATCCTGAAGCTATTCGAAGCCAACACCAACGAGATCTTCACCGTCGATCGGTTCGTCGCGCCGAAGCACCGCCCTCCAGAACCATCCTCATTTCGTGAACGCCGCCGCCGAAGCGGCAGATGAGAGCCTGTGTATAGCTCCCGCCAGCGATTTAGGTCGACGTCCCTCACCTGACAGACATGACCCAACAGTCACGCGAGTGGCTGCCACGCGCTTCATGTTCCGCGAGCGCTGCCGCCAAAGGGATCACGCTTCGCGTACACCCTCATAGCCAGCAGCCGTGGCTGCCCTGACGAATCTACGATCGAAACTGGCGAAGCCATCACAATGTGCGGCTCGGCTAAGGTGTAGTGCGTCCGCGAAATCCATTCCCTTCTCGGCGAGATCGAGAGCGGTGGCAATGGCTGAGCCATCCTCGATCGTCACGGTGGGAAGGCCGCCGAAGGCACGCAGCGCCCGGACGACGTCGGCCGGCCGGTATTCGTAGGTGCTGCGCAGCACCCATTCAACCTCTAGCACGACCGTGACGCCGACGAAGACCGGCTCGCCGTCGATTAGGGCACGTGCACGCTGCGACTGCTTAGGGTGATCCCCGGTGAGATAGCGGACGATGAGGTTCGTATCAACGGCGAGCATGCCGACGCCTCGCCTCGGCGAGCACGCCCGCGTCCATCTCCTCGATCGTCTTCGGCTTGCCCTTATAGGGAAGCGAAGCGAAAACCTCGTTCGGCTGCGTCTCGGCGAAGACCGGGGCCGGCTTCAGCAGTACACCGTCAGCTGTCTCCTCGACCAGGAGCCGTGTTCCCGCGCCCCAATCCCGCCGATGGCGAATGGCGCTGGGCAGGATGACCTGTCCCTTCGTGGAAACGGTGATGGTAACCTTTTGTGCGTTGGCCATTGGTCGAGCCTCAAGATGTAAGACGACCGTAAGATACGGCTGAACGACGCACAGTTCAATCCCACTGTGTCCTTACATGTCGCCTCGGTCATTTCATTTGGGCGACCATGCCGTCGATCCTCCATTCTCAACCAGGAGCAAGCCATGCCCAAGTTCATGATCGAAACGACTTATCGGCTGCCGATCTTCCGACAGCGCTGCTATAAAGCTGAAACGCCCGAAGCCGCATGTCGTCTCGCTATCGAGGACGAGGACTGGTCGGATCAGAAAGAGGATTATGAAACATCCGGGGAGACCTATGTTACCGGCGTCTGGGCCGGGGACGTTCCGCCTTACAGCGTCCCAGCGATCGCAGTCCCCGCACACTTCGATGAGACGGTTCAGCGCAAGGCGGACATGTTCGGGTCGCTGCTTGAGCTTCTGCAGGAACCGGCACGACCAATGGGTCTTTCCCTGCATGACTTCCAGCGTTGGCAGCCTCGCGCACAGGCCGCTGTCTTTAAAGCGCGGGCTATCATCGAAGAACGGCGCGATCTCGACGATCGCGACACTCCACCAAGTTGACAGCACGGATCCGTGCGCTGCCGTCGCGGCGATGACGCGATAACAGGTTGGATTTGGAGAGTGACGCTTGCCTACCAACAGGCCCATCCGATAAAGCCCGATGCGAGCGACGCAATGCCTGATTTTGGCGCCTGAGTGTTGGATCGTCTCCAGTAGCCCAACACCGTGGCTAATTGTTGAAGTCGCTATCATCAGGGGCAGACTATATGAGGCAGCAGACACGACCGTTCGTTGTGGAGGTCAAGCAGAAGCGCGGCGCTCGGAAACCCGCTCATTCGATCTGGGGCGACATAGACCTGTCGGCGATTGCAGCCGAAGCAAGGAAAGAAGTGCACCAGTCGCCAGATGGCCAGCTTGTTGACTCTAACGTTACAGTTGTTGATGCTGAAGCTCAGCACAACCCGCGAGCGGAGCAACACATGGCCGGTCCTCAGGAAACTGAATCGACACAGATCACGACAGAAGCGCCTGCCAAACCGGCGACACCTGAGCCAAAGAAGAAGGCCGCGCGATCCAGGAGGGCCAAGGCAGAGGCTACACAACCGGCCGTGAGCAAGCGCTCCAGGCAGTCGCCCAAGGCGGCTGAAGCTCCCGCTCCAGCAACGCGAGCCCCTCGGAAGACGTATTCCGAAAAAGAGCGTGCCCACAAGCTGTCACAGATCGAGAAAGCGATCGTCGGCGGTGCTACGATCAAGAACGCGGTAGGTCAGGCCGGAATATCGGAACAGACTTATTATCAGTGGAAAAGGGCGGCAGCACCTGCGTCCGAAAGCGACGACCTGAAGGATCTGCTCGCGCTTGAGGAAGAGAACAAGCGCCTCAAGAAGATGCTCGCTGAGCACTTGCGCAAGGAAAACTCCGAACTGAAAAACAAGCTGGGCCTCGCATAGGATTCAGTGCGCACTGCGCTGCTCGATTGCTTCCTTGTTTTCGCTTCGAAACGGCTCGGGTACGAACAGGACCTCGGAAAGCGATCCCGTTTACCATCATCTGCCTGCCCGCCACTATAAGGTGCCAGCGGATCGTCCACTAGTGGCGCTTGCCCTTCCACCTCGATGGCCGCTCGTCAGCTCAGCCGCGTGCCATAGATTGTGGAGCAGGGCGCGCAGCGACAACTTTCGTGCGTCGCCAGAAACGCTGGCAGACACCTCGCCGTTCGGCACCGATGCGGTGCGACTGCCGGTTTTCGACAGGATGAACTTCAGTTCAGCGCAGCCATGTCGTTTTGCGGATCGATCTGGATCGTGCTTCTTATCAGTGCACCCAAGCCCGACAGGTCGTAGGACGACTCATAGGACTCGCATGATGGATCATGCCCACCGCCGCTCAGAGGCATGCGCTTGATCCGATAGGCATCGCCGATTCGCGCGATGTACATGGGCAGGCCATCGGCCTGGCACAAGCGCAATGGCCGCTCGCGTCGCTCATGAGTGGCCGTCAGAGCCTCCTGGAGCTTGGGCGCATCCTCCGCATAGATTGAACCGCCGCATCACCTCTAAAACTCTAGGTCGCCCTATCCCCGTGGGCGCATAAGTCACGCCTTTGCGCCTAGCGCAGGCCGCTCGGCGGCGAGAGGCAGAGCGGGGCCGGGAGGAGTGCGGCCCGGCCGGCGCAGAGAGTGGCGGCGGGGCGGACACTATCTCCCGCGAAGGACATCCCCATGAACATCAATTTGACCAGATCGGCCGTCGCCCGGACGGCTCCTCCCCTTGCCGCGCCGGCAGCCGCCATCGATACCGCTCAGGCGATCCACCAGGCGGCCACGCAGCTTCTTCCCTTTCTCGAACAGGGCCAGCCCATCACCACGGGGGCACTGCGCGCGGCCATGACCGAAAGCTTTGGCGGCACAGACGCTCAGGGATTCTGGATCTGGAAGGACGCCTATGAGGCGCTCGAAGCGACCCAAATCCTGTTTCTGCACCGCTTCGGCTCGGCGATCCTGTCCCGGTCGGCCTCGCCGGAGGCGACACTGGCGATGATGAAACGCATCGCCGCCCGCGTTCCCACTCACACGCGTCGCTCTGACGAGAGCCAGGCCATGCAGCAGCTGTCGACGCCGCTGCCGCTTTCCTTCGTCACCGCCCGCGCCGCCGCGATCTGCTCTTCGGATATTGTTCTCGAGCCCTCGGCCGGCACCGGCCTTCTCGCCGTCCATGCCGAGATTGCCCGCGCCTCGCTCGCCCTCAACGAGCTCGCCGCCACGCGGGCCGATCTGCTCGGTCTGCTGTTCCCGCGCGCTCCGGTCTTCCGGTACGACGCCGCCCATATCGACGATCATCTCGATGCGGCGGTGCTGCCCTCCGTCGTCCTCATGAATCCGCCCTTCAGCGTTGGCGCCTATGTCGATGGGCGTGTCGCCGATGCGGCATGGCGGCATCTGTCTTCGGCCTTTGCCCGGCTGCGCGCCGGCGGGCGTCTCGTCGCCATCGCCGGCACTGGGCTCTCGCCAGAAAACCCCAAATGGCGCCCCGCCTTCGAGCGTCTGCAGCAGCAGGGCACGGTCGTCTTCACCGCGGCGATCGAGGGCCGTGTCTATGCTCGCCATGGCACGACGGCCGAGACTCGCCTGACGGTCATCGACAAGATCCCTGCAGCCGATCCGTCCGCATTCGCCGCTTCGCCGGGCAAGGCTACTGATGTCGAGACGCTGCTGTCTTGGATATCCGCCCTGCCACCACGCACATCGGGCGGCTTTCCGGACTCGATCGGCGCCCTGTCGAACAGCATCCTGCGCAATGCCGCCATGCAGATGGCCTCGCGCTCAGTGACGAGAGCGGCACCTACCCAAGCTGCGGCGTCTGCTGCGAAGACCATCCGGCCGGCCCGTCCGGTTGCCCGGGCGAAGCCCGTCCGACCGGCCGCACCCAGCGCCACGCCAGCAGTTCCCCTTGCCTATGAATTGCGCAACTGGATGCCGGAGGAGGGCGGCCGCCTCACCGACACGATCTACGAGCCCTATGCGCTCCAGTCGATCGAGATTCCGAGGGCAAAGCCGCACCCGACACCGCTGGTCCAGTCAGCCGCCATGGCCACGGTCGCCCCGCCGAAGCCATCCTACCGACCCCTCCTGCCTGATGCGATTATGGACGAGGGCATGTTGTCCGACGCCCAGATCGAAAGCGTGATCTATGCCGGTGAGGCACATGCCGGCCATCTCGGCGGTACGTGGACAGTCGACGAGACCTGCGATCTCGTGTCGGCCGCTCCCGAAGGCGCCGAGAACGCCGTCCGCTTCCGCCGTGGATGGTTCCTCGGCGACGGAACCGGCTGCGGCAAAGGACGACAGGTCGCCGGCATCATTTTGGACAACTGGCTGCAAGGCCGTCGCCGGGCGATCTGGATCTCGAAGTCGGACAAGCTGCTCGAAGACGCTCAGCGCGACTGGGCGGCACTTGGCCAGGAGCGGCTCCTCGTCCAGCCGCTCTCACGCTTTCGGCAAGGCACGCCGATCCGCCTTGCCGAAGGCATCCTGTTCACCACCTACGCGACCCTGCGCTCGCAGGAACGCGAGGGCAAGAAATCCCGCATCGCCCAGATCATCGACTGGGTGGGGAAGGACTTTGATGGTGTCATCGTCTTCGACGAGGCGCACGCCATGGCCAATGCCGCCGGCGGCAAGAGCGAGCGCGGCGACGTCTCGCCATCCCAGCAGGGCAGGGCGGGCCTGCGTCTGCAGCACGCGCTGCCCGACGCCCGTGTCGTCTATGTCTCGGCCACCGGCGCCACCGCGGTGGAGAATCTCGCCTATGCGCAGCGCCTCGGCATCTGGGGCAGCGAGGATTTTCCGTTCGCCAACCGTGCCGAGTTCGTCGCGGCGATCGAGGATGGCGGCGTCGCCGCGATGGAAGTGCTCGCCCGTGATTTGAAGTCGCTCGGGCTCTACACGTCGCGTTCGCTCTCCTATGACGGCGTCGAATACGACCTGCTCGAGCACGAACTGACCGAGGAGCAGATCCGCATCTACAATGCCTACGCGGACGCCTTCCAGATCATCCACAACAACCTGACCGCCGCGCTCGAGGCGACCAACATCACAGCTGAGTCCGGTACGCTGAACCGCAACGCCAAGGCGGCGGCGCGCTCAGCCTTCGAGAGCACGAAGCAACGCTTCTTCAGCCATTTGATCACCTCGATGATGACGCCGACGCTGATCGGCGCAATCGAGCAGGACCGCGCCAATGGTCATTCGGCAGTCGTGCAGATCGTCTCGACCGGCGAGGCGCTGATGGAGCGCCGGCTCGCCGAAATCCCGACCGAGGAGTGGTCCGACCTTCATATCGATGTGACGCCGCGTGAATATGTCGGCGGGTATTTGATGCATTCCTTCCCGACGCAGCTGTTCGAGGAATATTCGGACGCCGAGGGCAACATCACTTCGCGGCCCGTCCATGACGAAGACGGCAACCCTGTCCAATGCCGCGAAGCCGTTCGTCGACGCGACGAGATGATCGAAAAGCTCGCCTCGCTGCCGCCAGTCGGCAGCTCCCTCGACCAGATCCTCCATCATTTTGGCACCGACACCGTCGCGGAGGTAACCGGCCGCTCGCGCCGCATTGTCAGGAAGACCGGCCGAGACGGCATCGACCGGCTCGCCGTCGAGAACCGACCGGGCTCCGCCAATCTCGCCGAGACCCAGAGCTTCATGGATGACGACAAAAGCGTGCTGATTTTCAGCGATGCCGGCGGCACCGGTCGCTCCTACCATGCCGATCTCGGGGCCAGGAACCAGAGACTGCGCAAGCACTATCTGCTCGAGGCCGGCTGGCGCGCCGACAACGCCATCCAGGGCCTCGGACGGACCCACCGCACCAACCAGGCGCAGCCACCCCTGTTCCGGCCGATGGCCGCCAATGTGAAAGCGGGAAAACGCTTCCTGTCGACCATTGCCCGACGGCTCGACACGTTGGGTGCGATCACCCGCGGACAGCGCCAGACCGGCGGGGCCGGACTGTTCCGCTCCGAGGACAACCTGGAAAGCCCCTACGCCCGCGCGGCGCTTCGCCAGTTCTACTGGCTGCTCCATCAGGGCAAGATCGAGGGCTGCTCGCTGACGAGTTTCGAGGCGGTCACCGGCCTGTCGCTGACCACCGACGAAGGCGGGTTGCGCGACGAGCTGCCACCGATCACGACCTGGCTCAACCGGCTGCTGGCGCTGCGCATCGAGACCCAGAACCTGCTGTTCGAAGTGTTCGAACAGTTGATGACGGGAAGGATAGAGGGCGCCATTGCGGCCGGGAATTACGATAAGGGCCTGGAGACGATTACGGCGGAGAGCGTCATCGTCACCGATCGCCGGACCGTCTACACCCACCCGGTGTCGGGCGCGCAGTCCCATGTGCTTACCGTCGCGCGCAAGGACCGCATCCGGCCGCTCGGTCTGGGCGAAGCGCTGGCCATCGCACGCGCGGGACCGCAATCGGTCCTGTTGGTCAACACGCGGTCGAGCCGCGCGGCAATTCAACTGCCGACCGCGAGTCTGATGCTCGACGACGGCACCGTCGAGCACCGCGTGCGCCTGCTGCGACCGACCGACGAGCTGCGCTTCGGCTTCGACGCCCTTGCCGAGACGCATTGGCAGCCGGCCGACCGGAAACTGTTCTGCGAGCTGTGGCAGGCGGAGGTCGCCGCCGTCCCCGAGTTCACCACCAGCACCTTCCACATCGTCACCGGCCTGCTGTTGCCGATCTGGCGGCGGTTGCCGGACCATGATTGCCAGGTCTATCGGATCCAGACCGACACAGGCGAGCGCATCATCGGCCGCCACATCGCGCCGACGATGGTCGCGACCATGTTGCGCAATCTCGGTGTCGACGATGTACCGACCCTCGCTCCGGACGAGGCGTGGACCGGCCTGATGGAGGGCAGGATTGGACTACAGCTTACCGAAGGCCTGATCCTGCGCCGCAGCCGCGTCATGAACGACTATCGCGTCGAGCTGATCGGCTTCACCGACGCCATGATCCCGCGGCTGAAGGCGCTGGGCCTGATCTCGGAGATCATCTCCTGGAAGTTCAGGCTGTTCATCCCGACCGGCGGGCAAGGCTGCGCCATCCTTGCCTCGCTTCTCGGTCGCCATACGCTGGTCGGCGTCACCGACCGAACGGCCGCAGCGTGAACGGAGGCGACCATGCCTGGTTCCGCCTCCGAGCTGGCACACCGCCTCGGCGAGCATGCCGAGGCGGTGTGCCGCGAATATCTCTCCAACGGTCACCGCTGCGGCAACCACTGGATCGTCGGTGACGTGCGCAACACAAGCGGCCGCTCCATGCATGTGCGCCTCAAGGCCAATGCCAAAGGTCCGGCAGGCAAGTGGGTCGATGAGGCGACGTCCGAATTCGGAGATCTGCTTGATGTGATCCGCGAAAGCTGCGGTCTCGTCGAGTTCCGCGATGTCGCGGATGAAGCATGTCGCTTCCTTGCCATGCCGCTACCGCAGCCGCAAAACCCCGGCGCGGAGCGCCAGCCTGCCGCGGCACGCGGCTCCCCTGACGCCGCGCGCCGCCTGTTCGCCATGTCGCGGCCGATCGCCGGCACGCTGGCTGAACGCTATCTTTCCGGACGCGGCATCCTCCTGACCGCGCGTGAGCGCGCCCTGCGCTTCCATCCCGGCTGCTACTACCGCGATCTCGTGACGGGCAAGACGCAGGCGCTCCCCGCGCTGATTGCCGCTGTCACCAGCCCCGACGGGCGCGTCAGCGGCCTACAACGCACCTGGCTGGACCCGCACGGCAACGGCAAGGCGCAGATCGCCGATCCCCGACGCTCGCTCGGTTACCTCTTGGGCAATGGCATCTGGCTCGGCCTCGATCCCGGCACGCCCGTTCCGGTCATGGCCGCCGGCGAGGGTTTCGAGACGATGGCGTCGCTGCGCACGGTGATGCCGGCGCTGCCGGTGGCCGCCGCCACCTCTGCCAATCACCTCGCCGGCCTCACCTTCCCGCCTGGCTGCCGTCGCCTCTACATCGCGGCCGATGCGGACGCCGCCGGCCGGCACGGCATCGAGCGTCTCAGCCAGCGCGCAGGCGAGGCCGGGATCCTCGCTCTGGCGCTGCGGCCGCAGCTCGGCGACTTCAACGACGATCTGCGCCACCTCGGCCCGGCTCATCTCTCCGCATGGCTCGGCAATCAGCTCATCCCGGAGGATGCCGGTCTTTTCCTGCCGTCCGGATGAGCGGCCAACCGGCGGGCATCTGCCGGCAGGCGGGCAGGGGCAGCGCCACCGGAAATCCCGCAGGCATGGCGGCATTCCGCCGGAGAGGCCGCGCCCGCGGCCTGCCTGAGAGGCGATCCCTGCCACCCCCCGGGCACGGCCGCAACGGCTGCGCCGTCCTCCGCTTCGTTCCGGCCTTCGGTGCGGCCGCGCCCGGGGCGCGGCCGGGATGCGCTGTCAGGCCGCTATTGCGCCCGGCCACAACCGACGGAGACCCGCCATGACCTACGAGCTTCCTTTCGACGACGCCTACGAGCCCTACCACGCCTCCTCGCCGACCGACCGCGTCATCCTCGAACTGCAGATGTACGGCCACCGCCCGCATCAGGACGAGCCGGACCCCCGGCCGCTGCCCGACGACGCGGTGATCCGGGCCGGCCTTGCAGGCATCGTCGACACCTTCGCCGGCATGCTCGGCGACACCAGGCTCGAACCCGATCTCGACGACCTGCTCTGGTCCTTCGTGAACGTCTTCCACCGCGCGGCCGAGCGTGTCGCCCGCAACCTCGACCGCAACGAGGAGGCGCAGCGGTCGAGCCAAGGCGAGCAGGACGGCTCCGAGGTGAAGTCCGTGGAGCTGGAACGGCTCACGGCCGAGGGCATCACCTATATCGAGCGCCGCAACGTGCTGGAAATCATGCGCGATGAGGCCGCCGATCTCTACGAGGCGGAAACCGGCTCGGCTTGGCGGCCGCGCACCGGCTCCAAGGTCTCTCATCAGGCGATGACCTCGGCGGTGATCGACTCCCGCGATTTCCTTGCCGCGCGCCGGCGCGCCGAAACCGAGGTGCTGGTCCCGGCCGGCACCAAGATCGCTTTCGCCGGTGGGCTCGACTGCAACGAGCACGACCGGATCTGGGACGCGCTCGACAAGGCCCGCGAGAAGCATCCGGACATGGTGCTGCTGCACGGCGGCAGCCCGCGCGGCGCCGAGCGCATCGCCGCCTGCTGGGCCGAGAGCCGCAAGGTGACGCAGATCGCCTTCAAGCCGGACTGGAACCGGCACGCCAAGGCCGCCCCGTTCCGGCGCAACGACCAGCTTCTTTCCGTGATGCCCTACGGGCTGATCGTCTTCCCGGGCTCGGGCATCACCGAGAACCTGGCCGACAAGGCCCGCCGCCTCGGCATCCCGGTCTGGCGGTTCACGGAGGCCGGCGCGTGAGCGCCGGTTTCCCCGGCGACGCGCCGACCCCGGCTCGTCGCTCTCCGACAGCCGGCGAAGCGCACCATATCGCCACGCGCCAGAGGGAGAGGCAGGAGGGCAGGGGCGGGGCGTTGCAGCAGAAGGAGAGTCACCATGGCGATGATATTCATAGGCGGATCACGCGACATATTCGAGTTGCCGCAACCCGCCGTCGTGCGCATCGGCGCGATCGTGGCGGCCGAGCACGGTGTGCTGATCGGCGACGCACCTGGCGCAGATGCCGAGGCGCAGAGCCTGCTCGCCGGGTACGGCTACGAACATGTCGGCGTGTTCCATGCCAGCAAGGAACCCCGAAACAATCTCGGCGACTGGGCGGCCTATCGCATACCTCCGCCCGACGGTGCGCAAGGTTTCGCCGTTCATGTCGAGAAGGACAGGGAGATGGCCCGGCGTGCCGACTTCGGCCTGATGATCTGGGACGGCGCGTCGCCGGGAACCTGCCTCAACGTCCTGCGCCTTGCCGTGATCGGATCTCCATGCGTCGTCTACGATATGCTGCGTAGTACGGTGGCGACCATCCACAATACGTCGGACTGGAGCGCCATGCTGCGCATGGCCGGCCCGGAGGTTCGCAACGCGGTCGAAGCGCGCATGACGCCGGACGAGCGGCTGGCGCTGCCTGCCTGAAAGCGGCAATCAAACGCCGGGACCAAGCGGCGCACGCCGCCCGGCTGATCCCGGCCGAAGGCCGACCCAGCGCCCCCGTCGTGTCAGGCCATCGGTCACTGGCCCCTCGCGGGCCGGCCCGTCGCGGTTCACTCCGGATGCTCCCGAGGAGCGTTCGCCCATTCATCGCGCCAGTGGCATCGCGTTCGCGGATTCTCCAACGCGCGCCGCGGTGCTTCGCCTGAACAGGGCTCGCCTGCCGGTGCCCGGTTTGAACGGTGCCAGCCCGACGCGACCGCGAGACCGGCGCGTTACGGAGGACTTGGGCGGGCAGGGCTTCGCTGTGGGATGGTTGCGG
The DNA here is from genome assembly GCF_023954305.1 of Mesorhizobium sp. NCBI lineage: Bacteria > Pseudomonadati > Pseudomonadota > Alphaproteobacteria > Hyphomicrobiales > Phyllobacteriaceae > Mesorhizobium > Mesorhizobium sp. Next base: position 51,960 of record NZ_JAMLIG010000003.1, on the reverse strand, counting down.
TCGGGCAGGGCGATGGAAAGCCGGGTCACCGCAGGGACAAACCCTTTCCTGGGAACGCAGCGCCCGGCGGTGGGACTGCGATGGCGGCCGGGGTGCGTCGCCTTCGCTCACATCCGGACCAATCCCGTGTCATGTCGCCTTTGTAGAGGACCGCCTGCATTTGCGGTCAACCCCCGTTGGGGGTACGCTCGGCAGAAATTCAGGAAAATTCGATTTCGGTCTTTTCTTGCGGTCCAGGCACTTTCTTTCCCGCAAGCGGGGCCCTTGAAAGTGCGGCCCGCCTTCTTCGGAAAATAGAATTTTCCAGAATTTGTGCCGAGTGACCGCAGCAGGACGGCCCTCTCCCTCGACGCCATCGGGAATGGCCCCGATGCAATCGAAGGAGAAGTACCATGGCCACCACGATCGCAAATCTCACCGCCAAGGCCGACGGCTCGATGGAAGGCGTATTCGCCACACTGCGGGTCAACGCCCCGATCACTGTCCTGCCCAACGCCAACAAGTCCCGCGAGGACGCCCCGGACTTCCGCGTCCTCAACAAGCGGACCGGCTTCGAGATCGGCGCCGCCTGGAACCGGGTTTCCCAACGCTCCGGCGAGAGCTACCTCTCGTTCAAGCTGGAGGCCCCCGAGATCGGCGTCGTCTTCGGCAACCTCGCTCCCGCCCCGGGCGGCGACGAGAACAAGAAGGTGATCCTCTGGAACAACCCGGAGTGAACCGCGACGGGCCGGCCCCGGAAGGGGCCGGCCCACCTGTTGTTCCACGTGGCCAGGAGGCTTCCATGAGCCGCTACACCGCCACCGTCACCCGCGACGACCGCTCCGACCCCCCGCTGCGCACCTTCTTCTGCAGGCGTTTCCGACGAGAGCGGCAACGATCTCGCGCTTTGGCTGGGCACGAGCGATCGCGAATACGAAACACTCGAAGCCCTCCAAACGGCGACGCTGTCCAGAGGCTATAGCGTCATGCCGCTGCCCGAGTACATCGCCTCGCAGCTCGTTGCCGACCTCGCGAAGGAGGCCCGCCTGTTGCACAACGGCCCACTCGCCGCGTTGCTACGACATCGGCAATCGAAGTAGCAGCAACAAGAAGGCCCGCACCGGAGGATCCGGCGCGGGCCTTTTTTGTGCCGGGCCTGATCGTCACCCTCGAACGTCATTCCATTTTTGACGCATCACGATAGCCGCGCTGCCGCTTCACGCGCAACAGTGCCTCGCGCGCCGCCATGGCTTGCTCACCGGTTTGATAAAGGTCGATGCGGATACGGCCAGGCCTGCCGATCCGCCCCCATTCACGCACGAGGCAGATGTCGCCGAACAGGCTCGGCGTCGACGACATGCGATAGAACCGCGCCATGTTGCGCGCTGGATCGATGCGGTGGAGATGGATCGCGTCTTCGCTCGGCATGACGTGATCATCTTGTCTGAGATCGACGCCGTCCAACGCGTTCTATGAATCGGTCCGGCTCAATCGATTCAGGACGCTGATGCATTGTCTGGGCTGCGGCGACCGGGCGAGCCGGCCTGCGGCCAACCGGGCTCTACTCGCGTCGCTCGCGCGCCGCTCACGGAGCCCGCTGACGCGGTCTCCGCCTTCGGTAACGATCCCATCTCGCGGGTAACGAGGACCGGATCGCTCGGGGCCCGATGCCACGAGGGGTAAACCCTCGCACACCCCGCCGGCTGGTCGCCGGAGATGGACGCATCCCCTGTCGGGAATGCGGATCTCTATCTCTCTGATGTCCAGGTCTAGCGGCCGCTCCCATTGCCCCAACGACGCGAGCCCGCGAGAGTCAGCGTCGAGAACGTCTACAACAGTGAGACCGAAGCCGAGGCCGCGTGGTGGGAGAGCTCGGAGGCGGACCCGATGAAATCTTCGCCATGAAGCCGGCCGGTCGTGAGATCCGCGATCGAAGCGGCCCATTGTGTCGATGACCGCTTGTCGGTCGACAAGCCGGTGCTCTCTTCGGCGCGCGGTCAGCCCCGGCGTTTCGGGTTCGTCGGCTTGGCCAGGTTTTCCGCGCCGCTGTCGGGGGACAATTCCTCGACCAGCATAAGAAGGTTCTGGGCTGTCGCAGCCGGCAGGTCGAGCATGCGCATCACGAGCTTGAATCGGACCTCTGCCTCCTGCTCGGTCTCACCAAAAAACTGAGGCGCCGCCGCGTAGATCGCTTCGACCGGCGAGAAGTCGAGCAACTCTGCAAGATGAAGCAGCCGGGTCACCCTGAGCTTTGCCCCCGCCCGCTCGTGGCGCGCGTAAATCTCATGATGCAGGCCGACCATCATGCCGACCTGCTCGCGGTTCAGATTCTGCGCATCGCGTCGCTCGCGCAGATAACGGCTGATCTCCTCCTCCATCTCCAGGAGGCTGCGAACGCCGTTGAAGCCGGGCTTGCGCCAGATCGGTTTGTCGACCTCGGAGTCGGTCGTTTCGACAAGGCCATGCCTGTCGATATAGGTCTGTACGTCCTTGATCGCCATCTGCCTGGCTCGATCCGAATCCACTGCCCCAGTCCCGTCAAAAAAGACGGGAAACACCCAAAAAATGGCTCAGATCCACGAGAAAACAGAGCCAAAACGATCATGTTCCTAGCAGGGATTCGGACTCCATTTCAACCGCCCGTCGATCGAGCCCCGTTGGCCTTCGCCTCAAAAGCCGTTGGTATCGAGATACTGCCGGATGGCCTTTTCCATAATCGCCTGCATGGACGTGTCCGTATTGAACGCGGCCAGCTTCAGCCGGCGCTTGGTGTCGCGGTCCAGATTGACGTTCACGAAATGGCTCGCTCCTTTCATCCGTGCCCGCTTCATCTGGCGTAGCGCCTTGCTGGCCTCGCCGGACGCCTCGCGGCGTTCCCGCGGTTCTTTCTGCCCCGGCTCCCGCGCATCCCGTGCCTCAGCAGTGCTGTCCGCATCGCCTGCGGCCGGCATCTCGACCACCGCGCGCTGCTTGCGCGGCGCGGTGGCGAATTCATCGAGCGACAGCATCTCCTTGCCGCTCATGCCGCACGCCCCGCCATCGACTCGCCCGTGAGCAATCGGTCGACTTCCTCGACCAGCGCCTGCGTCTCTCGCCGGGCTTTGGCGATCGCCTCCGTCACCTCCTGCATCTGAAGCGTGCCGATGCCGTTGTGGATGTCCTTGTAGACGTTTCGCTCGAACACTTCGGTGCGGAATAGATAGGTCCCAACCTTGTCCTCGATGATCGGCCTGATTTTCCGGTAGAGTTCCGTGTGCCGCACAGTCACAGTGATCCGCGTCCGCAGCACGCCATGCCGGCATTGCCGCCCCAGCGCCTCATTGACGCGCAGCACGTTCTCAAAGCTGTCGATGGCGCCCAGCACCTCGCGCTTCGACGGCTGGATCGGCGAGATCACCAGGTCGGCCACGGTGATCACAGGATCGACGATCGCGGTGTCTTCGCCCGGCGTGTCGATCAGCACGTGATCGAACGCACCGGCGCTTTCCTCCACCCATCGCTCCAGTCCTCTCGCCGTCTTGTGGCTGTAGACCTCGACGCCCTCGGGCTGGGCGTCCTTCTCCTGGCAATCGGTCCACCACTTAAGCAAGTTGTTGCGGGCATCCATGTCGATCATGGCGACGCGCCCGCCCCGCAGAGCATATTCGCCGGCGATGTTCATCAGCGCGGTGGTCTTGCCCGCGCCTCCCTTGCCGTTGATGGCGGCGATCACGACGGTCATCGGCTCATCTCCTAGGAAAATGTGTTTCTACTCACACACGAATCCATCTCCGTGTGGACGTGGATTCACATCGACATAGAAGCACACGAACATGGAAAAACACAACTATATTGATATAGAAAATATCGCACCTGAGCATAACACCGACAAAATCACTATCATTAGAGTTGGCAGGATACGGAAAAATGTGATACATTTTTCCTGACGATCGAGGGACAGGCCCTCGATCCGCGGCCTGCGGCCGCAACCCCACGATCAAGGGTGCATTTGCCGATGGCCGGCAGTCGTTCAGAAGCGTCGAAACGCAAGGACCGGGTGGCGCATATCCGCTTCTCACCGGCCGAGTTCGACGCTCTCGAGGCGGCGGCGGCCCGCGCCGGCATGACCGTTTCTGCCTTCGTCCGGTCGCTCGCAATGGAGGGCGCCGGCGTGCGGCCGTTCCTCGCAGAAGGGGACCGTGCCGTGCTCGCCCTGCTCGCCGATGGCATGCGTGCGATCGGCGGAAACCTCAACCAGATCGCGCGTGCCATCAACATCGGGAGGGTGCCGGCCGACGAGGAACTCTTGGGGAGCATCAAGGACGCGCATGTCGTCGCGACCACGGTGGCTTCCGAGTTCGCCCAGATGACACGGCGGGCGGCAGCGCATCGACGCGGGGAGGGCGCCTGATGGAGTTCTTTCCCGGCGCCTTCGAGCGGGAATGGCAGCGCCGGCGCGCCATGCTGATGCATGAGGCGCAGGTCGGCCAATCCGACAAAAGCGATTGGGATGAGCCGCGAAGGGGAGGGGTGGCGCGGATCGGCGATGAGGGGCTGAGCGGCTTTGGCCGATCACGGCGGCGGAATGGCGGAAGCGGTGCGCGGTGGTCGCCTGGCGGCGCGGGCTCGGCCGGCCGCTCGATGCGAGCGCGCTTCTCGGCGCTGGCGCGCGGGAGCCAGCCGGCGGTGGTGAAGCTCGCCTCCTATGGCGGCGGCGGTCGCGCTTCCGCGATGATGAGCTACACGTCGCGAAGCGGAGAACTTGCCGTCGAGAACGAGCGTGGCGAGCGCGTGCTCGGCCTGGGCGCGCTCGCCGAACAGCGGGCGGAGTGGGAACATCTCTTCGACAATCGCACCGCCAGCCGGGATCTCGGCGTCTTCCATGTCTCGATAGACGCGGCTTCGCTCTCCTCCGACGTCGACCAGGACGATCAGCTGCGCGAGATCCTGCGGTCGGGATTTGGCGATCGTCGGTTTGTCTATGCGGCGCGCGAGCGGTCCGATGGGGAACTCCATGTGAGTGGCGTCGTCGTTCTGCGCGACCGGAGTGGAGAGCGGCTGACCGGCGATCGGAAAGCCGCGGAGATCGTGCAGCAACGCTACGACGACACGCGGGCCGGCCGGGATGTCGAGGCGGGGTTCCGCTTTCATGGCTACGGCAATGGCGTGGAATGGGGCACGGCCCGGGTTCGGGAACTGGTCGCGTCATCCGACGGCGAGGTCCGCGACGATACCGCCCGGCTGATCGGTGATGCGACGCAGGCCGGCGATCTCGTGCAGAAGGAATGGCGCAATGAACTGCACAGCCGCAAGGGCAGGGACGTCATGCACCTGATCGTCTCGGCCCGGGCAGGCACGGATGCATCCGCGTTCGAGGGAGCGGTCCGAGAATTCCTGGGCGAGCAGTTCGCGGGACATCGCTATGTGTTCGCCGTTCACGATCCGGCGCTCGATCCGAAGGAGATGGCGGAGGGCGGCAAGCGTCCGCATATCCATGCCCATGCCATCGTGACCATGCGCTCAGAAACCGGCGAAAGGATCGTCACCAGTCCGCGGTTGTTCCGGGAATGGCGCTCGCAGATGGCCGAGAAGGCGCGCGAGCAAGGCATCGACATGGAGCTGACCGATCGGCGGGAATTCTCAAGTGCGCCGGCCTACACGCGCAACCAGGTGCGGCCCATCAGCTATCGCGGCCGAACCGAGCATGAGGGCACGAGCGACGCGGCACAGGCTCGATATCAGGCGAAGCGCTCGAATGAGTTGCGCCTGGCAACGTCCGACCGCAGCAGGCAGTACGCTGCGACGGCAGCGCGGGCCTGGAGCGATTTGGCGACCGAGGAGCCGGGGACCGTAGAAGGCAAATTTGCGAAGGTTCAAAAAGCCCGTCTCGAAGGCGCCGCCGATATCAATCAAACTGATCCTGTTTTTGAAGAGATGCGGCGAGAGGCTGTCAAAAATGCAGCCAATATGATAACGTTTAGTCAGAGCGTGAACGGTGAGGATGGACTGATGCGGGAGATGACGCGTCCGGAATTCGAAGCCTACGAAAAACGCGTGGAAGCGGTTCTTGCTTCGGTCGAGCAGACCCTTGACCCAGCAGAGCGCGAGGAGTTCGACGAGGTCGCTGCCGCCGCACGCGAAGTGGTGGATGTTCGTCGCGAGTTTCTGGATCTCACTGAACGGCAGCTCTCGGCCGACCCTCAGGGCGCCCGGCAGGAGTATCGCGATGCGCCGGATGATTTGCACGGCCGTTACGCTGGCGCGGACCTGACGCCGATCGGACAGTCGGCCGAAGCAGCGAACAAGGTTCTGGCCGAGATCCGGTCTTCGCGTGCAACATTGATCAGCGCCGGGACCGGTGAACACTCCGAGGCAACGGTCGAGACCTATCGCGAGAACCTCAATCTTGGCCTGTGGCGGGCGGCGGAACTCGCCGTCGAACATCAGAACACGCATGTGCGCGACGCCGCACAGGATGACGAGCAGCTTGGCGATCGGATCAAGCTGCTTGAGAAAATGCGAGAGGAGCGCGACGCCTCATACAATGACGGTTTTGAGGGAAGGCCCATCCCGGACATCGCGAAGGGCGATGCAAAGCAGCTTGAACACTACGAACAGGGGCTGAAGGCGCTCGAAATCGAGATCGCCGTCACGGATGCGGAGAATGGAATTGGGTCAGCGGGCTGGGGCCGCGCCGACGGCTCCTGGACCAGGGAAGATTCAAAAGCCGCATGGGAGAACTTCAACCGGCGAAGCAGCGAACTTGAGGCGTTTCAGGCTGAACAATTGCAGGCGGCGCCGAGGCACGACAATCACTCGACCACCGCGGAGTCGTCCAACGACGAGCGAGCACACGAGCTTGACCATGATGATGACCGTGTCGTTCCGCTTGCCCGTGGCGAGATCGCGCGCGAACGCGACGGCAGTCCCTCAGGTCCGGAGAGGCAGCATGTGCCGCCAGCGGTCGTTCGGGACAATGCCGCGCGGACGGCGGTCGCCGCGCGGTCCGATCCACCGCAGCACCCCGTTCCGCGTCTGCAGGAACTGGAGCGCGAGATTGAGGAACGGCGCGAACGGGATCGCGATGACCGGGAGCGCTAGGGAGCAACAGATGAAACGCGATTGGGACATCAACCCGCTTCCACCGCCCGAAGGCTCGGATGACCAAGGCCTCGACCCCATTTCCGCCTATCTGCTGCTGGCGTTCGTTGTGGTCGGTCCACTGATCTATTTCGGGCCGCAGCTGCGCATGTTGGAAGACTGGATTGTGAGGGCCTACAGCACCTTCGAAGGCTGCCTCATTCCGATCAGGAACTGGTTCCTCGGGTTTTGGGGGTAACTTGCGTCTCGAACTGAAATGATGCCATGTGACAGATGAGACGCCCTGTGGAGCCTGCGAGAAGCGCGTCGAAGCGCATCTGGAAGAGGAGATGGCCGACTGCACCGAGAACTACGGTCGAAATTCTAACAACGATTGAATGGGCGCGGCGCTCGAACGTCAGCCGCCAGGCAGATACGGTCCTCGCAGATGTCCTGACAGAGTGGCCGGGCCGGTAGATCCGCGCCACGGCGCCTTCGGAAAGACCGATCGGCCGAACGACAATGCCTGTGAAAAAGCAGGCCGCTTGTCATTGCACGGCCCAGTATGCGTCATTCATAGAGTGCGTTGTTCCTGTGCAGCGTCTCCATCGTTCATCCCTCCCTGAAGAAGGTGAAGGATGTGCCGGAGGCGGTCATGGTCCCGCCTCCGGCTGGTTTGGCCGGATCAGCTCTTGCCGTTGATGGCGATGCGCTTGGCTTTCGCCTGCGCTCGCTTGCTCTTGGGCAGGGCGACGGTCAGCACGCCGTTCTTGAAATCGGCGTTGACCTTGTCGTCCTCGACCTCATAGCCCAGCGGTATGCGGCGCTCGAAGCGGCCGTAGAAGCGCTCCGAGAACTGACGGTCCTTGTCCTCGGTCTCGGACCTCTTCTCTCCCTTCAGCGTTAGCACGCCGTCTTCGAGAAGAACCTCAATGTCCTTCTCCTCCAGGCCGGGAACCTCGGCCGCAACACGGATCTCCTTCTCGCCATCGGAGACTTCCACGTTCGGCCAGCCTCCGCCGCCGAAGGAGGAGAACCTGCCGAGGGTCGGCAAACGGCTGTCGAAGCCGCGGAAAACGTCGTCGAACAACCGGTTCACCTCGCGATGGAGTGACAGGAACGGGTCGCGGTCGTCATCGCGGAAAACGGTCGGAAGCTGGTTGCCGTTGTTACGGCCCCAGGGGATCAGATCACGTACGCTCATCGTATGTCTCCTTTCATGTCTTCATGATGCCTTCAGCAAGGCTCCGCCGGGAGCCGGACGCGGACGTCCGGCTCTTGGGAGCATCATCGTGGATTGTTTCAGGCGGCCTGCTTTTCGGCCTCGATCTTGCGCTGCGCGACCTTCGGCACGGCCGCGGCGCTGCCGATCTCGATCCGGCGCGGCTTCATCTCTTCGGGAATCTCGCGCTTGAGATCGATCGTCAGCAGGCCGTTCTCCAGGCCGGCGCCAGTGACCTTCACATGGTCGGCCAACTGGAAGCGGCGTTCGAACGCGCGACCGGCGATGCCACGATGCAGATACTCGGCCTTGTCTTCGTTCTTCTTCTCGCCGGTCACCAGAAGCATGTTCTGCTCCTGCGTCATAGACAGCTCGTCCTGGCTGAAGCCGGCCACCGCCATGGTTATGCGGTAGTCGTCCTCGCCGGTCCTGGCGATATCGTAAGGGGGCCAGTTGTCGATCGTCGTTGTCGCCCGGCTCGCGTTCTCGAGAAGGTCGAAGACTCGATCGAAGCCGACGCTCGACCGATAGAGCGGGGAAAAGTCGAATGCTGTTCTCATAGCCATATCCTCCATTGAGCAACATGGGTACGAGGAGCGCCAAGAAGCTGGCGCTCCCTGACCAATGCCGGTCCTGTTCAGCGACCGGCTCCATTGAGCTAGGAATCGTTTTTTCGAGCGTCAAGACCCTTACGAAACCAAAATTGTCGTCGGAACGCCGAGCGGAACTGCGGCGTTCCAGACGTCACCTACTCAGAATCGGTCGCAAATATTGGGAGGCTGGACGATGGCGATTACACGCAAAGAAATCGTATCCATCCTTGGGCCGGTCGACGATGAACTCGTCGCGGAGCTGATGGGGACCGGCGCATCGGCCGAAGAACTGCGGGAAGCCTGGGGCTGGCTCCGTAACGACGAAGCCCTGATCGGCGCCGGGCGCCCGCTGCCGGGCACAGGTGTCGGCAGGCTGATCGAAATGCTGGAACCGGACGAGGACGAACCGTAGCACGTGGTTCCGGCCCGCGCGTCTTGAACTCGGGCCGCTAGCTGACCATGTCGTTTTTGGGAAGGGCGCACCTTCCCCTTGCTTCTTCGAAAAGACGATCAGAACTACTGGAGGAAGTGATGAACGACATCGCGTTTTCGGAACACGTGATCCTGCATTTGCCCGGCACGGGCGACCGCAAGGTCGCGACCAGCTTCGAGGCGATCGAATGCCTTCAGAACGAATGGCCGCAATGGGCGCGAGGCGGAAGCTGGCGCAGGCTGTTGCCGGGCCGACGGCGCTCGAGCGCGCGGGCTGGCACCGGCCGGGATCAGGCGATGCACTCGTTGCGGCCGCCGGCGCTCAGTGAATCGCGATGATGCCGTCCACGGCCTTCCACTCGGACGGCCGGATCAGGCGATGGTGGGCGACGCGCACCGAGTGCAGCGCGCCCTCCAGCGTTTCCTTCCAGTAGCCCAGGAAGCCGCGCAGTTCGGGGAAATCTGGCGCGAGATCAAAGTCCTGCCAGACGTAAAGCTGCAGCAGGCTCGGGTGGTCGGGCATGTGGTAGTGAATCTCGGCGGTCGTCAACCCATAACCTTCCATCTGCATCCGGAACTCCCGGCTCGCCACTGCAACCATCCTCTGTCCTTTCCTTCTCAGGCATCGAGCCGCTGCCGCTCCAGGTGCCGCGTGATTCCGATTCCGCCGTCGGCCGCCGGGCCCAGGACGTCCAGTCGCCGCAGCGCGTCCATGATGGAATCGAAGGAGATCGGCTGCCTGGCGCCGGGAGGCTTCCGCAGCGCTGGCATGGATTCGACCGCGCAGGCGTCGGAAGCCCATGAGGAGAGGATCGCCCGCTTCTCGCCCAGGTCGAGCGTGCCGTCGCGCAGCACGTCGTCCGGATGGTCGAAATGGCGTCCCGGCGACAGCAGCCGGTCGAGCGCAGGGTCGTCGGACCGGGGTGCGAGTGAAGGTATGATCGTCGAAAGATCGGTTCGGCCCATCGATGTCCTCCTTCCGGATTTGCCGCTCCAAAGCTCCGTTTCGATCTCAATTCGAGAAGCCATGCATGGCGCATGGCGGTTCTTAAACTTTGCTCGACCACGCGTAAATTTCAAGCCCCGTCACATAAGCCGACGGCAAATAGCTGCATGTTTTCATGGCCCTAGCACTCGATAGAGGCGAGTGCTAAAAATTTTGCACCAACCTCTTGAAACTCAAGAATCCCAAAACTAGCTCGAAATGCGCGCGATGCCTGTGAAGGGTCGCCGCGCCCCGCATCGGCCCGATATTGCCGGTCCGGTGTAGAGGAACCTCAAAATCTGTTTGTCCTTGAAGGAGAACGAAAATGGCGTTCCGTCCATTGCATGACCGCATCCTGGTCCGTCGCATCGAAGCCGAGGAAAAGACGGCCGGCGGCATCATCATTCCGGATACCGCGAAGGAGAAACCGAGCGAAGGCGAAATCCTCGCCGTCGGTCCGGGCGCCCGCGACGAGAATGGCAAGCTGGTCGAGCTCGACGTCAAGGTCGGCGACCGTATCCTGTTCGGCAAGTGGTCCGGCACCGAGATCAAGCTCGACGGCGAGGACCTGCTCATCATGAAGGAAAGCGACGTGATGGGTGTGATCGAACAGATCGCCGAACTGAAGAAGGCCGCGTGACGGCTTCTTCCAACCCACCAGTCAACGAAAGCTGCCTATCGAAGGAGTGATCCAATGGCTGCCAAAGAAGTGAAGTTCCACAGCGAAGCCCGCGAGAAGATGCTGCGCGGCGTCGACATTCTCGCCAATGCGGTGAAGGTGACGCTCGGCCCCAAGGGCCGCAACGTCGTCATTGACAAGTCGTTCGGCGCGCCGCGCATCACCAAGGACGGCGTGACCGTCGCCAAGGAGATCGAACTCGAAGACAAGTTCGAGAACATGGGCGCGCAGATGGTGCGCGAAGTGGCCTCGAAGACCAATGACCTTGCGGGCGACGGCACCACGACGGCGACCGTGCTCGCCCAGGCCATCGTCAAGGAAGGTGCGAAGGCCGTGGCGTCGGGCATGAACCCGATGGATCTGAAGCGCGGCATCGACAAGGCGGTCGATGCGATTGTGGCCGAACTGAAAGCCAATGCCCGCAAGGTGACGAAGAACGACGAGATTGCCCAGGTCGGCACCATTTCGGCAAATGGCGATGCCGAGATCGGCCGGTTCCTTGCGGAAGCCATGCAGAAGGTCGGCAACGAGGGCGTCATCACGGTCGAGGAGGCCAAGACCGCCGACACCGAGCTTGAGGTCGTCGAAGGCATGCAGTTCGACCGCGGCTACCTGTCGCCCTATTTCGTCACCAACCAGGACAAGATGCGCGTCGAGCTCGAGGAGCCGTACGTGCTGATCCACGAGAAGAAGCTGTCGAACCTGCAGGCGATGCTGCCCGTGCTCGAGGCGGTCGTGCAGTCGGGCAAGCCGCTGCTGATCATCGCCGAGGACGTCGAGGGCGAGGCTCTGGCCACGCTCGTCGTCAACAAGCTGCGCGGCGGCCTGAAGGTCGCGGCGGTCAAGGCGCCGGGCTTCGGCGATCGCCGCAAGGCGATGCTCGAAGACATTGCCATTCTCACCGGCGGCACCGCCATCAGCGAAGATCTCGGCATCAAGCTCGAGAACGTGACGCTGCAGATGCTCGGCCGCGCCAAGAAGGTCGTCATCGAGAAGGAGAACACCACCGTCGTCGACGGGTTCGGGCGCAAGGAGGAAATCCAGGGCCGCGTCGCGCAGATCAAGGCCCAGATCGAGGAAACCACCTCCGACTATGACCGCGAGAAGCTGCAGGAGCGTCTCGCCAAGCTCGCCGGCGGCGTCGCGGTGATCCGTGTCGGCGGCTCGACCGAGGTCGAAGTCAAGGAGAAGAAGGACCGCGTGGACGACGCACTGCATGCGACCCGTGCGGCCGTCGAGGAGGGCATCCTGCCCGGCGGCGGCGTTGCTCTCCTGCGGGCCGCAAAGGTGCTGGATGGCGTCGAGATCGACAACACCGACCAGAAATACGGTGTCGAGATCGTGCGCCGTGCGATCGAAGCGCCGGTGCGGCAGATCGCCGAGAATGCCGGGGCCGAAGGATCGATCATCGTCGGCAAGCTGCGCGAGAAGACCGAGTTCGGCTGGGGCTGGAATGCGCAGACCAACGAGTTCGGCGATCTCTATGGCCAGGGCGTGATCGACCCGGCCAAGGTGGTGCGCACGGCGCTGCAGGACGCGGCGTCCGTCGCCGGCCTGCTCGTCACCACCGAGGCGATGGTCGCCGAGAAGCCGAAGAAGGAAGCGGCTCCGGCGATGCCCGCCGGCGGCATGGACTTCTGAGGCAAGCTAAGGATCGCCCGCGCTTCCTTGAGGGAGCGCGGGGATCCGTGGAGAGATTCGAGGCTGACATGAACACCATGCCCGGCATCGGAACGGTCGCATCGCCGACGCGTCCACCGAGTGATTTCCTGGCCCACGAGGCGGAGTGCCGCGACGTGCTCAGGCCGTGGCTCGAGGGGGTGCTCGACATGGCCGATTCCGCCGGCTGGAACCGGCGAACCGCGGCATTGACGCTGATGTTTCTTGCCGCACAGCACGTTGCTTCGGCAGGAACTTCTGCTGACCGCAAAGCGTGAACAGGCCCGAGAGGCGGCGGACCCGATGGCCGCCTCCCGGAAGAAGGGAGAGAAGAGACGTTCGGGAGTTCGACGATGATCGTTTGCTTGCCAAGGCGGGTGAACCGGTTCTTCGCCATTCTGGTCGCCGCCATCGTTCTATCCAATTCGGGTTGCGGTGTCGCACCCGTGACGGCGCAGACTGCTGCGCCGCAGGCCGTCGACGCACGGTCCCTTCCCGATGTGCTGGAGAGGGTTACGCCAGCCGTGGTCAATATCGCGGTGACGTCACAAGCGCCGGACGAGACCAACCCGCTTTTCAACGATCCCTATTTCCGCCGCTTCTTCGACCTGCCGCAGATGCCGCAACAGCGGCCGCGTATGAGCGCAGGCTCCGGCGTCATCGTCGACGCGGCCAAGGGCTATGTGCTGACCAATCACCACGTCGTGGAAGGCGCCGGCGAAATCGCCGTCACGCTGAAGGACCGGCGCCGTTTCACCGCCGAACTGGTCGGCAGCGACAAGGCGACCGACATTGCGGTGCTGAAGATCGAAGCCGACAACTTGATCGCGCTGCCGGTCGGGGATGCCGATGCGCTGCGCGTCGGTGATGGCGTTGTGGCCATCGGCAATCCGTTCGGTCTCGGCCAGACCGTGACTTCCGGGATTGTCAGCGCGCTTGGCAGGAGCGGCATCAACGTCGAGGGCTACGAGGACTTCATCCAGACCGATGCCTCGATCAATCCCGGCAATTCCGGGGGCGCGCTGGTGACCACCGACGGCCGCCTCATCGGCATAAATACCGCGATCATCGCGCCGGCCGGCGGCAATGTCGGCATCGGCTTTGCCGTGCCGATCGACATGGCATCGGCAGTGATGAAGCAGATCATTGAGCACGGCGAGGTGCGGCGCGGCCGGATCGGCGTCTCGATCCAGGATCTCACTCCCGACCTCGCCGAGGCGCTCGGCGTCAAGGATGCCTACGGCGCTGTTGTCGGCAGCGTGGAGGAGAACTCGCCGGCGGCAAAGGCCGGTCTGCAAGCCGGCGACGTCATCGTCGCGTTGGATGGGCGTCCCATCTCCGGCTCGGCCGATCTGCGCAACCGCGTCGGCCTGGCGCCCGTCGGCTCGGAGGTGGAGGTCTCCTGGTTGCGCGATGGCGAACGCCATTCGGCCGGCATGCGCGTAGAGGCCGAAAGTGGCACGGCAGGAGTCGCGAACGCGCTTCCCGACCGGCTTGCCGGTGCGACCTTCCAGGATGCGTCCGGCAACGTCTTCGTCGAGGCCGTAGAGCCGGACAGTCCCGCCGCACGCGCTGGCATTCGGCCGGGCGACGTCATCGCCGCGGTCAACCGCCAACCGGTCAGGTCGGTAACCGACCTGAGGCGTTTGCTGAGCCACGCGCGCGGCACCGTTGCGCTCGACCTCTTCCGTGGCGGCAGCCGGTTGCTGCTGGTGGTCCGATAGCGAGAGAGGCTCAGTCATGTGGATCTGTGCAACCGTTCCAGGGAGAAAGAAGATGAGAAGGACAACCCGTGCCGTCATGGCTGCGGCGCTGGCGGGCACGCTGATGGCGCCGCTGCCGGTCGCCGCGCAGGACACCCCGAACCGGCCGGCGGAACTGACCGGCTTCTGGCTGACGACACCCTATCCCGAGCTCGCGATCCAGCCGGGAGAGACGGAGTCGATCGCACTCACGCTGCGCAATGAGAAGCTGCCGCCCCAGCGCGCGACGATCGAAGTATCTGGCGTACCGGAAGGCTGGGAGTGGGCGCTGAAGGGCGGCGGCCAGGAGGTGACGGCCGCGATTGTCGGGCCGGATTCGACCGAGCGTCTGACGCTTGAGTTGACCCCGCCAGCCGACGCAGCGCCCGACGAGACCCATGCCATCGAGGTGCGCGCCCGCACCGGCGCCGAGACAATTGCACTGCCGCTCACCGTGCGGTTCTCTGCAGAAAAGGCCGACGATGGTCGCATTGAGCTCGAGCCTGAGTTGCCGGCGCTGCGCGGTTCGGCGCGCACGACCTTCGCCTTCAAGGTCAAGGTGACGAACGAAGGCGCGGAGGAGGGGCTGTTCAACCTTTCGGCAGACGTGCCGCAAGGCTTTCAGACGCGGTTCAAGAAGGGCTATGGCTCGGAGGAGATCACCGGTCTGCCGATCGAAGCAGGCAGCAGCGAGACGGTGACGATCGAGGTGGTACCATCCCGCGCTGTGCCCGCCGGCCGCTATCCTGTCGGTTTCCAGGTCTCGGGCAACGGCCAGACCGGCACCACGGAACTCAGCCTCGAGGTGACCGGCGAGCCGCAGGTGCGGATCGTTGGGCCACAGGAGCGATTGTCGGGCGTGGCCGAGGCCGGTAAGGAGACGAGCTTTACCTTCACCCTCGTCAACACCGGCAGCGCGCCCGCGACCGATCTCGAACTCTCGGCGACGCCGCCTTCCGGCTGGAACGTCGAATTCGATCCGAAGCAGGTGGCGCAGATCGCCCCGAACGCTACGAGCGAAGTCTCGGTGAAGATCACACCTTCCGAACGCGCCGTTGCCGGCGACTACATGGTGACGCTGCGTGCGACGGGAGGCCCGGTGTCGGAGGAGATACAGTTCCGCACAACGGTGAGAACATCGACGCTTTGGGGCGTCGTTGGCGTCGGCGCCATCGCTGCGGCGGTTCTGGTGTTGGGCGGCGCGGTGATGAGGTACGGACGGCGATGAGCACTACACCCGTGATAAAGGCAAAGGACCTCACCAAGCGCTACGGGGCCGCCGTCGCCGTCGCCGGTGTCGATCTGTCCGTCTCGGCCGGCGAAGTGATCGGCCTGCTCGGACCGAACGGCGCTGGCAAGACCACCACTATCCTCATGCTTCTGGGGCTGACGGAACCAAGCGACGGAAGCGTCAGCATTCTCGGCAGGGACCCGCTGCGGCAACCGCTGGAGGTCAAACGCGAGGTTGGCTACCTGCCCGATCAGGTCGGCTTCTACGACGCTATGACCGGCCGCGAGAACCTCGCCTATACGGCGCGGCTGGCCGGGCTATCCCGCGACTTGGCAAAGGAGCGTATTGCCGCTGCAGTCGACAAGGTGCGACTGGTCGACGCCGCCGACCGCCCGGTAGCCACTTATTCGCGTGGCATGCGCCAGCGGCTGGGCATCGCCGAACTGTTGATGCGGGACTGTAAGGTCGCGATCCTCGACGAACCGACCTCCGGGCTCGATCCGCAGTCCACACAGGATCTGCTGGACCTGATCCAGCGCCTCAGCCGGGATGGCATGACCATCCTGCTTTCCTCGCACATGCTCGATGTCGTGCAGTCGATCTGCCACCGGGTCGCCCTGTTCAACAAGGGCCGGATCGGCTTCGTCGGCACGGTCGAGGAACTGGCGGCCAGGATCGACGGCGGCGCCTTCGTTGTTGATATTGAGGCGGACGGGATTGATCTGCAGAAGGTGGCCGTTCTGACCGACGGCGTCAAGTCCGTCCGGCAGGGCGACGCCGGCCATTGGGAAGTCGAGGCCACGCGCGACGTCCGCCCCGACCTTGCCCGCCTCGTCGTGCAGGGCGGCGGATTGCTCAGGAACCTGGATCTTCGCCGTGCGCGCCTCGACCAGGCTTACAACCGCTATTTCAGGGAGGTTGTCGATGCGGCGTGAAGGCTCACCACTCAAGGGCGTCGGCACGGTTGCACTCAAGGAAGCTGCCGATCACATGACCAGCGCGCGTATGCATCTGATCATGTTGCTGGTGCTGTTGACGGCCATCGGCGCGGTCTATGGCGCCATTGGACGGATCAAGGATACCACGGCCGAGGACGCCTACCTGTTCCTGAAGCTCTTCACGGTGGCGCGCGAGCCGTTGCCGTCCTTCGCAGCCTTCCTGGGCTTCCTGCTGCCGTTGGTAGCCATCGCACTCGGCTTCGACGCCATCAATGGCGAATACAACCGCCGCACCATGAGCCGGCTGCTTTCACAACCGATCTATCGCGACGCCGTGCTGTTCGGGAAGTTCCTCGGCGGCCTTCTGATCATCGCGATTGCGTTGCTGACGCTCTGGCAGCTCATGATCGGACTCGGCATTCTGTTCCTCGGCCTGCCGCCATCGGGGGCAGATATCGTGCGGGGTGTGTTCTGGCTCGCCGCCACGCTTGCCTATGCGGGCGTCTGGCTGGCGCTCGCCATCGCCTTTTCGACGGTCATCCGCTCGCCGGCCACCTCAGCGCTAGCCGCGCTGTCGGTCTGGCTGGTCCTGACCGTCTTCTGGGGAATGATCGCGCCGCTTCTGGCGGGCGCCGTTGCGCCGATCGACCCGCTCGATCCGGTGACGATCCTGACGCAGTTCGAATGGCATCAGGCGATCGCTCGCTTCTCGCCGCAGACGCTCTACGGCGAGGTTACCGGGCTGCTGCTCGATCCGGCGGCGCGCTCAGTCGGGCCGCTGTTCTACGATCAGCTTGAGGGCGCCGTCATCGGGGCGCCGTTGCCGACCTTGCAGAGCTTGCTGATCGTCTGGCCACAGATCTCCGGGCTCGTCGCGGCGATGCTCATCCTATTCACGCTCGCCTATGTCGTCTTCCAGCGGCAGGAGGTACGGGCATGATGGCGGGGCGCGCACGCGAATGCCTGAAAGCATTGCGTTGGTCGGCCGACGACGTTGCCCAAGAACTCGGGCAACCCTCCTCGGATGTGACGGCTTGGCTGGAGGGACGCGCGCCGGTACCGCTCGCGGTCATCGCTTGGCTTGAGGCGCTGGTGAAGGCACACCGGTCCCTACCTGCGCCGAACCTCGATCAGGCTTCTTCCAGGAAGGGCTACGCACCTGCTAGCGATGCGCAGATTGTCCTTCCGCAGCAGATCCTTCCGGATATTCCACCTCGCGTGGTGCACAGCAGTGTCCGAGACGTGTGTTCGCTCCATGTGGCATCTCCGTGCCGCCGATCGCATTACGCCAACCTGCCTTGAAAGGATCAAGCCATGCCTCACATCCGTTTGAAGAACCCGTGACGGTCCTGGTCGGAATGGGTTTGCCCGTCCGGATCGAGATGGTAGTGGAAGCCTACGCGCTGCTCCAGGACTTGCCCGCTGCCAGTCGTAACGGCGCGCATGTGGTCGCGCTCAACGCGTGCAAGGCAGTGCTTGCCAGCGAGATCGATGCCGAAACCGGGCGCGCGACATTCCTCGCCTTTGCGCACCGCAATGACATCCTTCTTGCCGAGGCCGCGTCGCTCCCGCTGTCGAATGATGCCCGACCGATCCTGCCAGCAAGCAGCGGCATGCGCGCTTGGTTATAATACCCATTTCGCGTTTTCCGATGCATTCAGCGAGGAGAAACGGTTTGCAATGCTGGCATACGGCGCCACGATTACCGATGTCCCGAACTAGAAGATCACAAAGGAGCTGATCCAGGCGATGATCGCCAAGGCGGATCAGATCAGCCGTCAGCCCGGCCACTGGTGGGCCGATCAGCTGAACAATGAAGACGGAGCCGATGGCTATGCCGGCCTGGGCGAGGAGATCTGGCAGCAGACTGCCGGCCAGGTGGACGCGCTGGTCCATGCCGTCAGCACTGCGCATTCGCTGCACGGCATGAGCCGGGCGCTGCGTCGGTACAATCCTGCGCTGCCTGTCTATGCCGTTGAGCCTGCCGAATCGGCAGTGCTGTCTGGGCGACCGCCGGGATCGCACAAGATCGAGGGGATCGGCCTTGGGTTTCTGCCGCCCCTCTGGCATCCCGACGAGGTCACCGAAATTCTGACGGTCTCGACCGAAGAGGCCAAGGCAATGGCCCGGCATCTGGGCCGTGACGAAGCGATCTTTGCCGGCACGTCGACCGGAGCCAATATCGCTGCGGCCCTGCGGATTGCCGACCGGCTGAGGCCGCACAAGACGGTTGCGACGCTGATCGTCGATTCCGGCCTGCGTTACCCCAGCACCGATGTGTTTCGCTGCCCGTCTTAGGGGGGCCTTGGCAACGGAATTTGTGCTAGGATGCGTCAGGGTTTCGGCCTGAAACCAGGTGGGCGAAGCCGGATCCTTGGGGGACGGCATGCAGACCAGCGTGATTGACCTGATTGGCAATACCCCCTTGGTCCCGCTGCGTCGGGTGGTGCCGCCAGGCCATGCGCGTGTGCTGGTCAAGCTGGAATCGGCCAATCCCACCGGCAGCATGAAGGACCGGGCCGCGCTGGCGATCGTGCGCGGTGCCGCGCAAGCGGAGCGGTTACAGCCTGGCGATACGATTGTCGAATGCACCAGCGGCAGCACCGGAACTTCGCTGGCCAGTGTGGCGGTCGCCTTGGGCTACAAATGTCTGCTGGTTTCCTCCGATGCGTTCAGCACGGAAAAGCTGGCACATATGCAGGCCCTTGGGGCGGAGCTCGAACTTCTGCGCAGCGACAACAAGAAGATCACGGTGGACCTTGTGACGGCGCTGATCGAGACCTCGCGGCAGCTCAGCCAGCAGCCGGGCCATTTCTGGGCGGATCAGTTCAACAACGCCGATGTTCTGACCGGCTATGCGGATCTGGGCCATGAAATCTGGTCCCAGGCCGACGGGCGCATTCACGCCTTTGTTCAAGGGGTGGGAACCGGCGGATCGCTGCGCGGCACCGCCGAGGCACTGCACCTGCATGATTCGGCCATCCGCATCGTCGCGGTCGAGCCCGCCGAATCGCCGGTGCTGTCGGGTGGTAATCCCGGGGCAAACCTAATCGAGGGCATCGGAATGGGCTATATCGTGCCGCTATGGAAACCCAGTCTGGCCGATGAGATCATCCCGGTCCCGGCTGCCGAAGCGATGGCGATGTCGCGGCGGCTGGCCCGCGAAGAGGGCTTGTTCGGCGGCGCATCTTCGGGGGCGAATGTTGTGGCGGCGCTGCAGCTGGCCGAACGGCTCGGGCCGCAGGCAACCATAGTGACACTGATGTGCGACACCGGTATCAAGTATCTGAGCACCGAGGTCTACAGGACAGAATGACGCCGCGCGACAAGAGGGGTCGGAGACAGGCACCGTCATCAAGGATCGGGCGCCGGCGTGCCGACCATCTCGCTCTGATCGATCGCATTGTGGTCGACGACGAGGGGGAGATCCGCTTTGCCCTCCAGCGCGGTGCCGTCCGTGAGCGCGGAGCGCCTTTGTCATCTGCGCAAGGACTCTCGATCCGGCTTCGGGCGTGGTAGCCGGTCAGTCGCTTCCAGACGGCCCACCCGAAGTAGCTGCTTGCCCACAAGGGGTCGCTCCTTGGACAGCCGGTCGGACAGGGGCGACGCTGTAGCACTTGGCCTGGACGCGGCAAAGCTACTCCGTTGCAGCCACCGGGGCATTGATCGCGCAAGTGCCTTGTTGCCGATCATGACGATCTGTTCCCCCGCGATCTCGTGCGCGAAGCTGCTGTGCCCCATCCAGACCGAGGTGAGTGCTCGCAGACTGGCTGAGATATAGAGATCGACATCGAACCTGGGATCAATCACGCACAGGTCGGTTGCGCCGTCCGGTCGGACAATCAGCCATTAGCTGCAGTCCGGTTTTCCGTCGATCTTAAGAATGAACTGGATAACAACCTTACGACGAGGCAGCTCCCTGACGTCGATTTTGCGCCGGATGTTCCACATGAGGAGGTGGTCATCGAGGCACTCGAGCTGGAGGCCCGGGTCGACGTGCCGGTGTGCCCAGGCTCCGAGGGCGTGCACCAGAGGCTCGAGCTCGTCAGCTATGGGTGTCGTGCCGTAGTCGCTATGCCCGTCGGGAGCCGTCGTGCGGGTCACGAGGCCATTCACCTCCATCTCCTTTCGACGCCGCGAGAGCAGGCTGGGTGACATGCCCGGAACGCCACGCTGAATTTCGGAGAAGCGGGTCGAGCCCGACCACATCTCGCACAAGATGAGCATGGTCCAGCGGGATTCCACCATCTCGCACGCCATCGCGACAGGGCAGAATTGCTGGTAACCTTGGGTTGCCATGGCACTTCTCCGAACCGGTGTTGCACGCGATGATGCGCCATTGCGAGGGGGCGCGGCTACTTCCGAAAGTGTAGTGGATCTTCTTCAACCCGTGTAGTGGATGTACGTCCGGCTGCAGCGCTATCCTGTTCGCAACGCTTCAGCAGAGCGGGGGGGGCACCTATGCGATCGGCCGACATTGATGACACCGACGGTATGTGCGATGCCTCAACTTTTGAGGATAGCCTTGACCCTGCAGATTGAGAGCCTGACGATAGAGCCGTCCGATCGAAATGTCTCTGGAGTCCCGACGTGCGGTCGGTTGGCAGGCCCTCGAGCGACGGGCCACGGCTCTAAATAGCCGGAGAGTAGCGGGAACGATCAGCGTAGACCTGATGAATCCCGCACCATTCACGAGAGGAGAGAAGCGATGAACCCGAACAAGGCACTATGGGAGAAGGGCGACTTCACCAAGATCGCGGCGGCGATGCGCGAGAGCGGAGCGGCGCTGGTCGAAGGCGTGGGCCTGCGGCCGGGCATGGACGTGCTCGACCTTGGCTGCGGAGACGGCACGACTGCCCTTCCGGCCGCGCAAAGAGGCGCCAACGTCCTTGGCGTGGACATCGCCTCGAACCTGGTCGCCGCAGGCAAGGCGCGCGCGATGGCGGCCGGCCTCGACAATCTCCGCTTTAAGGAAGGCGACGCATCCGACCTCAAAGATCTTAGCGACGACAGCTTCGATCTCGTGATCAGCATGTTCGGTGCCATGTTCGCTCCGCGCCCCTTCGATGTGGCGCGCGAAATGGTGCGGGTGACCCGGAAGGGAGGCCGCATCGTGATGGGAAACTGGATCCCGGGCGACCCGACTCTTATCGCGCAGGTCCTCAAAACCAGCGCCGCCTATACGCTGCCGCCGCCCGAAGGGTTTGTTAGCCCGGTGACCTGGGGAGTCGAGGATAACGTGCGCGAGCGCTTCGGCGCGGCCGGAGTGCCGGCCGAGAACATCTCATGCGAGCGCGAGACGTATGTATTCCGGCATCCCGGACCGCCGAGCGAGCTGTTCCGGACCTTCAAGGAATACTACGGCCCGACGATGAACGCGTTCGAGGCTGCCACAAAGGAAGGACGAGCGGAACAGCTGGACGCCGAGTTGAGCCGGCTGTTCGAGCAGCATAACCGTGGGGATGAGAACAGGACTGAGATTCCGGCGACCTTCCTGAAGGTGACGGCCACGAAACCATAGCCAGCATCCTCTCGGATGGACCTGCCCGACGAACCCGGCTGCCGCGCCGGACCGTCGTGCCGACCTTGATGACTGCCTGAGGGAAGCCCGCTCCGGTATTACACGACTGCGCCAGAGGTGATCCGCCTCGTAGCGGACCCCCGAGGCGCTGCGGGTCGTCGCCGAAGGCTCCGCTCACATCACCAAGCTGAAGGGCCGCACCAGGCCGCGGATCTCGTTCTCGTGGTCACGCAATTTGTTGACGAAGAACTCCCTCGCCACCAACAGCGAGCGCAGCTTGGCTGGCCACCGACTTCACATGCACCGCCTTGAACCAGCCCGAGCGGATCAGATGCGCGATCGATCGGGCATCGTTGCGGTCGTTCTTGTTGCGGTTCATCGAGACCATGGCCGCCTTGGCGTGCCTGGCCTCGATGCTAACCGCCGGTAGCCCAGCCTCCTTCAGGCCGAAGAACATCCAGTGCGACAGCGGTCCGGCCTCCAGGCCGACGCGGACGAAGCCCACACCGATCCGCTTCAGCTCGGCGGCGATCGTCTCCGGGTCAGATCCGACGAGGGCCTCGTGCACCGGGGCGCCCATCCCCGTCGAAGACGCACACATTCGTCAGCTCCAGCGACACATCCAGACCTACATAGAGATCAGTCATGCTTGCCTCCTTCCTGGCAGTTGAACATGCCGGTCAGGAAAGCACCGGCGTCTCCGGAACCGAAGCCCCGACTACGCCATCTGAACGCCCGCTGGTTCCTGACGCTTGCCGATGCGGCAGAAAAGATGGAGGATTTACGCAGATACTACAACGAGGTGCGCCCGCAATGGGGCGATAGGGCACAAGGTGCCGATCTCGTTGCTCAATCCCGATGGCGCCACCAACCCGTCATCGTGAAAAAGGCCGAAAAACTCTACCTTCCGGCGGTCCAGAGAAGGGGACCGGCGCAGATGCGGTCGGAGCCCTTCCCACAGAAATGAAGCCCCACTCTCGCAAAGAGCAAGTTTTTCGCCTATGATATGAGCCTGTGTAGTGGAGGAAGTCCATGGGCTTTGGCACTTTGTTCCGCGGCATCGCGCTGACCGGGCTGTCTAGCGTCGGTCTTGTCCCGACGGCATTGGCACTAACCTGTAACACTGCCGACCGTTCCGTTCTGATGATCCTCGACGCGTCCGGCAGTATGAACGCAATGCTTCCCAGCGGAGAATCGCGATTTCAAGTGGCGCGTCGGGCCACCAAGGACGTCGCGAGGTTCCTGCCTGGCGATGCGCAGCTCGCCTTGCGCCTCTACGGCTCCAAGTCGCCGCGCGCTGACCATAACTGTCTCGACACGGCCGTTGCCGTCCCCTTCGGCCCTGCGAGTACGAGCGCCGGCCAGATTGCCGCCTCCGTCGATGCGGCGAAGGCGCAAGGCTATACGCCGATTGCCTATGTGCTCACGCAGGCGGCCAGAGATTTCCGTGCAGATGCCAGAAAACGGACGATCGTGCTGGTGAGCGACGGTAAGGAGACTTGCGACGGCGACCCGGCGCTCGCGGGCAAGGAGCTGGCGGACGCCGGAATCACGGTGCATACGGTCGGCTTCATCGCCGACGCGGCTGCGCGCATGCAGCTTCAAGCGGTTGCCAGAGCAACGGGCGGATCCTACTTCGACGCGCCTATCGGCCCGGAGCTGCCGGAAATGATGGAGTCCGCGCTAAACGCCTGCAGCAAGACCGTCGTTGCGCTTCCCGCAAAGGCGAAAAAAGGCAAGCTGAGGACGACGTCAGCCTGGATCACCTTGCCGGTCCTCGATTCGGCGACTGGCCAAGAAGTGGCAAAGTTCGACCGAATGCACATGGAGGTCGAATTGCCCGCCGGCATCTACGAGGTAAAATTTGGCTCGGGCAGCTGGAAGGGCGTTGAAGTGCGTCCGGGCGAAAAGACGACGATCGAGCCCGGCGAGCTGCGGGTTGAGTCCGGCGATCCGAGCGTTCATGTAAGCGCCACGGTTGTCGATTCCGAAACGGCTGCGAAGTATGGAAAATTCGACCCTGTGACCACAAGAATGACCTTGATGCCGGGGGTCTACGATTTGCGCTTCCGGAACACCGAATGGCGGTACGTCAAGGTCGATGGCGGCACGACAACGGTGCTTAAGCCGGCTGCGGTCATCCTCAATGAGAATCTGCAATGGAAAAAAGCAAACGTGAAGACACAGAATGGCGAAGAGGCATTCCGTTTCGATGCCGTCACCTGGCGGGCGGCGCTGCCGCCCGGTGATTACATCGTGGAGGTTGACGGCAACCAGATTCCGTTTCAGGCAGAGGAAGGTTCAGTACTGGAGGTGAATTCGCAATAGTTTGGGGAGCATATGTTCGCAATCCTGTCTGAGAGCGGGCGGATTGAATTCACGGTCGTAGCGACGCCTGCGTGGACCTCATTGTCGGCGTCTTATTCCGGCGCCCTGGGAGAGCAGGCGCGGGACGCCCGCCTTTCGGATTTCTCTAGCTACCTGATAATCAAGACGCCCGAGTGTGCTACACCGATGCTTGGAATCCTTAAGCGGCTTGCGACCACGGTCCAGCCGCCGCCGTTTGGCGATTGCTTCCTGCGCCGGTTCCGCACCGTTACGACTGAAGGAGTGGCCCGCCGGGACGCAGTCGTGGCGGGCCTGGACGCTACGGGATTACTGTCGCGAGCCGTCTATTCGTCGAGGCGGCTGTATTCTGCGGCACAGAAGGCCATGATACAGCGTACGAGTTGAGGCGCAACGGCCAGCCGCCGCGGAATACGACCTCGGTTACCACCAGAGCGAGTTGGGTGAAGGCGGGTGAGCAGATTGCTATCACTATCTCGGCCCCGACGAGGCCAAGCCCAGGGGGCCAGCACGGAGGGAATCGATTGGCAGCCGCATCGGCCGGCAAGAAGACCATAACTCGCTCGAGCCCGGGTCTGGTAGGGATCAGGCTCAGTGTTGTGTTCATGACAGCGGCAATGTTTTTCGTTGGCGGTTCGCAAGACGTACGAGCGCAAACGGCCATGTCGGTGTGGTCCGGAGGCCTGACATGGTCGATGAACGCGCAGACGCCCGGCGGGTCGTGGACGAAATTCTCCGGCAATGCCAAACTGAAGGTCAACGATGACGGACGAGGCAACCTGACCGGCGCGATCGAGGGAAAAGTCTTCATGGACGGCGAAGACCGGGAGACCGGGCTGTGCCCGAGCATCACGACAGCGACACCGTCGGTCGGAAAGGCGCGTCTAACGGGTACGTTGGCCCGCGGCGCGACCGTCATGAAGCTTGAAGCCGTGGGGGTCGAAGCTGTTGCGCAAGGCTACACCACTCCGTGCTTCGGCACGGCGCTTCCGATTCCGCCGGCCGATTTCGTCGCGCTGCTTCATACCGCGACTTTGCAGCAGCGACCTGACAAAACCTACCATGCTGGCGGAATGACACAAAAGGCTCAAGACGGCAGCACGATCACCAATGAGTTCTCATTGACGTTGCGCCGCAGCGAGATCGTTCCGCGCGGTTGAACTATATGCGGGGCAAGATGATGTCGGATACGGGCATTCTTCAGTTTACGACAATGCTGGCGCTGGCGGTGATCGCGCTTGCCAGTGCCGGCCATGCGCAGAACGCGACGTCCCAACCGGAAGCAGGCGCGCGGATCGACGGGTGGTACGGCGAGATGGAGTGGTCATTCCATCAGAAGGAAGACACCGGCACCGCGCCCGACCACAGCCAATCCGGGATGAAATTTGACGGCGAGGCAACGTTGAGGATTCACGACGACGGTCAAGGACGGTTGCTCGGGCTTCTGGAGGGTAGCCAGAAGATCGACACGCACTGGTGGACCTATGCTCTGCCGGGTAGCGGGATTTTCAACCAACTGTGCCGGGGATCGGCGCCGCCGACCGCCGTGCGCGCCCGCGTAGAGGGTTACCATCCATCCGGAAGTCAGCCGCTTTCGCTGCAACTTACCGAGGTAGTGGCGAAGATCACGCCGATTCTGAGCGGCGGCGGTTCGAATGCATCGTGCAACGCTGCTTTATTCGCTCAGCTGACAATCGACAATGGCCCAACTATTTCCGGGGTGGTTCGCTCGCTGAAGCCAGTAGGCGACGGCACCTATAAGGCCGGGTTCGATCAAAGTGATGGAACATTTGACGTGCACTGGTCGCTGATTTTGCGTCCCAGTGTGATCGTTCCGCGAGGATGAATCGCCGGTGGTCTTGCGTCTGACGCGCAGGACCGATCATGGGAGACGTCGATGCATAAAATCATTCTGATTGTGTCAACCGCCCCCGCGCTTGCTCTGGCCGGATTCATTCAACCGGCCGAAGCGCAATGCATCTATGGCAAAAAGGCCGACGGGAGTTGCTGGGCCGATGGCGAGCCGGGCGGACGAAGCAACGAGCCCGAGCCTCCAGATGTCACCGGTTACTGGGAAACCCCTGAAGGCATTATCCGCTTTTACCAAGGCTACGACGAGTCTGATCCAACCCGGCGGGATCAACATTTCTACGCCTTGCTGTCGCAAGGCGCTGGCAGCTGTCCCGCTGGCGGCAGACGCGACTGGTATGTCGCCGGGTTCATCCAGGGTTCGCGAATCGATGGAACGATGATGCGCTGCACCGAAACGAAGCTCGTTACCGACTGCCGCCACCAGCCTACCTACAAGATTCCGTTCAACGGCACGGTGAACATCACGGAGTCGTGGTTCAGTGATACGAAAACGAAATCGATGACGGTACAGCTGCAATATAACATGGAATATTTCGAAATTCCGTCGTGCGAGAAGAACAGGGAAGAGCGGCGAAATGAGTCGATTACATTCAATTGGCGAGGACTTCCCAAGGCGGATGATCCATCCTGGGAGGATAAGGCAAACGCTTTCAAGGATCGAGGAATAAATAAACTTCTGACGTTAGACCCGGAACCTCTCATCAAGTGAGAGAACTCAAGTGACTTTCAATGGAATCGGTGCATCAACGCATAATTCAAATCCGCGCTGCCTGTCGCGCGGCAGGTGACGTCCCTGGACGTTCTCTAATCGCCTGTGTCAACTGGCCCCTTTCTTGTCGTTGATGCAGCGCTTGCCGGGCTCAGGGTTCTCTCCGGGTTCGATCGCTATGATCGCCGCATGTTTGCATTGGAACGGGTGGGTCGAAGTGGTGTTCGCGGTTCCGTTGGACCGCATGCCAGGGAGCGACCTCATCCGCGCAGCGTCCCGGCAGGACGCATCTCGGGAACTGGGCTTGGGCTGCGTTTCGAAGGCTCCTCCTCAGGCTGCGGCAGTGGCGCGGCGGAACGGCTCGTTCGTCTTCCACATGGCGTGGAGGATGACGGCAAGTTTGCGCGCCACCGCTACCTTCGCCTTCTTGAAGCCGGCCCCCTTGGCGATCCGCAGGCCCCAGGCCTTCAGGGAAGAGAAGCCGACCTGTCGCGTCAGGATGACGTTGGCCGCCTCATAGAGGTGGGTTCGCGTCAGCTTGTCGCCACGCTTCGAGACGCGGCCGTTTCGACTGACCTCTCCGGATTCATAGCGTCTGGGCGTGAGGCCGAGATAGGCACCGGCGCTGGAGGATCGGCGGAAGCGGGAAGCATCGTCATAGGTCGACGCGACCGACAGTGCGATCACGGCGCCGACGCCGGGAGCGGTCATGAACAGCCGGGCCATGGAGTTCTGTTTTGCGGCAGCGCGAACTCGCGCATCCAGAACCTTGATCCGCTCGATGATGGCGTGACGGGCCTCCATCATCGCCTCGACGATTGCCTTGATCTCGGGCGCGGCCGCCAGTTCGCCGGAGACGATCTCCTCGGCGCGGCGGGCAAAGCCCCCCACCTTCTTCCTGAACATGACGCCGAAGGTCTTCAACAGCCCGCGGATCTCGTTCTCGATCCTGCCGCGAATGCCGACCAGGAGGTCTCGTGCCGACAGCAGCGCCCGCACGACATAGGCGCCGTGGCTCTTGATGCGGACTTCCTTGAACCATCCCGTCCGCACGATCTGGGCCAGGCCGGCCGCGTCGTGGCGATCCGTCTTGTTCGGCATCATCGAGAGGGCCGCGCTTGCATGGCGAGCATCAAGACAAACGATCGGCAGTCCACGCATCGTCAGTTCGTTCCACAGCCAGACCGCCAGCGGACCGGTCTCCATGCCGATCCTGCCGAGCTCTCCGGCCTTCCCGGCCAGCCACCCTGCAATGGCGTCAGGGTCGGTGTGAACCTTACCCTCCGCGATCTTCGTTCCGTTTTCGTCGACCACACAGATCGCGGTCTGTTCCATTGAGACATCCAAGGCTGCATACTTCGTCATGGCAATTCTCCTTCCTGCGCTGGGGCGCTGGCCAATTCATCGACATGGTCAGGTAGGGGAACTGCCGCCCGGAATGCGAGAGGCGCCACCCGCGATTACGCTAAGTGGTGTAGCTGGGTAGCGCGGTGGTCATCGGTGCTTTCCGGTAGGGCCTGGTTGTCGAAGCCAACCTTTCTGGAGAGACCACCGATGACCGACGACATGATGAACCTGCGCGCGCTCGTGGAGAAGACACCTGACGCCGATCTCCTGCGCGAGATGATCGGCTTTGCTGCCGAGAAGCTGATGGAGATGGAGGTGGTCGCGGCCACGGGTGCTGCCTGGGGCGAGAAGAGCCCGCTCCGGACGGCCCAGCGCAATGGCTACCGCGACCGGGACTGGGAGACGGCGCCGGCAGCCTAGCCAACGTATCGCCAAGGGCATGCGACGGCTGACGTTTCACTGCCGCGCCACGGCTATTGGCAGAAGGTCGATTGCAATAGGTCCGTTTCTCGGTTGGCGTTGAGCAATGATCGTTTCTCTCTAGCGACATTGTCGCCATTGATCCGTTCCGATGGTCGGTATAATCCCGATAAAATCGAACAATGGCCGACAGCTCACTTTAAATTAGACGGCACATGCGTTAAGAATGGTCGTATGACCAGTTCAGTATTGCCGCGCTCCATCATCGACCGCAAGGTGAGCCCGCTTGTCGAGGCAGCGCTTGGCGACACCCGCGTCGTGCTTATCGCCGGCCCGCGGCAGGCAGGCAAGACGACTCTCGCACGGAAGTATGCCGGGTCCGATCGTCCCTATGTCACCCTTGACGATGCCGGTGCGCTGAGCGCGGCCCGCGCCGACCCGGTCGGGTTCGTGCGAGGCATCGGCCGGACCGTGATCGACGAAGTTCAGCGTGTGCCGGAGCTGATGCTGGCGATCAAGGAGAGCGTCGACCGCGACGATACGCCGGGAAGGTTCCTTCTGACCGGCTCCGCCAATCTGGCTACGGTGCCGATGATCGCGGATTCCCTTGCCGGCCGGATGGCAACGATCTCGCTGCTACCCTTCGCACAATCGGAAATCCGCTCGACGCCCGGGCGGCTTCTGGATCGCCTGTTCGCCGGCGAGGAGCCTACAGCGGGAGAGGATGCAATCCTTGGCGACGAGATGGTAGCGCTCGTCCTGCGGGGCGGCTACCCGGAGGCTCTGCGCCGGGCGACGTCGGCCCGCCGCACGGCGTGGCTGGAGGACTATGTGGCCCAGATCCTCGATCGCGACGTTCGCGACGTCGCTAATATCGATCAGTTCGACCAGCTGCCCCGGCTGCTTCAGGTCCTCGCCGAGCATGCGGGACAATTGGTCAACCATTCGAGCTTCGGCGCTGCCCTCGGTCTTTCGAGCGTGACCGCGCAGAAATATGTCGCGATTCTTGAGCGGCTCTTCCTGGTAAGGACGTTGGCGCCGTGGTCGAGCAATCGGCTGAGCCGTCTCATCAAGACGCCGAAGCTGCATTTTCTTGACAGCGGACTCCTTGCTGTCCTGCGCGAGGACGAGGAAGAAGCGCTGCGGCAGGAGCGGTCGCGGTTCGGCGCGGTGTTGGAGAGCTTCGTCGTCTCGGAACTCTTGAAGCTTGCATCATGGTCAGAACGGCGGGTGTCGTTCTCTCACTACCGGACCAAAGACCAAGACGAAGTCGACGTCGTGATCGAGGATCGCCGAGGCCGGGTCGTCGGCATAGAGGTGAAGGCCTCCGCAACGGTGCGGCCGAAGGATTTCCGGGGGCTTCGACAGCTGCAGGAGGCGGTCGGAGAGCGGTTCATGCGCGGCCTGGTCCTGCATGACCACGACCGCGTGACGCCGTTCGGCGAGAAGTTGCAGGCTGCGCCTTTGTCTATCCTGTGGACCATGTAAAGTCGCATAAGTTTAGTTATGGAACTTAAGTCATTGATATTACTATCAAATCCTTGTCGCAACGTGACCTCCGATCAGGCTGAAAATGCCGCAAGCCGGGCGCCGATCACCTCACGATACCAGCCGATCCGCATTCTCGTCGCTCTTGTTCATCCGGACTGTGTTCCGGCGTGGAATAAGGACCCCGTTTCAGGGGTGATCGGCATCCAAAAGGGACCCCCGTAACGGCATGGGTTCAGACTGCCTCCGGTTTCATCGGAGGCATTTGTTTTGGATGTTGGTCGTGGATCCGCTTCAACTCGTGCCAGAGCCAGCTCGACATGGCGCCGGTCTTAAAAGCCAACGCGCTCCGCTTGAGGGGAGTTTTTCGCCAGCAGTGCCGCCAGAGCGCCAGGATCTGACTTCACCCGGCCCTCGACCATAACGCGGCCAGACATGTCAACGATGCAGACAGCGGTTTCCTTCTGGGAGACGTCGAGCCCGACATACTGATGCATTGTGATATCCTCCTTTCTCACCAGGACAAGACCGCCATCATCGGGGCGACTGGGACACGCCGGTAGCAATTACGCCATCGTGTGCAAAGTGCGCAAAGTTGACCCCGGATTGGAGTGCGCCCCCGAGGGTGGACAAATCGGCTTGAGGAATTGACCACCCTCTGGGGCGCACTCGAGCAGCCTGCCAGCCATAGATCACCAGCATGACGGTCGAGAGCAGGACGTAGGCGGGAATGCGCTCGATCGGCCCGACCTCCATGTGGTCCATCAACAGATAGATCACGGTGAAGACCGTCATCACGACAAACAACCATACAAGCGCCAAGCCGTTAGCCTATGGCTTATGTCGCCTGAGAACTTCGACAATCCGATCATCGGCCAGCATGCGCGTCTCCTGGCACCCCCTAGGCAGAAACACTGGCGTGACAATGACCTATCGACGCCATGGCCAATTCTTCGGCTTCCGTTTTCGTGACCGAGCCTAGGATCCGCCTGCATGTGCGACGGCTCCTATCTCTCGTAATGCTCTCGATTCCTGCTAGACTGGGGCGCGACCCTGATAGTTGCCAATCCGGTTCTGAACAACGGCCGCGGCCTCGTGAAAGAAAGCCTCTCGTTTTCCTGGAAAGAAACGAGCTGCGAGCGAAGCAGGCTACCCAAGACGGGACGTCCTATATGAAAGGCCTCCTTCCGGCACCATCTGAGCGAGAGCCGTTGCCAAGATGGCGAAGGCGAGGAGACTGATCAGGCCTGCAACGATAACGTCCGACAGATAGTGACCGCCGAATGCAAGGCGCAGGAATGCAGTGGTGACTGCGATGAGAAGCGATCCAGCGAATGCGGCGGTTTGATAGCGCATCGGTGCGAGAGATGCGAGGCAGACCAGCCAGAAGGCGCCAGACACCTCCCCGGACACAAAAGAGCAGTTGCTAGCGCAATAGTTGCTAATGTGTCCGGCCGGGACAAATGGAAAGGGACCTCCGAACATATCGGTCGCAATCGGCCGCGGGCGCCCCCAGAACTCCTTGAGGATCACGTTGACGATCACCCCTGGCCCAAGCGCGAGGGAGGCTATGGCCGCTGCGGCGGCGGCGTTGAAGCGGTCGAAACGCCTGCCAAGCGCGACCCAGCGAAACAAGGCGACAAGCAGCAATGCGACCCCCAGGACGACCGGCGCCGCCTGCAGATACTGTCGGATGGCTTCGACCGAGACCGAACCTGCCCATAAGAACCGTCCGCAGACCAACCCCTCGTCTCCATTCTGAGGGCAGAAGGTTGGGAAGAAGAAGAAACGCGCCGTCTCTGTATCCACCCGCGGGAATAGGTCGAAACAGATAATGACCGCAACGATAGCGATGCTCAGCGCGGCGATCGTACGAATTCCCACGAACGGCCACAGATAGTCGTCGTTCAAGAGAGATGAACTAGGATCCGGCGGGTTCACTGATTGTTCGTCTTTCGTTTTCCAATGCGATCCTTGGTCCGGCTTCAGCCGCAGAGGCTCCGACCCAAGGACGGTGCGTCGACCGACCCGACGCGGGCCGCTGGGAATAGAATTATTCGAAACCGCCGAAACGATTGACGTGTTACGGTCGCTACATTATCAGTATAGCATGTCGGAAATCAAGTGGCTTGTGCTAACCTACAAAGTGCCTTCAGAACCTGCGGCGCGGCGTATAGCTGTCTGGCGCAAGCTCAAGGGCATGGGGGCGGTCTATCTGCAGAACGGTGTCTGTCTTCTGCCCCGCAC
The DNA here is from genome assembly GCF_023954305.1 of Mesorhizobium sp. NCBI lineage: Bacteria > Pseudomonadati > Pseudomonadota > Alphaproteobacteria > Hyphomicrobiales > Phyllobacteriaceae > Mesorhizobium > Mesorhizobium sp. The sequence goes on along the minus strand of NZ_JAMLIG010000003.1, from coordinate 19,491 downwards.
GGACGACCATGTTCGCCGCCTCAAGATGCTGGAAAACGACATTGCCGAGGCGAGCGGCGAAAGCGTGCTCCTTGAGACAATCGCCTTGGATCAGACACAGGAAAACAAGGTGATCGAACGGTTCAAGGTCGACCGCAACGAAGCCTATGTCGAGTTCCTCGACAAGTGCGACGACTTCGAACGTGAGGTCGCCAAGGAAATCACGGCCAGCCACTACACGTACGCCGAGCTGGAAGAAAACGACGTCGATCTGAAGAAACTGCAAGGCTGGTTCGCCAAAATCGAGAAGCTCGATTTCTACGGCGCCGCGCGGGCCGAGGAGGCGCGCGCGCGTCTCAAGGGCTGCGAAGCTGTGCTCGACGATTATGCCCGGCGCGTCTTCGACGCGCATGACGAGAACAGGTGAGGTTCCCATGGCCATCGCTCCTGTCGTTCCAATGGCAGTCTTGGTCGGCGTCTTCGCTGCTGGCGCGATCGCGTGGTCTGCGCGTGCCGATCGCATGGCGGACTGGATGAGCAGCTTTCTGTGCTGGCAGGACAGGCAGAGGCAGAGAACCGCACTTCTGGATCTCGACGCGCGGCTTTTGCGCGATGTCGGGCTAAGCCGGGACCAGACAGAACGCGAAGACCGACGCTATGACTGAGGACCCGGCGAAAATCGGGGACGGCAGCGGATCGGACACCCGGCGCATCTGGCGCCGCCTGCCTGCCGGGATCTGGGCGCTGGGCTTCGTCTCGCTCTTGATGGACGTGTCGTCCGAAATGATCCATGCGCTCCTGCCAGTCTATCTGGTGGTAGGGCTCGGGGCGACAGCGCTGACCGTCGGGATCATCGAAGGGATAGCCGAGGCGACGGCAGCAATCACCAAGGTCTTTTCCGGGGCTCTGAGCGACCGGATCGGCAAGCGCAAAGAACTTGCGGCGCTCGGCTATGGCCTTGCAGCGCTGACCAAGCCGATCTTTCCGCTCGCACCTTCTATCGGCTGGCTGGTCGCCGCGCGCTTCATCGACCGGGTCGGCAAGGGCATAAGGGGCGCTCCGCGCGATGCCCTGGTAGCGGACATCGCGCCGCCAGAATTGCGCGGCGCTGCCTTCGGGCTCCGCCAATCGCTGGACACGGCCGGGGCCTTCATCGGCCCGCTTCTGGCCATCGGGCTGATGTGGCTTTTCGCCGACGACTTCGCCTCGGTGTTCTGGGTGGCGGTGATCCCGGCCTTTGCGGCGCTGGCGCTGATCCTGTTCGTCGTGCACGAACCTCCCCGGCCGGCAGGGCTGCGCAAAGTTAATAGCCCGCTCAGCCGCCGCGAGCTCGGCGGTCTGGGCGCGGTCTATTGGTGGGTGGTCGCGGCGGCAGCGATCTTCACACTGGCACGCTTCAGCGAGGCCTTCCTGATCCTTCGGGCAGAAGTCATGGGCCTGTCGCTCATGTTCGTGCCACTCGTCCTCGTCGTGTTGAACATCGCCTATGCCCTGTCGGCCTATCCAGTGGGTGCCCTGTCGGACAGCATGAACCGCATCTCCATCCTGACCGTCGGGTTGGTGCTGCTGGTCGCGGCGGATCTGGTGCTGGCCTTCGCGCCGGGCCTTTGGGGCATTCTGGCGGGCGTGGTGCTATGGGGACTGCACATGGGGTTCACGCAGGGCATCCTTGCGACGTTGGTCGCCGATAGTGCCCCACCGGAACTGCGCGGCACGGCCTTCGGCATGTTCAACCTCGTAACCGGCGGGGCCCTTCTGGCAGCGAGCGTTATCGCTGGGGTCCTGTGGGACGCGTTCGGAGCCCAATGGACCTTTCTGGCAGGCGCAGCCTTTGCGGTTTTGACAATAGCAGGCCTCGTCCCTTTGAAAAAACTGATCGGCGCGTCCGAAGAACGACCCGAAACGTAAGCCCGGTATTCCAGGTGCGGGCTCTTCAACCCGGGAATCCTCCATCCCTTCCATATTCGCTACGCTGCACTTGTCCGAGGACCTGTTCAGTAGCCGATCGCTCCAAGGCGTTCAGAGCTAGCGTTAGATAGGATTGCGATGCATTTCTGGGCGGCTCTCGGAAGCAGAGTTGGGGCGGCTTGTTGATCCATCCGGTAGGGCAGGTCACCTTCCCAACGGCAGCTCTCCGATGGGAGGAGCCAGATCCGACTATGGTTGTGTGCGTCAAGTTCTGCAAATTGGGCGGCCATGAAGCTTGTCATGCGGCCTTTCGGAGTTCGAGCTTCCTGTGCTCTCTGAGGTCGTCCATGTTGATGTAGCGGTTGGCCTCCATCCAGTTCTCGTTGGTTTCGACGGCGAGGGCCCGGACCAGATGCAGGCAGCTCACTGCCTGGGCCGAGGAGAACATCGAGCGCACACTCACCTTCTTCCGTCTGCCGCGCCAGCACCTAAGCACCTGAAGTCCACCAACATGCTGGAGTGTCTGAACGAGGAGATCAGGCGCCGAACCTATGTCGTGCGCATCTTCCCCAATGCCGAGAGTTGCAATGCCGAGAGCCGCGGATATCGCGCCGACCATTTGGCGAGGCATGCGGCGAGATCGGCCTTGGCCTCGGCAAGATCGCGGCGATCGTAAAGCCAGCGCAGCTCCTGCAGGCAATCATCGGCATGCTTTCGAGGCAGATGGTCGAGCGCGTTCCTGAGGAAGTGCACGTAGCAGCGCTGTCATGCAGCTTCCGGGATCACTTCGTCGATCGCGGCGACCAGGCCGGCATGGCGCTCGAACAGTTCGGTGGAGAAGCGGCCCGCCCGTCCTGCGGAACCCTCAGTTCGAGCTTGCCGACGCGCGTCACAAGCGTGCGGCCGTAGTGGTCCGAGCGATAGCCCAGACGCTCCGGCGTAATCTCGCCCTTCGAGGCTCCAAGCGCCTCGGCCATCTCCGCCTCAAGCACCTCCTGCATTACCGCACGGATCACATCGCGCAGCCCGTCAGGGTTCGAAAGCAGAGTGTCTTTGACGGCGGCGCTGGCGGTCTTACCTTCACTCTTGGTCATGGTCGCATTCCTTCGCGGGAATCGGTAACGTTGAACATCACCAGCCTGCCATGACCGCCGCTCTCAGCGAATTTGCAGAACTCTCAGCACACTACCCGGACTATCTGGATTCGGCCCCAATTCAGTCAGTGCCTCATCTACGCACTGGTCGTTCACTTGTCTGAGGTTTAGGTCACATAGGCCCAGCGATCCTGAGCCGGCGTGACGTTTCGAGGTGTTCGCGGGTTCTGGCCGACGGCGCGAATGGTTGCCGGAAGAGAAGGCGCGGTTTGTGGCGGAAAGCTACGATGACGGCGAGACCGTGAGCGCGGTGGCGCGCCGATATGCGCTTTCCCGGCAGTAGTTGTTCGCCTGGCGTCGCGCCGCTCGTGTGCCGTCGGCGGAATCGCCGGCGCCCGAACCGTTGTTTGTTCCGGCAGTGGTCGCGTCACCTGAGCCCGAACCGGCGATGAAACGCGCGAGATCGACGCGGAAGCGAAAGGCCGCCCGAGACGCCGGCGTGATCGGCGGTGCGGGCGGAAATGCTGAGCAGATGGCTGCGCGTCGCTGCCCATGCGGCGGCCGCTATCCGGCAGGCGAAGCCGGCTATCAGGCGAGCGGCCCCGGCGAAAGCGGCGCGGCGCGCGGCCAGCGCGATGCGGGCATAGTAGTCGGCGTCGATCGATCCGTCTTCACGGCGGCGGATGGCGGGCTGTTGAGCGTGCATGGCGTCATTCCCTGGTTCGATGGCGGGAAGATGCCTGCGAACGCCGCGGGACGCTTGACCGAACCCTTGCCGAACCCTTGCCGAACCCTTGCGCTTCGCTTGTATTTCGCGTGCGGCGTTCACGGATACCGCAAGGGCGTGCTACTCTGTCTCATGCGCTTTCGCTTCGGTTTGTTCGAGCTGGTTTCCGAGACCCGCGAACTGCGGGCGGATGGTCAGCCGCGGGCTGTCGAGCCACAGGTCTTCGATCTGCTTCTTCACCTAGTGACGGCACGGGATCGCCTCGTATCCACCGACGAGCTGATCGAGGCCGTGTGGCAGGGCCGCATCGTCTCGGACTCCGCTATCAGCGCCCGCATCAGCGCCGCACGAGCCGCCATCGGCGACGACGGAACGTCGCAGCAGTGGATCAAAACCATTTCCCGACGCGGCTTCCGCTTCGTCGGCGCAGTCGAGGCGATCGGGCCGCAGGGCTATTCAGGAGCGGCGGAAACGGCGGCCGCGCCAGAGCAGCGCCAACGGGTCGCTTTCTGTCGCTCCGCCGACGGCACGCGCATTGCCTACGCAACCACCGGCGCAGGCTATCCGCTGCTGCGTGCCGGCCACTGGCTGACCCATCTGGAACATGACTGGCAGAGCCCGCTCTGGCGGCCGCTGCTCGACCGGCTGAACGCGGATTTCCAGGTGGTCCGCTACGACCAGCGTGGCAACGGCCTCTCAGACCGGACGATCGGGGAGTTCTCACTGGACCGCTTCGTGGACGACCTCGCCGCCGTCGCCGACGCCGCCGGGCTGGAGCGCTTCGCGCTCTATGGCACTTCGCAGGGCGCGCCGATTGCGGTCGCCTATTCCAGCCGTTTCCCGCAGCGCGTCAGCCATCTCGTCCTCCACGGCGGCTATGTGCAGGGCCGACTGGTCAGGGCGTCGGACGCCGAGCGGGCCCAGGGCGAAGCAATCATCACGTTGATCCGCCACGGCTGGGGCAAGGCCGACAGTCCCTTCATCAAGGCGTTCGCAACCCTGTTCCTGCCCGATGGCGAGCGCGAGCAGATCGAGTCGCTCGCCGAGCTCCAGCAGAAGACCGCGTCGGCCGAGAATGCCGCGGCGATCCGCTCGGCGGTGGACCGTTTCGATGTCAGCGGCATGGTGGGCTCGATCACAACGCCGACGCTGGTAATCCACGCCGACCGCGACGGCGTGCAGCCGCTCGACCAGGGCCGCGAGCTCGCGGCCAGGATTCCCGGCGCGGAGTTCATGATGCTGGAAAGCCGCAACCATGTGATCCTGCCGCAAGAGAAGGCGTGGCCGGCGCTCTTCGGGGCGATTCGAGTGTTCGTGCTAGAACACTGTCCGGTACCTTGACCAAAGGGGCCATCGTTAGTGGAAGCGGCCATAATTCGCGGGCTTGAAACGGCCGCTATCCAAGCCCCTCTACACTGACCAAACGCGCAGAACTGGAAGCATCTCTCACGCTTTTGAGCTTCTGATATACTGCGCCGTTGTAGAACGACTCCCAAGCCGCAACTGACGGAAACTCCAAGATGACAATTCTTCGAGGCTCCCAATCCCCTTCGTAGACCCTGTGAACTCCACCTCGCGCCAGATATTTGGCTCCGGCCAATTCCAAAGCAGGCTTCACGCCTGTCATGAATTCTTGGTATCGACCGGCGTCACTAATATCGACGTCGAAAATTACGTAAGCGGCCATTGCGGTCCCCGATCTATTTATTTGCACGTCTATCTCGTCATGAATCTGGGGCTTTGTGGCCGCGTAAGTCAATCCGCTGCCCTGGTTCAGGACATACGAGACAGTGGCGGGGTTCCGCTGCCGAGGCAGTGGCATGATCCAACATAACCTGAAACCGCCGGGCCTCGCTCGCGCAATGTCGCGATTCGTTCAATAAAATCCATATCTTGCCGTTTGTGGACGAAAACTAGACTAGGCCACATACCCATAAACGGGATTGAACGAAGCCGCTGACGCAGCATTTGGTGCGCGGGTTTGCGGATGACGCTTCTGTTTTGGAGGATTGCGGCTGTTGAAGCGCAATCTTGAGAACAGGAGATGAGAGATGGCCGAGTTGAGCCCTCTGTGCCGCCGCATGATCGAGGACATGACGGTCCGCAATCTGTCGCCAGCAACGCAACGATCCTACATCCACGCGGTGGCGAAGTTTTCGCGGTATTCCGGCCGATCGCCGGAGCGGCTTGGTCTGGAGAATGTCCGCGCCTTCCAGGTGCATCTGGTGGCGAACGGGATATCGTGGCCGGCGCTGAACCAGACGGTGTGCGCGATGCGGCTCTTCTACGGCGTGACGCTCGGCCATGCCGAGATTCCGGAGCGGATCGTCTATGCCCGCTCACCACGCACACTGCCGGTTGTGTTGAGCGCCGACGAGGTTGTCCGGTTCCTGGAGGCGGTGCCGAGCCTAAAGACACGGACGGCGCTGACGACGGCCTATGCGGCGGGACTTCGCGCCTCCGAGACCGTCGGCCTGAGGGTCCGCGACATCGACAGCGGCGTCATACTCGTTCGTCACGGCAAGGGCGGCAAGGACGCCGGACTCGAGAAATATATCGACAATCAGGGCCTTGAAAAAGCAGAATGAAAGGCCTGTGGCGGCGAAACATCGCGCCCGCAGCCTGAACGAAGCTCATACTCTGAACCCCCAACGCATCCACCCTTTGAGTTTTTGATTTTGATGGCTCGGTTAGTCGGGCTAAAATGAAACGCAATCCCGTTCGCGGTATTTCCCGAACATGAGCGGCGTCCAAGGTTGTCTCGGACGCCGCTCGACGCGGGGTTGACGACGGCGTCGGCGTTACTGCTGGACGTTCTCGCCCGACTCGCCGTTTTCGTTCTCGCCGTTCTCGGACTCCCCGTTCTCATCGCCATTCTGGCCGGACTGCTCGTCTTCCTGTGCAGCGGCCATCTTGGTCACTTCGCCGGAGGTCGCATCGACGGAAACATCCTGCTGCATCCCGTCGGCGGTCACGATCTCGATTTCGTAGAACGGCTTTCCGTTTTCACCTTCAAACGAGACCGAGGCCGCCTTGCCGCCGGCCTTGGCTTCCGCTGCCTGTGCCGCCTGGACCGCGGTGATCTTGGCGCCCATCAGGGACTGGATTTCAGCAGCTTCGCTTTTCGAGCCGTGATTGTCAGCGAGGGCTACACCGATGCCTGCGGCGCTGACGCCGACCGCGATCAGAGCGCTGGCAAGGATCATGTTCTTCTTCATGGATTTTCTCCGTTTCCGAGAAAGCACCATGCTCTCTCTTCGGATGGAGAATGACGCGGGCAAATGTCCGCCATCTTGCCCAAAAGCTACGGTTTTGTATGACTTAGGCAGCACCGCCATGTTCTGGAAGAACATTTTCGGTTCCCGCGCTGGCATCTCGGCTGAGCGGACTCGCAACATCACGCGCGGTTCCAGGCTTCACATAACGAATCTGGTGCTGTGCAGGTTGAAGACCGACGATTCGAGCGGACACGCGAGGCGCGATCGTTTACGCAAAGAAGGTTCGAAAGTTAGGAGTAACTGATGTTTGCAGGCCATCGACCATCGGCCCGTACATTCCTGGTCATTGGGCTAAGCGCGTTCGGTGTAACCGCCCACGTTGCGTCGGCACAATCCCAGATACAGAATCAGTGGAAATCTGTCGACAAAACGCTCTCCGACTATGTTTCGGAAGGCTTCGTGATCCAAACCATACTTCTCGACCGGGTCACGCCCGTGTCGGTCCAGGCGACGATCTATTTCCTGCGCAAGGACAACATCCTGGCTCGTTGCAGCGAAACGGTGACCAGACGAGGTGGGTCGACCACGGCATTGTCCGTCGCATGTGCTGAGCTGGTCAAACCGGCCACGAACTAGGATGCCGCTCAACGAGATGGCGACTGGACGGATGCCCAGCCGCCGGTTCAGGACGTTAAAGGTCGCGTAGGCTCTCCGCCGTGGCGCTTGCGGACCTGACATTGGTGAAACCCACGGCCGCCGTCACAGATACGATAGTCAACGTGACAACGGCGCCAATGTAGAACCATGGAATCGACAAAGCGTCGGGTGCCGGGTCGAACACGCCGGTGAGCAGCTTCACCAGCATCCACGCGGTCACCGTCCCTGAGAGCAATCCAACAATCGTGCCCCCGATTGCGACAAGCGCGCCTTCGGCCCACAGGAACGAACCGATCTGATAGCGCTTTGCGCCGATCGCGGTCAGGATGGCAAAGTTCCGGCGACGGTCGATGAAGCCGAGGGCCAGCATCAGGCCCGCCGAGGCGGAAGTCATGGCGACTGCAAACGCAAGTTCGATTCTCGTCAGGCTCGACAGATCGACCGCGGTCAGGCTTGAACCGATGATATGGGAAGCGGTTCCAACATCCTTGACCTGCAGCGAGGGATCGCTCGCCAGGGCGGCTGTCGCCGTCTTGGCGAGCTGCGAAGGACCTCCGGTCGCGCGCATCAGAACGTATTCGGCGACATTCGTCCCGGTCATCTTTGCGATATAGGCAGAATTCGCCACAAGAAAGGAATCTCTCGGCGCGGTGGGAAACTCGCGCGCGACCCCGATGAACTTAAACGGGACGGCGCGGTATTGGTTGTCGCTTGCGTTGATCAGGCGAAGATTGATCGTGTCTCCCTGCTGGAGCTGGAAATCTTTGACCGTCTCCTCGGAGACGAGAACGCCATCGGGCGTGTTGGCGAGTCTGGTCATGATCTCGGAGGCCGATGCTCCCCTGAAGTAGGAGTCAGACAGGCTCGTTGCATTGCCGATCGTCTTCGGGTCGATGCCATAGATGTCCTGAAGGTCGGCGCCAACATAGGCGAAGCGATGCTGCATAGGCTCGGCCGCTCCAACGCCCGGAAGGGTCGCAATGACCGGCAGATGGGCCGAAGCCGGCCGCGCCGTCGTGCCAAATACAGTGACGTCGGATCCGTTGGTCAGTTCCGCATCTACCCGTGCCTGATTGTTGTAGGTGGTATTGAAGATGGCGGTCGAGGTGGCGAAGGAGATCGCCAACGCGGTCATCGCAATGCCAAGAGTGATGCGTCGCGCCTGACGGGACAATGACGCGGCAACGACAGCGGACAGTCGTCCGGCCATGGGCCGGATCACCGCGTGGAGCAATTTTCCGTTCCCCGATATGATCGTCGAACAAAGGCGGATTGTTAGTAGCGCCGATCCGATCCAGAACAAAGCCGGCGCGATGAACGCCTTGTAGTCCACCGACGTGGCGGGCACTCCTTCCGGTGCGAGCACGATCTGGTAGCCGGTGGAAGCTGACTGCCAGAACACCAGCGCCGCGAGAGCGAGCGCCAGAACGTCCAGCCAGTATTTCTGCCAAGCCGGTATGGTGGCCCTGCCGACCGTAAGCCGCGCGGCGGCCACGGTTCGCATGCGCGATACGGTCCATGCCGGAAGGACAATCGCCACGAAGGCAAGGACACATCCCGCCAAGGCGACGAACAGGCTCGACCACAGGACGGCGGACATTGTTCCGGCCATGCCAAGCGCAAGGCTACTGAACGCGAATGCGGCAAGCAGACCCGCGAGGATGCCCGTCACGCCGACGACCATCGCTTCCGATCCGGAGAGTGACAGAATACGCGGGGTTGAAGCGCCTCGGACGCGCAATAAGGCCTGTTCGATATTGCGGCGACCCGAACCGGTCGCCGCGACGGCGAGCGTCAGCGCCGAAGCGAGGACAACCCCGGGGACGCCCAGGAACAAGAACAGCACGGTGGCGTAAAGGGCGTCGCCCCGCACTGCATCGAGACGCGCGCCGAGGTTGTTTGCGACAAGGGCCTGCCCCGCAACCTGGATTTCGAGGTTCTTCGCGGCACCGCCAACCATCGTGTACGCGTCGCCGGGGCGAACAGGCAGACCTTCGCGCTGGAGGCGGACATGGAATTGCAGCCGGGTGCTATCTGGCCTTGCGGTCTGCTGCGGGTCAAAGATTCGATGCCACTCTGCCAGCGGGAGGATCATCACATTGTCCGGCGGCGCCTGCGGGGCAGCCTGCGGCGGAAGACCGACCGCCTGAAACAGAGAATCGGCATCAGGCAGGTCTACCACGCCGGAAATTTTGACCGTCTCGGGAGCCAGTCCCACTCTGGCGATGGTCACTGTGTCGCCGGGGCCCACATGGAGGTTCGCTGCCGTCTGCTGCGCAATCAGAGCGCCGTCGAATGTACCCGCGAGGGGACGAACTTCCTTCGGGAAGTCGCGCAGATAGCCGCTGTCGAATGCGATGACCTTGCCCGGACCGGTCGTCTGCACGGTGCCGCCGGCGGTTGCTTCCAATCCTATTGTTTGCGCGTAGCGAACCTCATGGACAGCTGACACGGCGGTAGCTGTGCCAATCGCCAAGCGGATCAAGGCCGGGTCCGCCGTCGGCACCGCCTCGACCTGCCAGTCGATGGGAACTGCCTCCACCGCGCGTGTCGTCATCGACACGCCGCTGTCGACAAGAAAGAGCGCAAGGGTCGCAAGCAGCGCAACTGTCAGCGCCACACCCGCGAATGCGCCGAAGAGGCGGCCGAACCGCCCCCTGATAATTCCTGAGATCCATAGGTAGGTCATGACCAGCTCGCATCCGGAACGACGGTTGAACGAAGAATTCGATGCTCGATTGTCCACTCACGTTTCATCCGTCTTGCAACGGAAAGATCATGTGTGGCGATCAGGAGTGCCGTCTTGCTCCCATCGATCAGCCCGAGAACAGTCTCGAGGAAATTGGCTGAGGTGTTGCTGTCCAATTGCCCCGTGGGCTCGTCGGCGAGTATCAGACTGGGCTTGACCAGAAGGGCGCGAGCCATCGCGACACGCTGCGCTTGGCCACCGGACAATTCTTCCGGCAGCTTGTCCGCCAGATCGTCAAGGCCGAATGCGGCCAGGAGGGCCATTGCACGGGTATGGGCTTCGGACTCGTTGCCCGCGAGCACCAATGGCAGCGTCACGTTCTGCACGATCGTCAGCGCGGGAAAAAGGCTCGGCGTCTGGAAGACGAAAGTTATCTTTTCCGGCTGCAAAGATTCGCGACGCCCAAGCGCGGGCCAGCTCATCTCGCCGCGCGTTGGATGGACCAGACCGCCGAGAATATGAAGTAGCGTTGACTTGCCGCTTCCGGAGGGGCCAACGAGTGCGACTCTGTCACCCGCACAAATCCGGCAATCGGCGCCCGTAATGATGTTGATTGCAGTCCCATCGGGCGAAGGAAAGTCCATCGCAATGTTCGTGGCTACGACAAGATCCTCAGACATCGACAATTCTCCCGTCTTTTAGGCGCACGACGCGGTCAGTCCGCGCTGCAAGAGCCTGGCTGTGTGTGGCTAACAACGTGGTCAGCCCACTGCGGCGGCGGTCATCGAAATGAGCGATCAAACGACTTTCCGTGTCGGCGTCGACTTCCGCTGTCGGCTCGTCAGCAATCAGGATGGGTGGATCGGCGGCGAGCGCCACGGCCAAACCCGCCCGCGCCGTCTCGCCGCCAGAAAGTTGCCTCGGAAGGCCATTCGCTCGGTGAGCCAGTCCAACCGATGCAATCAGGGACATCAGCCTTGCCTCGTCCACACGGCCGGCAAGCATCATCTGGAAGCGGATGTTCTGCACGACGTTGAGGTGCTGAAAGAGATTGCCGGACTGGAGCAGTATGCCGAAGTTTTCAGCCCGCAACCGCGCCCGTTCGCCTTCAGGCCGGCGCGTGAGCCGGACGCCGGAAACGGTTACGGCTCCCCCGTCCGGCTCGTCCAGGCCTGTCAGGCAGGACAGCAGGGTCGATTTGCCGCTCCCCGACGGCCCCATCAGGGCGACCGTTTCCCCCTTGAAAAGCGAGAGACTGACGCCGCGCAGAGCCGCAGTTTCGTCGTCGCCGATATGGAAGAACCGGTAGATTTCTCGTGCTTCCAGCGCCAGCATTTTAGTTCCACCGGAACGACTGCGACATCAATTGCCACTGGTCGACATTGTCCGCACCAAGCGGCGCGTAGAGTTCGACCGAGACCAGCCGGCCATCCTTGAAATACAGATAGCGCTGGTTTTCGAGGCGCACCTGCTTGTTGGTCACCGGGTTCGGATCCGAATTCGAGCTGTAGGCGATGCGTACAGCTTTTCCGGCCGGCAGCTCCACACCCTCGATCGCGTCGATCTTCATCGCGCGGACCGATTTTTCCATGGCTGGAACATAGCCTGCCTTGACGCTTTCGATCGTCGGCGCGACGGCGCCACCGGACTCGGTCACAACGATCCCGTCGAGCTTGTCGACAAAACTCACACCGTCGCCCCGATCACTACGCGCCCAGCCCTCGGGCACCTTCAGCGAGAAGCCGGTTTTCGAGGAATAGTCGATGAAGACCTGAGTATCCGGGATGTCGCCGGGAGGATTCTTCTCCGGTGCCACCGCCGTTTCCGCGGCATGGGCCACCGAGGCCGCCGACATGATGGGAACCGATGCGGAAGCCAAGGCCGCCGCCATCACCGCCGCGCGCAATACGCGACGCTGTGAAAAGAAGATAATGCTCATTTGACGCTCCATTGACGAGTCGCGCTCTATCGCGACGATCGGCAATGGACGCCCCGAAGTTTACCTGGGTCTCGCGGGATCCATACTGATCCGTAACCTGTCGCGACGAGTGCAAATCATACCAATCCGTAATTTGCCGCCCGTCCCCTCTTTCGCTAGGCCTGCACCCGCCGCTTGATGAACAAGCGTGCGGTCACTCAAGAGATTCTGGGAAGGTCGATCCATGGTCGCCAATTCCATCGAGGCGCTACCGTTCAATCTCCTGGCCTTTTCCAAGCTCGCGGCCGGGCCAAATGCGCACTCCAGCGCGGTGTCTGTGGCGACTTACATCGGGGAGTTCGCGCCATATCTAGTTCTTGGGCTGTTTGGGATAGCATGGCTCGCGGGAGGTGAAGACCGCCGGCGTATCGTCTTCATTGCCGTTGCAACCGCGACGCTCGGGCTCATCTTGAACGTCCTAATCGCGAGCGGATTTCCGCAGCCCCGCCCGTTCGAAATGGGGCTCGGCCAGAATCTGCTGAATCATGCTCCCGAGGCTTCGTTTCCAAGCGATCATGCAACCCTCGTCTGGTCGCTCGGATTTGGGTTGATTGCGGCCGGAGGAAACGTGCCACTCGCCGCAATCGTCGTCGGGTTTGGGTTTGCAGTTGCCTGGGCGCGTATCTTTCTGGGGGCGCATTTCCCCCTCGACATGATCGGTTCCATGGCGGTTGCCATTACGTCTGCTGCGATCGCAGGATTTGGCGGCAATTGGCTCTATGGCGTGACCTACCGTCCAATTGCCGCGCATCTGGGCCTTTTGGTCCGAAGCGACCGATGATCAACGCGCTTTCGACAAGACTTCCGACGTTATGGTCCAACACGATTGGAGACCATGAGGAATTCACGCAATCGACCTTGCAATATCCCCATCGCCGCCACACTGATATCGGTAGGTGCAAGAGCATAGCCGCAAATGCCGCTGCTCCCCCTCAAGCAGCCACCATAGCCCATATCAGGTTTTTGAGCGGCGAAGGACGGGCCGGCCTGATGCCGGCCCGTCCGCTTCGATGGCGACCCTACGTTGGAGATGCGGGTTCGGTAACGTCCCGAGGTGGCGGTATCGGCTGGAGTGCTTGATGGAGACCATCAAGAGGTGGGCAAAAGCCCTCAAGAGAGACGTTGTGACGCTCTATCTCGCGGGAAGAGACCCTCGCGTGCCATGGCTCGCAAAATTTATCTCGTTGGCCGTCGCCGCTTACGCGCTTAGTCCCATCGATCTGATTCCAGACTTCATTCCGATCATCGGATATCTCGACGACCTGATCATCGTGCCATTGGGCATCGCCTTGGCTCTTCGGATGATTCCACCAGAGGTGCTTGCCGATCTCCGGCGCCAGGCGACGCAGCGAATTTCGGGGCAGCCGCGAAGTTTTTGGGGTGCGGCATTCGTCATTCTGGTCTGGATTGTAATCGCAGCGATCGCCTGGCTGGTGCTGCTCGAATAGCGACCGACCTTACGAAACGGTATGTCCCAAGAGATTCTCCGGAATAGTTCCACGCTTAGTCAGATGGATACAACGGAGTTACCACAATGGACAAGCTGATCGAAATCTTCTGGCTCGTATCCGCGCTCGTCGGCGCCACAGCGCTTGCGGTGGTCGCAGTGCCGATCCTTGCTTTTCTGGCGCTGCTTGCGCTCCTCACACCCGTTGCCATCTCGGCATTCGGTCGTAGTCGTCGTCCAGGGCAGGCTACGGGTTTCGCCCCTTCTCCGCACGATACGAGCAGACATCGGCCGGTGATCATCGAAACGAGCTACCGGCGGCTCGATCCCGACTCTCATCACTGAGAATCGACGCTCGTTCCCGTGGTTGCGCGGCGGTACAAGTTGTCTGGCAGGATGCCCAGCGAGCGTCCAATTGAGGGCCGTCTGAAAAATGTTGCATGGAGGTGAAGCGTCAGCGCTCGTTCGTCTTCCAAAGATGCTGGCGCCGACCGTGTGTGCAATCGAAGCAGCGACAGCCGAGAAGGGTCAGGCCGCACGCCGGGCGCCTTGGTTGCCACATCCGCGTTCGTCGCGGTTGCGATGGGCGCTTTCGCGATTGTTGCCCGATCTCTGTGGCGATGGGGCGTAGGGGATTGCGCTCACATCGGGCGCACCCAAGCCTCCGCTTGAATTCCATTGGCAGCTGGGGACAATCAGGGCAATTGCGATGGCGTCCTGGGCAGGTCTCCGCGCGGCACCCCATGGTGGTTCCAGAGGCCTTTCCACGGTGCAGCGTAAAGCACTACAATTGCGGGAGAAGCGGCCCTCAGCGTTCTCGTCCTAGTCACCGCATACTTTGGCGGTCAGCTGGTATACGAATACGGTGTCGCTACGACACCAGCACTATCGGGTTGAATTGGACCGCGGTCCAATTCAACCAAGCTGAACGATACGAATTGCGGAAATCGAAATGCGAATACTCTTGATCGAAGACGATAAGCGGACAGCCGACTATGCGGCGAAAGGATTTGGTGAGGCGGGACACCTCTGCGAAGTTCTGTCGGACGGGCGCGAGGCTCTAGTTCAGGCAACGCACGAGCCATACGACATGCTGGTCGTCGATCGTATGCTGCCCGGTCTCGACGGCCTCTCGCTCGTCAAGGCGATCCGCGCAGCCGGGGTGAAGGTTCCCGTCATCTTCTTGACCTCGATCGGCGGCGTCGACGATCGCGTAGAGGGGCTTGAGGCTGGAGGAGACGACTACCTCGTCAAGCCCTTCGCGTTCTCCGAACTGTTGGCGCGGGTCAATGCCCTTGGCCGACGTCCGCCGGTCCAGGACCAAAAAACGTTGCTGCGCGTAGCGGATCTAGAGATGGATCTGATCAAGCGGACCGTTGCCAGGGGCGGCCAGCAGATCGATCTTCAGCCCCGCGAATTCTCGTTGCTCGAAATTCTGATGAGGAATGAAGGGCGCGTACTGACCCGAACGATGCTTCTCGAACGTGTGTGGGACTTCCATTTCGATCCGAAGACAAGTGTCGTCGAAACGCATATCAGCAGGCTGCGATCCAAGGTCGACAAGCCGTTCCCGGTTCAATTGCTGCATACGATCCGAAACACCGGCTACAGCGTCCATGCGCCCCGGTAGCATCGTTCGCAGCAGTCCGTTCCGGCTCGCAATCGCACTTGGTTTCGTGTTCGTCGCTGCTTTCGTCGCCTCTGTTGTCGTTGCCTACCAATCCGTGAGAACCGATCTGGCGGAGCGGTTGGACCGCAACGTCGAGGACACTTACTCCGTGATCGTCGCTTCCTATGGGTCCGGTGATTTGGAGGATCTGGTTGCGTCGGTCGATACCCACGCCCGTATCGCCGAGCCCGAGGAACGTTTCGTCACGCTGTTTGGTGCTGACGGGAGGCATCTTGCCGGAACCGTCACGAAGGTCTTGCCGCCTATTGGGTGGTCGACGATCCCTGCGGCAGCGCTGGGCCTGTCCAGTGATGAGCCGTTTCGCACCTTTTCGGCCAAGTTTGATGGGAACCAGCTCGTCGTAGCCATGAGCTACACCGAGACAGACGAATTGCTTGAGATTGCGCTTGCGAGCTTTGGCTGGGGGTTCTTGTTTATCCTTGTGAGCGTCATTGGCGGTGGGATTTTCCTGGCGTCGCGCGTCCAGCGCAGGATGGATGCCATCGCCGGTACAATGATGCAGGTTTCTCACGGAGCATTGGGATCCAGAATTCCCTTGATCGGAAACGGCGACGACATCGATACGCTATCGGTCCAGATCAACGCCGCTTTGGAACGCCTCGCGGCCCTCGTTGAAGGGATGCGTCAGGTGAGCGCCGACATAGCGCACGATCTGAAAACCCCGCTCAACCGGCTCAAGCTGATCGTGGAGACTGCCCTCGAAAAAGAAGCTCAGGGACTTTCCATCGGATCTGATCTGGAGGAAGCGCGCACCGAAAGCGACCAGATCAATGCTACTTTCGACGCCCTGTTGCGCATCGCGCAAATCGAATCCGGCGCTCGAAAATCCCGGTTCGTTTCGTTGAGCCTTGATGAAGTCCTCACCGCGATCTCGGAAATCTATTTGAATGTAGCGGTCGACGAGGGGCTCACGCTCGATTATCGGCGTGGCTCCGGTCGTTCGGATGTAATCGTTGGCGACCGGGAACTTTTGCTTCAGCTGTTTTCCAACCTCGTCGAGAACGCGATCAGGCATTGCCCGGTCGGCACCGCCATATCGCTGACGCTCGACGAAACCGGCGGCATGATCGTAGCCGGGGTGCAGGACAATGGGCCTGGCATTCCCGAAGAGGAACGAGAAAATGTGCTGCGGCGCCTGTATCGTTTGGACAAGAGCCGCACGACACCCGGTACCGGGCTCGGGCTGAGCCTCGTCAAGGCAATTTCCGACCTGCATGGCGCAACGCTCAAGCTTGACGATTGCCATCCGGGCCTCAAGATCATAATCGCCTTCCCGAAACCTGCGAGTTAAACGGCCTTGTCGATTAATAACTACATCCAATCCCTCGTGGATTTTATCGGCGCCAACCCTAGTATGGCGCTGATCGTCGTGTTTCTCGTTTCCGCCGGCGAAGCCCTCTTTGTGATTGGTCTGTTCGTTCCATCGACCGTCGTTCTAGTTGCCGCTGGAACGATGATCGGTATGGGGAAGCTGAGTTTCGTGCCGATTTTCCTGGCGGCAAGTTGCGGGGCGGTGGTCGGCGACGCCATTTCCTTCTGGTTTGGCCACGTCTGGAAAGAAAAAGTCCGACAGTTCTGGCCGTTCAGCCGATACAATTCAATGCTGGACAAGGGTGAGGCGTTCTTCCGCAAGCATGGCGGCAAGAGCGTGTTCATTGGCCGCTTCATTCCCGGCGTAAAAGCCGTTGTTCCTGGCATTGCCGGGATGATGGGCATGAGCGTTGTCCGTTTCACCGTCATCAACGTTGTTTCGGCCTTTGCATGGGCCGGCGCCCACATCATTCCGTCGATTGCGCTTGGACGGGGGTTCGATCTGGCCAGATCCGCAAACCCAAGGCTCGCAGTGCTGCTTGTGTCCGTGCTCGTCGTGCTGGCCGTGGCCTGGTACCTGACCAGAGTCACCCTCGCATTCGCCCTACCCCATATAGACGGGATCAGGGTCTGGGCGGCTGAGAGACTGAAAACGCACAAGTCACCTGCCGCAGGCATGCTCGCCAAGGTCCTGCTCAATGAGGAGGGTGCGTTTGTCGCGTTCTCACTCGCCGTTCTCGGCTTGTTCACAATGGCCGGATTTATCCTGCTTGTGTTGAATCTATTGTTCGAGCCAGAGCTTGCGGCTTCCGACCAGGCAATCAGCACTTTCCTGCAGACATTGCGAAATACCCCTGGAGACCGGGCGATGGTGCTCGTCACGATGCTCGCCGATGGGCTGATGCTGACGCCCCTCGCGCTCGCGTTTCTTGGGGTCCTTGTTTGGCTGAGGCGCTGGCGATTGGCTGGAATGGCAGCGCTGGCGTTTGTCGGCGCGGCCGTCTTCGTCCCGCTTGCAAAATCGCTACTTCATCGTGCCAGGCCACTGCCGAACTACACGGGAGCGGAGGCCTTCAGTTTTCCTAGCGGCCATGCAACCCTGTCGATCGCCATCGTCGGCACCATCGTCGTCATCCTTGCGCACAATATCCCGACGAGATGGAAATCGGCCGTCTACGCGGCAACGGGCGCGGTGTTGGCGCTTGTTGACCTGTCACGCGTATACCTCCTCGCCCATTGGCCGAGCGATGTGCTGGCTGGGTTGCTGTTCGGCGCGTCTGTCGTGGTGTTGCTGGCGTTCCTGCTCCGGGGGCGGAACCTCGGTCTCCCGGCTGGCAAGATCGCAGCAGCGCTGGTTGTCGTTTACGGGGCGACGTATGCGGTTCATGTGAATCGCGGCTACGCCGGTGCGCTGGCTGTCTACACCAGGCCTCTTCCTGTCATCGCCATGTCCAGCGACGATTGGCTAAAGGGGCAATGGAAACAACTTCCAGCTGCGAGGATCCTGTTCGACGGTGAGTTCGCAGAACCTTTGATCCTGCAGACTGACCTGGAAACGGCGAGGCTCCGAGCCGCACTTCTGCAGGCCGGATGGCAGGAACATTCGCCGACCTGGTTGGCGCGCGTGCTCGCCCATATCCTTCCTGCCTCTGGCAACATTGCTAACCTGCCTCCCTTGCGAACATACAATGGCGGGCGCCCGGCTTTGGCCACGTTCACCTTAGCCGATGGAACCAGCCCCGAAGCGCGCCTAGTGCTCGACGTCTGGCGGACGCAGTTCGAGGTGCGCGGCCAAAAAGGAAGCAATCCTATGCTGAGCGCGTCGGTAACGCGGGAGACGGTGGAGCCGCTTCTCTTTGGTTATCACATGACCCAAATCACCGTTCTTGAACCTGCCGTCGAGGCCGGAACGGCCAAGGCGGTCGCAGCGGCAATCGCCGGCACGGACGCGCGCCAGATCAAGGTTGGTCCTTCGCTCTTTCTCGTTGTGTCTGGACCTTGAGCGCGGTCTCCTCGATGCACGCATTTTTGCGGAGGAGTATCCGGCCATGAATACAACCGATGCGGCTACACTTGCCCTGCGTTATCTCGGCGTTGGCCTGGACAGCCTGGGCGAACGGGAAAAACGTGTCCTTGTACACGTCGTTGGTCGCAAGACCTTGCTTGGAAGGTCGCGTGCCCGACCTGGGGACGGCCGCACATTCGGCGAGCGGCTCGCAGACGGTGTGGCCTCGTTCGGTGGATCGTGGACCTTTATGATCCTGTTCGGATGTTTTCTTGGGCTTTGGACGGTCCTGAATACTGTTGTTCTCACGGCCGGCGCCTTCGACCCCTATCCGTTCATCTTCCTCAATCTCATCCTGTCGATGCTCGCCGCAGTCCAAGCCCCGATCATTATGATGTCGCAGAAGCGTCAAGCGGCCAAGGACAGGCTCGATGCTGCTCACGATTATGAAGTGAACCTCAAGGCTGAGATTGAGATCCTGGCGCTGCATGAGAAACTCGACATCATGAGAGACAGTCAGATCCAGACCCTAATCGATGAACAGAGCCGCCTGGCCTATCTGATCGAAAAGCTGACGCGAGGGCGTTGAAGAGTGCCGTTCCCGCTAGGACCGCAAATGCCCCGATGATTGGTCGAAGCTCGCGAGGTTCCAAGGTTCGCAGCATTTTGCGGGTCCCTCCCCGTCCGGGTTCTCGAGTGGTAAGTTGTAAGCGGGGCTCCAACCGCACCTTCTTTGCACGGCTCTGACGAGGCACGGTGGCGATCCTTTTGGAGGATCGTTTTGTGTC